>JAXFQM010000101.1:0-12247 GCA_034178965.1 Bacteroidales bacterium | reverse complement strand
GCACACATCTCCTGCTTATCTCCCACCATGGTGGGAGATAAGCAGGAGATGTGTGCTGCCTACCTCCTCGCCTGGTACTTGCACAGTCCTCCTGTACGCCCCCGTTGTGCCCAAGACGAACTGAAAAACACTCCCTTTCTACTCGACAAAGGTGTCTAGCACGCTCCTTTCATCAACTGAACAACGCATGCGCCCTTGGCTACGTTTCACAATAGTAATACGTTGGGATACGTCAATTCCCTATTATCCAACTCAAAGACGCGCAGAATAGCCTCTGTGCCATCTCGCACAAAAACCATTATCTCGCCATGGATAATTCATGAGGTTCTTCCCGTAAGACATCTTGAAATCAACATTCTGCAAAAGTACATTTCCGCCACGTGATGTAACCCTGATACCCGACTGGGAGCATGATGTTTGCAGAGACATGCGGGGTCGTTCCAACTTGGACTGCGTGGTCAAAAGCAAGCTGTATGCGAAGACGAAAAAGAGGATGCCCATTTGGCGCTCCAAGACCGACTCCACCAAACAGGAGACACCCGTAATGAAAAGAAAGCAAAGCGTGAGCCATCGTTTGGGCTTGGCGCGCAAAGCTCCCACAAGAGGCACCACAAATAGCGCAAGGGTGAGCAGCAAGCCCGGCAGGCCCGCCGTTAGCCATGCATCGAGAAATTGATTGTGGGGGTTATAAGGGTGCCAAGAATAATAAGGACTAACCAAGAATTGACGTTCATGGTTGTTTTCCAATTCGTTGAACCGGTCGCCCACCCCAACACCAAAGATGGGGTTTTTCTTGATGACCTGCAAGGCGTTGTTCCAAATTTCGACGCGAATGTCTTGGTGCTTGTCAACCGAAACCATCTTTGCGGTTTTCAGCAACCTATTTTGCCCTCCCACCAAAAACAAAGCTGTAAAAGACGCCAGCAGCACGGCACCCACCACCAAGGCCACTCCCCTTCGTTGCCTCATCCGCGCAAAGACAATGTCCGACAATGCGGCAAGGAAAAGCACCAACAGACATAACAATCCGCTGCGCGACTGAACAAAAAGGGTAATGATTGTGAGCACAATGCCGCATATCAGCATTGTAACTTTCTGTAGACGCGACATTTTGGACCCATACTTCCTATGCTCCAAATAGAGGAACGACAAAGAAAAGAGGAAATACATAGAACTATAGGTATGGTGCGGCAACTTCTGGCTGGCGTAGAAAAAAATAGAGGAACCCGTCCCTTGGAAGGCCATCCTCCACAAAGCATACACTATGTACGAAACGCCCATCAAGGCGCATGAAACTGTGAAGAAATATCCTATGGCACGCGCGCGGCGGGTGGTGAGATAATCTACCTTACCTATTAGAAAATAGCATGGAACCAGCAACATGGGCAATTTTTTGGCAAGCGTGTCCCAACCCTCTGACGCATTTGCGGTATAGGTCATCGTAATCACATAGAGGACAAAAAGCACCGGCAGCAGCAACAACGCACGACGCACGGCGGGACGGTAGTCATTACCGAAGCGGCGATAGGCCGCCATGCGCGCCATGCCGTTCAAAAACCACAACAGCATCAACCACACGGCTAAAGACCACGATAACGGAAATGCCACCGATAGCCCCAAAAGCAGAAAATATTCGGAAATATCAAGAGGGCGCATTCCTTTAAAAAAAGAAATAATAGCCTGATAGTTATACATAAGCAACGTTTTTTCCATTTAAGGGCACAAACTTTTTTCATTGCAAAAGTAATAAAAAAAACATTCTTGCGTATTTATTAATATGGAGAAAGTCAGAGCGAAAAAATCCTTGGGGCAACATTTCCTCACCGACGAAGGCATCGCACGACGCATTGTGGACTCTTTGGCATGGGGCGATGGCACGTCATGCCAGCAGCAGGTGCTGGAGGTGGGGCCGGGCATGGGCGTGCTGACCAAATATCTACTGGAAGACAAGTCTGTGAACCTGTGCGCGGTAGAAGTGGACCAAGAATCGGTGGCCTATCTGCACGAACATTTCCCCTCGCTGCGGGTGGTTGCGGCCGATTTCCTAAAGATAGACCTATCTACCCTGTTTGAAAGCCGTTACGCGCTCATTGGCAATTTTCCCTACAACATCTCGTCGCAGATACTTTTCCGCGTCTTCGACAACCGCGACATCATACCCGTAGTTGTGGGTATGTTTCAAAAGGAAGTGGCGGAACGCGTGGCGGCAGCTCCTGGCAACAAGTCATACGGCATTCTTAGCGTGTTACTTACAGCATATTACGACATTGAATACCTGTTCACCGTTGAACAACAGGTCTTCAACCCTCCCCCCAAAGTGAAAAGCGCCGTCATACGCCTGCGCAGGAACGGGGTAACCCATTTGGATTGCAATGAGAAACTATTCATCAAGGTGGTGAAGGCAGGCTTCGGGCAACGCCGAAAAACAATGCGCAACGCGCTGCGTACTTTGGGATTGTCTTTGGAAAACATTCCGGCCAACATGCTGGCAATGCGTGCCGAACAATTGGGTGTGGACGACTTTGTCTCTATAACGAAAATACTTCAATTGCAATGAATTTTTTTTCCTATATCCTTTTTGGGCTCTCCATGGGACTGATAGCCATGCTCACCTTTCGGGCCTGCACACTGCACACAAAAATACAACTCTCTCGGGGACTTGCTTATTCTTTCTTGTTGGCAAGCGTTCAAACGTTGTTTTTGCTGTTCGGCATTTGGTTTGGAAGCCTTTGGCGCTTCTCAACGGGCAACCTGGATTCTTACGTTTTTGTGGGCATCATGCTTTTGTTGGCTGCCAAGCTTTCATTAAACCTATTCGACAAGAAAAACGGCACCGCTTATGACATTTCGCGCTTTTCGACCCTGTTTCTACTATCCATTGCACTTGGTATCAACGACTTGATTGGAGGTATGGGCATCGGCTTCCTTGCTTATGTTCAACAAGCGTGGTTAATCGCATCCTTACCCCTTTTCTTGCTGGTCTTTTTGCTCTCGTATCTCGGCATCATGCTGGGAAGAAGGAACATAGAAATAAAACAGCGCCGATGGACATTATTTGCTGTTTTGTTTGTCTTGGTGGCCATCGTAATGGTGCTGCTCTAACTCTAAAAAGATTTGCATCTCACATCGTTCGCAATCGAACCGAAGGCGAAATAGGCGCTGATTGTTGCGCAACAACAACCCTTTTCTATATTTGGGGGCAACCGCAGCGTTGTTTTTCATTTTTAGGCACTGACCTAATTCATAACGCAAACAGTATTTCGTTGTCATCAAAGCCTTGCCAACATAGTCGTGCGTTTGGTCTACTCCATATTCCATAACGCTTGCTCCATGATGGTTGTAGAATTTTTCAGCCATCTTGTTCACCACGTTTGCATGGTAGTCCACAGTTGGAAGAGGATACTTCGGCGAAGAAGCGGGCTTTGTGGTATGGACGCGCATAGGGTGATATGCTTTCAATCGCTTTTCTACCAACCCATTCGTAGCAGTCCGACGCATCTCGTTCAGTAGGGATGCCGAACGAAACAAAGGGTTTTCAGGAAGAGACAAACTATTGATAACAAAAGGAGTGTCACCTAATTTTGAAATTTGGCGCGTTAATTGCTCCTTGGCTTTTTCGGCATTACGCGCCACCTCTCCTTGACAAGTCATCTCCGCAACGGCATTGTTTCCATCCTCGTCAGTTACTTGCAAATAGAGACCGTCGCACGTTTCAGTCAGCACCATGTCCACCGCTATTTTACGTTCCGAGGTCTTGCCCTGCAACAGTTTCTCAAATGCATAGTCGTTGTTGCGCCACAACTGGGTTCCCTCCGCGACATCCTCGTCTAAATGATTTGGAACAAATACGTTACATGTTGCTCGGTTCACTTGCATCCCCTTCAAGTCGCCGTTTTGCCCAAAGTAGCACAAACCATCTCCTGCAGCCAACTGCTCGCTGGAATCCAGCACAACGGAACCGTTCGCTATCTTCTTCACGATGCCTACTTTCTTTCCCAACGACTTTTGCGTTGCCAACGAAGCCATGGGCTGACGCTCTTTGAGAAAATAATCGGTGAAACCGCGATTGTAAGTGCGCTCCAAGTCTGGAACAAAAAAGAACTTGCACTTGCCCGAGGATGCCGCCTGCCAATCCGGATGCTTTTCCATCATGTTATCAATCAATTGTCGATAATATGCCGTAACATTCTTCACGTATGAAAGGTCTTTCAGTCTGCCCTCTATCTTAAAAGAAACAACGCCCGCTTCCGTCATCGCCTCTATGTGCTGCGCTGCGCTGAAATCTTTCAGCGACAATAGGTGGCGTTTCTTTTCCAAGAGATCTCCATCCTCGTTGTACAAGTCGTAGGACGAGCGGCATGGCTGGCTGCAACTTCCTCTATTTCCGCTGCCGCCCGTAAGGTATTGGCTCATGTAGCATTGTCCGCTGTAGCACACGCATAAAGCACCCTGTACAAAGGCTTCCAACTCCGCAGTAGTTGCTTGACGCATTTCTCGTATTTGTTCCAACGAAAGTTCCCTTGGTAGGATGATGCGCTTGAAACCCACTTCCTCTAAAAAACGAACGTGCTTCGCGTCCAAGTTGTGCATTTGCGTAGAAGCGTGCAACTCCAAAGGAGGAAGATCCATCTCCAATATCCCCAAGTCTTGCACGATAAGCGCATCTATTCCCGTTTCACTAAGGCGCACTATCATTTTGCGCGCCTCCTCAAGTTCGTTGTCGAAAAGCACTGTATTTACCGTGGCGTAAACTTTGGCTCGGTATTGATGCGCATAACGCGCCAACCTCTCGATATCCTCAAGCGAGTTGCTCGCATTGGCACGCGCCCCAAATAGCGGTGCGCCCACATACACGGCGTCTGCCCCGTGGGAAATGGCGGCCATGCCTTGTTCTCGGTTCTTTGCCGGAGATAGAAGTTCCAGCAGCCTCATAGCGTTTCCTTAAGGCTGACCAAAAATTTACGCACCTCTTTCAAGTCAGATATCACCCTTTCCTTTTGCCCGTCGCCTTGGTTGCCTCGCAGTTGCTCGCGCGTGCCCTCGAGAGTGAATCCGCAGTCCTTTGTGTAGTGAACGATGCGGCGCAGAAGGGCTATGTCGTTCGCGGTATATTGTCGCGAACCCTTGCCGCCTCTTGCGGGCTTTAACTCCTTGAACTCCTTTTCCCAAAAGCGAAGCGTGGAGGCTGGGGTGTCCAGCATGGCCGATACTTCGTTGATGTTGTAATACAGTTTATCCATAGTGGTAGCAATTTCATGACTATAGCCGCAGCTTTGCTCAATAGAGGTAGTAATCCTCGTTGTCTTGGTAACTTCTGCGTTTGTTCCACTTCACGTCCTTCAGCGAGTTGGCCTTGATGTTTATTTGGAAGTTCCAACTTTTGTAATATCCGAATGGCACCCAATTAAAACGCATCTCCCAGCAATGCAAGTCGCGGTAGATGTCGATGCTTGTGTGGGACAACCCTTTGTTTTCAAAGTCGTAGCCCGTCGTGAGACTAATTTTCCAATTTTCCGTTAGGCTGAAGTTGCCACTGACACCGAGGGTTTGGACCACATTGCTCTTAAAGTTGTATTGCGCCGCCACAAACGTACTCACGTAACTTAACGTATAGTTGAACGAAAAATTCCATGGCACGTTGAAGTCGGCATAGGTGCCTGCCAGCAGTCCTGGATTGGGGGCATAAGGGCTTTGCAAGATGGGAGGTGTCATTTCGCCCCGCGAAGCGCCTTTTCCTTTCTCGTCGCCGCCGAAAGTTTTGTTGTTGATGTTGTAGGACAACTGCGCACTCCAAGTACTATTGGAACGCTGGAACAATTTCTTTTTGGCTTCCCATAGTAGTTGGTTGTGCTTGCGTCCCGCGCTGTCTACCACGTAAGGGATGAAACTGCCGCTGTAATTCAGCACCAAACTACCGAACAACGTGGTGCGGCCGTTTATCGTAAGGTCGCTCCAATTAAGCGAATCTCTCGCCATGTCGTAACTCATGGCAATGCTTAAGTTCTCTATGAGCGTTACCTTCTTCAAGGTCTCCTCATCTTGGCCTGTGTCCTTCTGAATAAAAGGCTTTATCTTGGCCTCCAATGAATTGCCAACGACAAACGAAAGACGACCACTTTTCCCATCGGCAGGACCTCCGTACAAGCTTTGCTCGAAGATGCTATAACGGTGCACATAGCCCGTGCTGTCTGTATAACTCTTCCAATAGCCTAATTTTTCGTTGCCGAAGTCGGGTGTGAAATTGAAAGAGACAGATGGGTTGATCACATGGCGCAACGCTTTGACATGGGCAAACCGGAAGTTGAACATGCCATAGATTCTTGTGTTCAGCGAGGAGGAGAAACTAAAGTCGCGATTGGCCTTGAAGCCTTGTATCGTATCTATGTAAACGCGCTGCGTGCTATCGTCGATATGTTTTTCGATGGTACTCCAATGCCACCGTTCGTTGTAACTCAAACCGTTCGTCCAGTTGAAGTGACGCAGCACCTTTACGCTGCTCTGCACGGGTATCCTGTGGCTCACACCATACTGCATCTTGTTCAGCATGCTTTTCTTAAAAATGTCGGTATCGGGAATGGATAGATTGTTGCCTCCATTGAGGACATAACTCATAGAGACATTCTCAAACCACTTGTAGTTGCCGCTGCTATTCTTGTTCCTAAACGGATAGAGTGTCACGCTGGAAAGCGCAATGTTGGGCAGTTTCAGGCTCATTAGCCCCGTTTGCGTGTTGAAACTTTCGTTAAGCGCGGCACTGAAGTTGAAAGCGCTGCCCAATTTGGTGTTGTACGAAACGCTACTTGTGGTAGTGCTATTGAAATAGTCGTTGCTGTTAGTAGTGGTCTTGCTGTAGTTACGGCTTTGCAAGTTCACATTGGCGGTAAAGCGGCTGTTAGGGTTAGCCTTGGCATCCTGGCTGTGCTGCCAACTCACCTTGAAGTCACTAAACACCTTAAAACGGCTCGTGTCCTCCTTAAGTCCTTGGCGGTAACGTCCATAACTCACGTCAACGCTCCCTCTGTACTTATATCTTTTGTAGTAGTTGCTCTTTATCTCGCCCTTCCAACTTAAGTTGGTGTAAAGTTCGGCGATGAGGCTAATGTCCAGGTTGTCGTTGATAGCGAAGTAATACCCTCCGTCTTTGAGGTAATAGCCTCTTCCGTTCATCCATCCATAAGAAGGCAGAATGATGCCGCTGGATCGCCCCTTTAGCAGGGGAAAGAAAGCAAAAGGCACCGCCAGGGGGGTAGGCACATCCTGTATGCTTACATAGGCTGGCCCTGTGACTATCAGCTTGTTGGTTATCAGTTTCGATTTCGAGAAATTGAATGCAAAGTGCGGATGCGTGTAGTTGCATGTGGTATATTGCCCACTGTTTAGAAACATCACGCTGTCGTTCACTTTCTTCACTTTGTTTCCGTGCAAAAAACCATCTCCCTCTTGGGTGATTACGCCGTTAATAATGCCTTTTTTGCTATTGTAGTTGAATAGGATAGTATCGGCGAAATACTCCGCCTCACCCTGTTTGAAATATGGCCTGCCTTGGTAAAGCCCCGCACTGTCTACCTCGCCTTTTGCCTTCAGCGTCTGTCGGTTGAAATCCACCACTATTTCATTTGCTTTCAACTCCATATTTTGATAGTCGATGATACCCTCTTTGTACAGTGTAGCCTGCCTGTCGCCGAGGTTCAACGCGATGCTGTCAGTTGCCCTGTAGTGTATCACCTCACTGATAGCGTTGGGCGAAAGCGGCACGAGACTGTCGCGCGTTGCTGGTGTCGCACTCCTTGTCGTGTCCATCGCGTTCATTGTCGTATCTGCCACATTGGCACTGCGTTTCCGCGTCACAAATTTACGGCTTCTTGCAAGGCTGTCTGCAAACGTTGTTTTTCTCACAACGGGAAGAGAAATTGTTGGCTTTTGAGCCGACACCGAAACTGGCAAAAAGAAGAAAAAAAGGATGAAAAGCGATGCTATTTCACAAAAACGCATCGCTTTTGCACGGCAAAAAGCAGCCTCTCCACACAGTCGGTCGCCACAATGCAAGCTTTTAGCTGTCAGCGTCCTGAACATTTTTTTCATTTACTTTCTACCATTCCATTTTTTTTCTTTATCTTTGCAAATCGAAACTGCAAAGTTAATAATAATTTTGCAGATGTGAGAAAGAAAAAACACGTAGCTGTAAATGAAAAGCTTAAGAATAACATTCTTGGTATTAGCGTTGGTGGCATGCCCAGTCTTTGCGCAACAAAAATCATCGCCGAAGGTGAAAACTATTGTCATAGACCCTGGCCATGGCGGCGACAAACCTGGAGCCATGGGCCATCGCTCAAAGGAAAAGGACTTGGTTCTGTCGGTGGCCATGAAGTTCGGAAAGTTGGTTTCCGACAACTACCCCGACGTGAACATCCTCTACACGCGCACCACCGATGTTGATGTGACACTCAGCGAACGTGCTCGCATAGCCAACCGTGCCAAGGCAGACCTGTTTATCTCCGTGCACGCCAACTCCTACCCTGGCCTCGCCCCCACAGGTGTGGAAACCTTCGTGATGGGCCTTTCGCAAAGCAAGCGCAACATGGAAGTGGCTAAAACGGAAAATGCCGACATACTGCTTGAGGATGGCTATAAAGACAACGCCGACTACAAGGGTTTCGATCCTAATTCGCCCGAAAGTTACGTGCAGTTCGCCATGTTCCAAAACGCGTTCATCGACCGCAGCCTCAACTTCGCTGGGTTCTTGCAGAAACAGTATAGCAAGAACATCAGCACGGTGAATCGTGGCGTCAAGCAGGCCGAGTTGTTCGTGCTGTATAAGACCACCTGCCCCTCCGTGCTCACCGAGATTGGTTTCATCAGCAATCCCGACGAGGAACTTTACATGATGAGCGACGCGGGGCAGGGCACCATAGCGGTGTGCCTATTGAAAGCCTTTGCCGAATACAAGGCACAATTGGAAGGCACAACAGTTCCCGCCAATTTCGTGATAGACCTGCCTGGATATGGCAAAAACGCCCCCTCTAAGGCTGAATTGGCTGAACAAAAACGCATTGCCGACAGCGTATTCCTTGCCCAAAAGGCAGCGGACAGCCTGGCGGCGGCGCAGGCCGCAGCGGACAGCCTGGCAGCCAAGTTGGCGGAGCAAGCACGCGAAGCGGAGGAGGATGCGGCCGCACGCCACAAGGATGCAACGACTGAAAAGCCCGAAGTGACGTATCGCGTACAGTTTCTCCGTAGCGAGAAACCCCTTGAACCCGATGACAAGAAATTTCGCGGCGTGACTGGCTACGACGTCTACCAAGCCGATGGATATTACTGCTACACCTACGGACAATGCGCCTCCACCAAAGAAGCCTTGCGCCCCCAAAGCGAAATACGCAAGCGCGGTTTCAAGGATGCCTTTGTGATCGCCTTCTACCAAGGGCACCGCATCAGCATCCAGCAGGCACGCGAAATGAAGGAAGATTAGCAAGTAACTATGATAGAAATAAAGGACATCTCCAAAATCTTCGGCGAACAGCGTGCCCTTGACCACGTGTCGTTCTCCATACAGCCCGGCGAAGTGGTGGGACTGCTGGGGCCAAACGGCGCTGGGAAAAGCACACTGATGAAAATACTCACCTGCTACCTGCCACCCTCGAAAGGTGAAGCGTTTGTAGGCGGCTACAGCATATTCGATGACGCGCTGAAAGTGCGCCAAATTATAGGCTACCTGCCCGAGCAAAACCCGCTCTATACCGACATGTACGTGCGTGAATTCTTGCGCTTTGTAGGCGGCATCTATGCTCGCAAGGGCAAGCTCTGCGGCAAGCCCCTCATGGAGCGCGTGGAGGAGATGGTGCACCTCGTGGGCCTTGTGCCCGAAGCCAACAAGCGCATCGGAACTCTTTCCAAGGGCTATCGCCAACGCGTGGGACTTGCGCAAGCCCTCCTCCACGACCCCGCCATACTCATCTTGGACGAACCCACCACCGGTCTCGACCCCAACCAACTGGAAGAGATGCGTGCTCTTATTCGCAAAGTGGGAAAGACAAAAATTGTACTCCTCTCCACCCACATCATGCAGGAGGTGGAAGCCGTTTGCAACCGAGCCATTATTATTCATCACGGCCGAATCGTCTCTGACGAGCCGCTGAAAGACGTAGCACCAGGTTCCTTGACGGAGAAGTTCCACAAACTCACCGAAAGATAAACCACCCGAACCACCTCTGCAGCTTTCGTTGAATTGGAAAAAACGAGCATCAGGATACCTCTCCACACTTCAGCCCTCCTGGGGCCAAGTAATATTCGCCTGAACACCGTCCTCTCCCGCTATAAGCGGCACGCTGCTTACAACATATCTCAACACATTTGAAAGCAATACATTGACCTCAACAAAATACATAACCTTTAAAATTCAATCTCCAAAATGACCCGCCAAGAATTAATCTCCCTTATTCGCACACGCAAGAGTTTTCTCTGCGTGGGCCTCGACACTGATCTCGCCAAGATTCCCGACCATCTACGTGGAAAAAAAGATGCCGCTTTCTTCTTCAATCGCGCCATCATCGATGCCACCATAGACCTATGTGCGGCCTACAAACCTAACCTGGCTTTCTACGAGGCCATGGGGCTGGATGGGATGCACCAACTGAAGATGACCCTAGACTACCTACATCAGCTTGGCAAACCCGCTTTTGTAATTGCCGATGCCAAACGCGGCGACATTGGCAATACCTCCGAACGTTACGCCCGTGCTTATCTCGACCCCGAAGGTGACTTTGGCTTTGATGCCATCACAGTGGCACCTTATATGGGCGAGGACAGCGTGGTGCCTTTCACCATCTTTCCCGACAGATGGGTGGCGCTGTTGGCGCTCACCAGCAACAAGGGTGCCGCCGACTTCCAGATGTTTCACGAGAAACAAACGGGCAAGACCTTATTCGAGAGCGTATTATCCACCTCAAAGAATTGGGGCACGCCCGACAACATGATGTATGTGGTGGGTGCCACACGCGCCGAGATGCTGAAGGAGGTGCGCGCCGTGGTACCCGACAACTTTTTACTGGTTCCTGGCGTAGGCGCACAAGGAGGCAGTCTCGAAGAGGTGTGTCGTTATGGCATGAACAAAGACTGCGGCCTACTCGTAAACTCCTCTCGAGGCATCATCTACGCTTCGAGAGGCACTGATTTTGCCGAAGCGGCGCGCCACGAAGCGGAGAAATTACAAGCGGTTATGCAGACCTACCTGAAATAGGTTTCGCCAAATAATACCGCTCATGGAATGACTCATAAGAAAATATTGGACCCATTCTGCATAATCAATGACGCAGAACCTATTTGAAACAGTTTTACTTGTAATGGATACAAATTCACTTAATAATTCACGCCTAAGAGGTCTGCGCACCGTGCTTGTCCTCACATTCATCGGAAGCGGCTCTATGTTGTTGTCGCACTTCTTCACTGGGCTGCTGCTGCCACAAATGCAAGCCGTTTACGACAGCGGCGCACTGCCCGTCCCAGAGGAAACCACCGTTGCCTTTGAGACTCTCCTTTCGCGCCCACGCGCCTACTTCTTAATCAATGCAGTGCTCTATTCCCTCTCCTTGGCTGGCGCCATACTCATGTGGCGGCTGAAGAAAAACGGTTTCCACTACTATGCCGTGGCGCAACTACTTCTCATCGTGGTGGCCCTCATTTTTCTTGGACGCATTGGAGTGATGGTTGGCGACATCATGCTCTCCCTTTTGTTTATAGCATTCTATTATTTTTCGTTCCGCAACCTGGATTCTTTGAAAAAAAACGAACAAACATCTTCTTCCCATAACAACCAGGACGAGAAACCGGACAACGCAGATTTCTGAAAATCAATCCAGCATGTGACAAAAGAAAATTTTGTCAGGAAAAATCCGGAAGGCAGACGGAAAAATAGTTTTGCCTTTCGGGTTTTGCTATTTCTTTTTGCTGTACTTTTGCATCAGAAAACAAAACATACTCTAAAAGTCAAATTACAACCTTCAAAAAATAAGAAAGGAGAGCATTATGAAAACTAACATCTTTGCCCATCTGAACGTAACAAGCGCACTTGCGTTCATAGCCATGTTTGCCTTGGCAAGCACGCCCGCTTTGGCTCAGCGTGGAAACAACGGCAACAACGGGCGCGGAGGTTCATCCTCCACAGCAAACAGCACCTTCAACAGCAGAAATAACAACAGTAGCGCTACCAGCCGCTCCTCCATCAACAGCAGCAGAAGCAGCAACTCCTCTG
>JAXFQM010000093.1:0-2729 GCA_034178965.1 Bacteroidales bacterium | reverse complement strand
CCGAAGGGCGCGTGCAGTTTAGGCTGGCTGTCAATGCTGGCTCCGTCCTCGAGGATGAAGACCAGCGCGGCTTGGCGCACTTCACGGAACACATGGCTTTCAACGGCACCGAGTACTTCCCCCACAACGAACTGATAGACCAGTTGCAGAAGCACGGCGTGCAATTTGGCGGACACATCAACGCCTATACCTCGTTCGACGAGACGGTGTACTACGTGAACATGCCCAACGATGCGGATATGGTGGAAATGGGTTTCAAAATTTTGGACGGTTGGGCAAGCAAACTGCTGATGGATCCACAAGAACTGGAAGACGAGCGTGGTGTCATACGCGAAGAATGGCGCGGTAACTTGGGCGCACAAGAGCGTATGCAAAAGAAATACTGGCCCATCATGCTGAAAGGCAGCCGCTATGCGGAACGCGTACCTATAGGACTGGAAAGCGTCATTATGGGCTTCCAGCGCCCCACAATCATGCGTTTTTACAACGACTGGTACCGTCCCGATTTGGAAGCGGTCATCATCGTTGGTGACATAGACGTGAACGAAATAGAGACCAAGTTAAAGGAGTATTTCAACGACAACAAGATGCCCGTCAACCCCAAGGCGCGTCCCGAGTATAACATTCCAGGCAACAAGGAACCTCTTATAGCCATAGCCACCGACAAAGAGGCCAGCAGCGCCGTCGTTGAAATGATGTGGAAACACGCCAAGGCTCCGCAAGGCACAGTGGGTGACTACCGCCAGTCTCTTGTGCGCAACTTGGCCGATATGATGATTAATGCGCGTTTCAGCGAACTCAACGAGAAGGCATCCGCACCGTTCCTTGCAGCCGCTGGCGGATACGGAGGATTCATCGGACACGAGACCGACGCTTTCTCGCTTTATAGTGTTCCCAAGGACAACCGAATGGAGGAATGCACAGCCTTGTTGTTGAAAGAAATGAAACGCGTGGACGAGCATGGTTTCCTGCAGACCGAACTGGATCGCGCAAAGGAGCAGTTACTTGAGACTTACCGCAAGAGTGCTAAGGAACTGAACAAGACGCAAAGCACACAATTTGCCGACGAATATACGCGCCACTTCCTCAATGGGGAGGTGATACCAGGCATACGCCAAGAAGATGCATATGCGCGCGAGTTCGTACCCGAAATAACGCTGGAGGAGGTGAACAATGTGGTGAAAGACTGGATTACCGACGAGAATTTGGTTATGATAGTCATGGCGCCGGAGCGCGAAGGCTACAAAGTGCCCACCGAACAGCAGTTCCTTGATGTGATAAACAACAACAAGGCCACAACTACCGAACCCTGGGTGGACACCTACAAAGATGAGCCGCTTTTCACCAAGGAGGTCGCCGATGTGATGCCCCGCGTGACGAAGCAGAATAGCGTACTGGGTTACACCGAGTACACCGTGCCCAACGGCATACGCTTTGTGGTGAAAAAGACAGACTACAAAGAGGACCAAATCTTGATGGACTGCTTCAGCAATGGAGGCAGCGGACTTTACAACGATGAAGACGCATTCATGGTGAGCCAGGTGGCCAATATGGTGGACGAAGCTGGCATTGCCAATTTCAGCAGCACGCAACTGCAAAAGAAGTTACAAGGCAAAAGTGTAGGTATCAGCCCGAATATCGCAAGCACAACGCAAGGCTTTAACGGACAATGCGCGCCCAAGGACTTGGAAACCATGCTGCAGTTGCTGGATCTCTATTACGAAGCACCCCGAAAAGACAAGGAGAGTTTCGACCGCAACATTGAGTCGCTCCACACTCAAAGCCGCATGGCCACAGCCAACCCGCAAGTGACTTTTATCAAGGATTTCTACAATGCAATATATCCTAACTATAAGCGTTTAACCATTGTCCCCACCAGTGAACAGATTGACGGCATCGACTTTGACCGTGTCTATCAGGTGTACAACGAACGTTTCCATGATGCCAGCGGCATGACATTCTTCTTCGTAGGCAACATTGCGGATGCCGACATTAATCTTATTGCCAAATATTTGAATGCACTGCCTACCGATGGCACGCAAAAAAACGAGAAACGCATCGATCGTAGTCCCAGTTTGGTAGACGGTATCAAGCACAGTGTTACACATGCTGGCATTGAGAACCAAGCCATGGTTATCATTGTTGGTGAAAAAAAGCCCTTTAAAGGCGACTTGAAGGAACGCATCGGCATTACCGCGCTGGGAGAAGCCGTGCAGATCACAACCCTTGAAATCATTCGCGAAAAAATGGGGGACACCTATAGCCCCTATGGCACAGTGGATTACTCCAGCGATTTTGACGGCAGTGTAGATTGGCAGTTCTATATGCAGTGCGCACCTGAAAACACAAAACAAGTGGAAGACGCTGCCATTGGTGTCATGAAACAATATGTCAAAAAAGGCTGCGACAAGGCTACACTCGACAAAGTGAAGCAACAACTGCTGAAGAAACGCGAGACCAACATGCAGGAAAACAGTTTTTGGATGAACCAAATCTACTCCAGTTACTACTTTGGAGAAGATAGAGACTCCAATATCACCCAGTATAACGACATCGTGAACGGCCTTACTTCAAAGGATATTAGAAATTTGGCCAAGAAATACCTCGACCTCAAGCACTATTCCGTAGGAACCATGCTCCCCGAGGAAAAGAACTAATCTCCGACGGAGTCTCGTGAGTTTAAGGTAAAAAGTAAAAGGCAGTTCAAACCTCCTTTTGCTTTTTACCTT
>JAXFQM010000062.1:0-5854 GCA_034178965.1 Bacteroidales bacterium | reverse complement strand
AGACAAAAAAATGATATTAAAAGCCGTGGAAGCCACGCTCGACGGCAAGAAGCAGCCACTGGCCGACAACGCCTACAACGAACTTCTTATGGAAGTGAACACGGCTCTCATAATGAAACAACGCGAAAAGCAACAACAACTTGAAAGCCAGACACGTGAGCAAGAGGAGACCTATTTCAAGCAATTGCTGGCTGAAAACCCCAACTTGAAAGCAGCCAAAGAAGGCTTCTACTACGAAGTACTGCAAGAAGGCAAGGGCCGCCGCGCCGAAAAAGGCAGTTTGGTGACCTTCGACTACCGCTCCTTATTCACCAACGGACAAGTGTTCGACCAAACCTACGGCAACAGGGAACCCATACGCAAGGTAGTGGGCAACCCCATGTTCCAAGGACTGCAGGAAGCCTTCACTTACATGAATGCCGGCAGCAAATACCGCTTTTATTTCCCGAGCGAAAAGGCTTTCGGACCCGAGGGCACAGAAGGCATCCCACCATACACCACCATGATTTACGAAGTAGAAGTGCATAAGGTGGAGTAGCACACCTGTATGCCTCCGCAAGAAAAAACACCGCCTCACATCCCGATTCGGGAGCCATTATTTCCGTTTCAACAAAAATAATGAAAGAAAAAATATACATTTGATTTTTTTTTCTTATTTTTGCCTAATGAAAATCCAACGACGAAAAACGCTTAATGCACTATTCTTCGTTCAGTTGGCTTAAAGAAACTCATTAAAAAAAACGTAATAAACAGTTTAGTATTATGACATCATTGTTAATTTTGCTTCAGGCCGCCAACGCCGCATTGGGATACATGGGTGCCGCCATCGGCGCCGGTTTGGCCACCATTGGCGCTGGCATCGGCATCGGCAACATCGGCAAGAGCGCCATGGAAGGCATGGCACGCCAACCCGAAGCTGGCAGTTTCATTCGCACCTCCATGATTATTGCCGCTGCGCTGGTGGAAGGCGTCGCCTTCTTCGCCGTAGTTATCTGCCTGCTGATTGCCATCAAATAGCAGCGGAAAAAGCACACGAACGGAGCCTGCAAGCGATTGGCCCAAGGCCTCCGTTCTTTTTGTTTGGACAAGAAAACAACGAAAAAGCCACATGGAAGGCGGGCGCCCTTTCAAATACAGTAAGCGCACGCGAAAAGTGTAGTCGTTTTTCGAAAACATCATAATAATTGCTCATATGAACAATCCCCTTATTAGTCCCGGATTGGGCGTGATTGTGTGGATGCTGGGGGCTTTCGGCGTGCTGGTATTCATTTTGGCCAAATTCGGCTGGCCAGCAGTGCTGAAAGCGCTCAACGAACGTGAAAAAAACATCAACGAATCGCTGAACGCCGCCAATCTCGCCAAGGAAGAGATGGCCCAGCTGAAAGCTCACAACGATGATCTGCTGAAAGAAGCCAAGGCCGAGCGCGACACCATGCTGCACAACGCACGCGTAGCCAGCGACCAAATAATGGAAGAAGCGCGCGCAAAGGCATCTGCAGAAGCCGACCGCATCGTGGCAAATGCCACCAAAGAGATCGAGTACAAAAAGTTGGAAGCCATGCATGAGTTGAAAAACCAAATAGCCACGTTGAGCATTGAAATAGCAGAAAAGTTAATCAAGACCGAACTGTCTGACAAGGACAGGGCCAACGCATTAGTAAAACGCGAACTTGAAAGCGCAAGGCTATGAAGGAATACCGGATAAATATTAACTATGCCAAGGCACTCTTCATGCTGGCCTCCGACCTAAAGGAAGAGGAACGCGTGATGGACGACATGCGCCTGGTGAACGACGTGTGCCGCGAGAATCATCTGCTGAACGTAGTGCTGGACAACCCCACCTTGCAAGAGGCGAAAAAAGTGGGCATAGTGAAGAGTCTCTTCGGCGGCCACGTAAGCAACACCACACTGGCTTTCCTCGAGTTCGTCACAAGGAAACGACGCACCGTGTACCTAAAAGGCATCAGCGACGCCTACATGGCATTCTATCGAGATAGTCGAAACATAGTGTTAAGCGAAGTAAAAACGGCGGACTACATGTCTGACGAGGTGTACGAAGGCATACGCAACAAAGTAGCCGCATACAGCGGCAAAAAGGTGGAGTTGGTGAAAGTACTGGACAGCAACATGCTTGGAGGAGCCTGCATCACGTTTGACAACAACATGTATGACGCCCGCCTGCGCACCAAGATTGCCCAACTGCGCAAGGAGTTCAGCAAGAACGTGTATGAGAAGAAACTATAAGCGGAGAGATGTGTTTGGATTGAAAGTAAAAAGATAATACCATAAATATGGCTGAAATAAAACCTGCCGAGGTATCGGCAATTCTGAAAAAACAGTTAGCGGAGGTCGACTTGGACACCAAGTTGGAAGAGGTTGGCACTGTGCTTACCGTAGGCGACGGCATCGCCCGCGTGTATGGCCTAAACAATGCCCAAAGCGGCGAACTGGTTGCCTTTGAAAGTGGCGAAGAAGGTATCGTGCAGAATTTGGAAGAAGACAACGTGGGCGTGGTGCTGCTGGCAGAAGCCAGCACCTTGAACGAGGGCGACACCGTGAAACGCACCAAAAGAATTGCCTCCGTGAAAGTGGGCGAAGGACTACTGGGTCGCGTCATCAACACCATCGGGCAACCCATAGATGGAAAAGGGCCGGTGGAGGGCGATCTATTCGACATGCCACTGGAACGAAAGGCACCGGGCGTGATTTTTCGCCAGCCAGTGGAAAGCCCGCTGCAAACTGGCATCAAAGCCATCGACTCGATGATACCCATCGGACGCGGACAGCGCGAACTTATCATTGGCGACCGCCAAACAGGCAAAACCGCCATTGCGATAGACACCATCATTAACCAAAAAAACTTCTACGATGCAGGAGACCCTGTGTACTGCATCTATGTGGCTTGCGGCCAAAAGGGCAGCACCGTGGCCAACCTGGTGAAACAATTGGAGGAGAAGGGAGCGATGGATTACACCATCGTGGTGGCGGCCACCGCCAGCGACCCCGCCGCCATGCAATTCTATGCACCCTTCGCTGGTGCCGCCATTGGAGAATATTTCCGCGACACAGGACGCAATGCCTTGGTGGTCTACGATGACTTGTCCAAACAGGCCGTGGCATATCGCGAAGTCTCTTTGCTGCTCCGTCGCCCGCCAGGACGAGAGGCCTATCCTGGCGACGTGTTCTATCTGCACAGCCGCCTGTTGGAGCGCGCCGCGCGCATCATACAAAGCGACACGATTGCACGCGAAATGAACGACTTGCCTGAAGCGCTGCGCGACAAGGTGAAGGGCGGTGGTTCGCTTACGGCGCTGCCCATCATTGAAACGCAAGCTGGCGACGTCTCGGCCTATATCCCCACCAATGTGATTTCCATCACCGACGGGCAAATATTCCTTGAGACAAACCTGTTCAACAGCGGCGTAAGACCCGCTATCAATGTTGGCATCTCGGTGAGCCGCGTGGGCGGCAAGGCTCAAATCAAGAGCATGAAAAAGATTGCCGGCACACTGAAGCTGGACCAAGCACAGTACCGCGAACTAGAAAGTTTCTCCAAGTTCGGCAGCGACGTGGACGCCACCACCAAGGCTGTGCTGGACAAAGGCGCTCGCAACGTGGAGATACTCAAGCAACCGCAATACAGCCCCATGCCAGTAGAAGACCAAGTGGCCATCATTTATTGTGGCACGAACGGATTGCTTCAGAAGGTGCCCGTGGACAAGGTGAACAACTTTGAGAGCGAATACCTGTACGATCTCCGCACGAACCATGCCGACGTGCTGACAAACCTAAAGAACGGCAAGTTGATTGATGCCGACCTGGCCACCATGCGCCAAGTAGCAGCCGACATCGCCGCAAAATACGAGAGCAAGTGAAGTACATAGTTTTCGGGACAGAGAGAGCGGCCGCCCCCGCCTCTTTCCCGAAAACACCTTGCATCCTAAACAATACGCCAGACTTGGATGCAACAGGCCGAAAACCAACGGCAAACGACAGTCGAAACCGACGTTTTCTGCTCCTAATATTTCTACTCAATTTTCTGCATATTCTACACATTTACCCGATAACCCACACATGGCCAATCTTCAAGAAGTCCGCAACCGCATAACCTCCGTAAGCAGCACGCGCCAAATAACTTCCGCGATGAAGATGGTGAGCGCAGCAAAATTTCGCCGCGCACAGGCATCCATCATCGGCATGCGCCCCTATTCCGCAGAATTAAACAGCATCTTGTCTTCCATTGAAGTGGGCGACGGGATGGAAACGCTCTATCACCGCACCAGCAAACTCCAACGCGTACTGCTGGTGGTGATGACTAGCAACAAGGGTCTGTGCGGAGCCTTCAACAGCAATGTCATCAAGAGCGCGCTGGCAAGAGTAGAGGAATATAAAGGAAAGGGAGTGGAAGTCAGCGTCATCACCCTCGGCAAGCGTGGCACCGACGTATTTCAAAAGCAAACGGGCCTGTTGGTGGAGAGTTACGACGCACTACTGGACCACCCCCTTTTCGACGAGGTGGCGAAGGTGGCGGAGGACATAATGACCGACTTCAGCAAAGGGAAGTACGACCGCGTAGAACTCATCTACAACCGCTTCAAAAACTCATTGGTGCAAATACTCACCAACGAACAATTCCTGCCCGTAGCACCTTCTGCGCAAGACGCCACCAAACAAGGAAAACAAGGCGGCATACTGAACGACTACATCTATGAACCAGGCAAAGAGCAAATCCTTGCCGATATTATTCCTTTGAGCCTGCGTACACAATTCTACCGCACGGTGCTTGACACGCTGGCCAGCGAACATGGAGCACGAATGAACGCCATGCAAAAAGCTACCGATAACGCCACCGAGATGCTAAAAGACCTACGTCTGTCTTACAATAAGGCGCGACAAGCGGCCATTACAAATGAAATCATAGAAATTGTGAGTGGCGCAGAGGCCTTAAATGGATAACCAAACAAACCTTTTTTAGTTTATACTGTAGGCACAAGATGAGCGATGATTTGAAGAATACCAAATTATGGGAAAACAGGGTTGCAGTAGTGACGATGTGGGGCATATTTGCCATGATATCGTTCGTAACCAATATGGCTGCCCCTTTCGGCACAATATGGCAGGGACGCTACGAGTGGGGAGGCATGATGGGCAATGCAATGAACTTCCTGGCCTACCTCATCATGGGCATCCCTGCGGGGCGCATGCTCGCTAAACGCGGCTATAAGCGCACGGCGCTGGCAGCATTGGCAATAGGTTTTGTGGGCATGACGGTTCAATGGCTGTCATGCAAAGTGGGCGGCGCCGTTACTATCGGAGACGGTATTCGTTTGGATTATCTTATCTATCTAACGGGAGCTTTCGTGTGCGGTTTCTGCGTCTGCATGTTAAACACCGTAGCCAACCCCTTGCTGAACAGTTTAGGAGGTGGCGGCAATAGAGGCAACCAGTTGATACAAACGGGCGGCACACTCAACTCGTTGACAGGTGCCTTAACGCCGCTGCTGGTAGGCGTGTTGGTAGGCACCATTACGTCTCACACCTCCATGGCCGACGTGCAGCCGCTTATGTTTATTGCCATGGGCGTGTTTCTTGTGGCTTTCGGCGTGATATCCGCCATAACCATCCCAGAACCGAAACGGAATGGTAGCACGGTACGCTACGAACGTTCGGCATTCAGTTTTCGGCACACGGTGTTGGGTATTATTGCAATATTCTTCTACGTGGGCCTTGAAGTGGGCATTCCTGGCGAGATGTTGCTTTATTTCTCGGACGTAAGTTCTGCAGGTGCGGGCGTAGCCAACGGCGTGGCCGTGGGCGGCGCTGTGGCAGCGGTGTATTGGTTGTTGATGATGGT
>JAXFQM010000095.1:0-4794 GCA_034178965.1 Bacteroidales bacterium | reverse complement strand
GAGAATACGCGTTATGAAAATGTGGTGTTCCCCATCACAGACGGCAAAAAGACGTTGAACGTGGTGGCTCCTGTAAAGAAAAGTTACGACAGCCACGGACGGGAGGTGGAATTGAGCATAGAGAAGTTCATCACTTTAGCCATCATTGAAGACCAGTGGAAAGAGCATTTGCGCGAACTGGACGAACTGCGCACCAGTGTTCAGAATGCCAGTTACGAGCAGAAGGACCCACTCTTGATATACAAATTTGAAAGTTTCAACTTGTTTGAGAAGATGTTGCTGAATGTGAACCGCGAAGTTTCTTCATTCCTCAGCCGTGCGCAGTTGCACGTGCGCGAAGACCAGCAGTTAAAGGAAGGCAGGCAACCCGAAAGCAACGACCGCAAACTGCAAACCTCCCGACAAAATCAAGAGCAAGCGGCGCGCCAGCGCACCGCGCCCCAGCAAAAGCCACAGCCTGTGCACGTGGAGAAGAAGATAGGCCGCAACGATCCATGTCCCTGTGGCAGTGGAAAGAAATACAAGAATTGCCATGGCAAAGGGTTGGAGTAGAAGTCAAAACGAATAGGATAATGGATAAACTGTTTTGATTAAGTGAATCGTAGAAAGTTCTTGAAGGTATTGGGAGGCGGCGTTGCCGTCACGGCAGCGGTAGCGGCAGGATGCAAGCATCCCAACGAAACTGCGGCGGAAGGCACGCAGTTGGGTGAGGAAACGAAGGGCAAGATGACCTACCGCAAAGACGCCCATGGCGAGGAGGTCTCCCTAATAGGCTATGGCTGCATGCGTCTGCCCACAGTGAACGGACAGAAAGACGGCGAATACGATCAGGAAGCAGTGAATAGCCAGGTGGATTACGCCCTGGAGCATGGAATTAACTATTTCGACACGGCACCGGTATATTGCAAAGGACAGAGCGAAGGCATCATGGGAAAGGCTTTGAGCCGCCATCCGCGTGAAAGATATAAGATTGCCACCAAGATGAGCAACGTGCGAAACACGTCTCGAAAGGATTCTATCGACATGTATCGCAACAGCCTAAAGCAGTTGAGGACAGACTACATAGACTATTATTTGCTGCACAGCATTGGCGGAGGCGACGATCCGTTGGCGTTTTTCAACGAACGTTTCATCAACAATGGTGTGCTGGAATTCCTGCTGGCAGAACGCGAAGCGGGACGCATTAAGAATTTAGGCTTCTCGTTCCACGGAGCACAAAGCCTTTTTGACCATGCCCTTGCCATGCACGACACAGTGAAGTGGGATTTTGTGCAGATAGAGATGAACTACGTGGACTGGAACCACGCACACGAACTGTCGGAAAGCAACGTGAATGCCAAGTATCTCTATGAAGAACTTGACAAACGCGAAATACCGGCCGTTATCATGGAACCTCTCCTGGGTGGGCAATTGGCCAATAGCAACGGGCAGTTCAACGACCATATGGTACGTATGTTGAAAGAGCGTGAACCGCAAATGAGCATAGCCAGTTGGGCTTTTCGTTTTTGCGGCACGTTTCCGCGCGTGCTCACGGCTTTGAGCGGCATGACATACATGGAAAACATCAAGGAAAACATTCGCACCTGTTCTCCATTGAAGCCGTTGAATGAAGAGGAACTTGCCATGTTGGAGGAGATAGCCAAAGTGTACGTGTCGTTCCACAACGTACCGTGCACAGGCTGCCAATACTGCATGCCGTGCCCTTACGGATTAGATATCCCAGGCAACTTCGCTTTTTACAACAAGGCCCTTAACGCTGGTAATGTCAATCCAGACCGCCAAAGTCCGGAATACAGCAAGGCACGCCGCGCTTTTTTGGTGGGATACGACCGCGCTGTGGAGCCAAAGCGTCAGGCCAGCCACTGCATAGGCTGCGGAGCATGCATGACGCACTGCCCACAAGGTATCAAGATACCAGAGGAAATGGCGAAGATAGACCAATTTGCGGAGCAATTGAAAATTAACGGCAAACTAAGTTGATATGAAGATATTAATGCTTGGCACGTGGGAGATAGTCATCATTGTGCTGGTTGTGTTGCTGCTGTTTGGCGGCAAGAAAATTCCCGAATTGATGAAGGGCCTTGGCCAAGGGGTGAGAAACTTCAAGGACGGCATCAATGGCAAAGAAGATCCAAAAGACAATGATGCTTTGAAAGGCAGAGATTCTCACTTCAGTACGGAGAACCAGGACGGCAAGGATGTCCAAAAAGGTCGAAACGACGAATAAGACCGTCGTAATGACGTTTTGGGAGCATCTCGACGAATTGCGCGGCTGCATCATTCGCATCGTTGTGGGTGTGGGTGTGGCGGGCATAGCGGCGTTTTGTTTCAAGGATTTGTTGTTTAAGATAGTGCTTTGGCCTCAAGAACCCGATTTTCCCGTCAATGCGCTTATGAACGCTGCCACAGGCAGCGAATTCCAAGCGAACCTCATCAACATAGACCTTGCGCAACAATTCTTGACACATGTTAAAGTGGCCATGTGGATGGGATTGCTGGTGGCGATGCCTTATGTGGTGATTGTTCTATTTCGTTATGTGTCGCCAGCGTTGTATAGCAGGGAACGACGATATGTGGTGAGGGCCGCAATGGCGGGATATTTATTGTTTATGTCGGGTGTGGCGTTAAACTATTTCGCCATATTTCCAATCACTTTCCGTTTCCTTGCGAGTTACCAAGTGAGTCCCGTCGTTCAAAACGCCATATCGCTGCCTTCGTACATCGGCGCGCTGTTGGTGCTTTCCTTAATGATGGGACTGGTGTTTGAATTGCCTGTGTTGTGCTGGTTGCTGGCGAAAATAGGGGTGCTGCGGGGCGAGGTGATGCGTAAGTATCGTCGGCATGCCATTGTCATCGTCGTTATCGTTTCGGCCGTCATCACGCCTACGGGCGACCCGTTCACGCTTACCATCGTGGCGCTACCTATCTATCTGCTTTACGAGGCGAGCATTGTGGTTGTCAATAAGGCTCAAAGTCGCATCCCCGTGCAGCAGGGCGAAGATGCCAAGCCACAGTGATAATACTACATATTACATCATAAATCTTCACATCATGAAGCGCATCATCCTATCCATCATGCTGGCCACGCTCGTTTCGTCCTGCGGCGGCAAACATGGCAGTGAACAAGAAGGCCACAACCTTGTGGAAGGCACGAAATCGTTGGACCAAACGCGGTTAAACGTCCTCTTCGAGCAATATCACGAGGATTTTCCGGAAGCTACCTTGCTTGATTACTATAAATATTGCTTCCAAGACTATTATGGTCCCACGCATCTAATACGCGACACGATGAACACGGTTCAATATATCTTGAGCGAGATACATTATTTGGACAGCATAGGCTGGAAATACACAGCCCCATACGAGCCGTTAGGGGTATGCGGGTTGTATGTGCGCGTAAACATCAAGGCCGTAAAGGATGGAAAGATTTCGGCGCAAGAGTTGGCTAACGCGCTGGTGAAGAGCGGGGTGGATACAGATACCATTACGGTGGACGAGTGGGACGGCCGCTGGCACGAGATTATCAAGTCTATAAAACCCCTGAACCTGCCAAATTATCGCGAGGACAGCATCGCAATAGACGCCTTGTTGGACGGGGGAGAATATGTTTACCACCACAGCAAGCCATTCTCGGAAGCCTATCACTATGGCTATAGGTTGATAAGGAAAAGCGTCTTTAAGAAAGAATTGAAGGCCAAGATAGACAAGGAACCTCGTCTGTCTGCGGCGTTGTAGTAGTAGACAGCAGCCTATTATGGGCATTTCGGATGGGACGCTCAACTCAAGAAGATGCTTGGGAAGGGGACGCTATTTTGGAGCGCAGGCATACTGGGATAAGCAAAAGACGCACAGATGACGGCCTGTCTTATGAAGATAGCCCGCGCGAAAGGGAATAGCGAGGCCCTAATATGAAGGAATTTTTTATGCACCCTAAAGCGTTTTCACTGGCAATAGGGTTGGATAATGCCAACCTTGGTTCCCTGCGGGCTGGCAATAATCAAGGGTGTAATGAACCTTTATTGAGGGTCCGTCCGTTAATCCAAAGGTCTTGTAGCTGAGGTTTACCGTAGGCGACATTCTTCCGTGAAAAATCTTTCAAACAGTTCTCTTAGTTTTGTGTCGTCTGCAATGATGCTATGCAGCCTTTCCATATTGGGACGGTTGGGCGAATCTTGCAACAGTAGTTTCATGTAGCCATGGGGGCCGTATTTTTCACGCAGATGTTGTACGACGCGCTGAAAATGTTGTTCCCTTGAAGCCCTGGGATTTTGCGACAAACCAAATTGTACCGTGCGACGCACCACCATTTCTGGGTTTAAGTCGCGGTCGGCCTCGGCAATAATGTTCCCGTAGAGACTGCGTGGGGCGGCGTGCGCAGAGGCGCGGTGGTCTTCTGCCGCTTGGGCAATCACCTCTATTTGAGAGGGGGAAAAGAAGTGAAGCAACTGTTTATCTTGACGTATGATGCGTCCAGATATGAGGTGGTGCCACTCACGACTTTCGCCACAACCGATGTCGTGGTAGACAGCGGCGCAATATATCATATTTTTGTTCACAGGATATCGGTCGGCCATCACCAAAGCGCGGTGAACTACACTGCGGATGTGTGGCTGTTGGTGCGCCTCGTCGAAACTGTCGTACTGTGGCAGGATGGTAGTCTCGCAATAATTCTCAAGTTCTTGACACACATGGCGCGGCATTAGGCGCTGGTAGGCAAGGCGTGGCGTGCCGTCGGCAATGTGTATGATGCCGCAGTACGCGAAACCGTGCTTTGAGGCAAGGTATTGCATGATG
>JAXFQM010000186.1:0-5546 GCA_034178965.1 Bacteroidales bacterium | reverse complement strand
CGTGGCAGCACTCATCTCCTGCTTATCTCCCACCTTGGCAGGAGATAAGCAGGAGATGAGTGCTGCCACGCCGCCGCCTACCAGCCTGCAATGTGCCTTCCATGCAGCGGCTTAGGAGATGGGGGCTTTGGACAGCGTGGCTATAGAAGTGTAAATTCTTTTTTTGCGATAAATACTAAAAAGGCGTTTTTTTCGTTAATATTTTAGTTATGGATAAGATGTCGATACTTTGGGCCGATGACGAAATAGACTTTCTGAAGCCCCATATCATGTTTCTCGAGGACAAGGGATACGAAGTGGTGCCTGTGGCCAGCGGTGACGAGGCGATAGACGCTCTTGGAGCGCGCCCGTTCGACTTGGTGTTTCTTGATGAGCAGATGCCTGGATTGAGTGGAATAGACACGCTGGGCATAGTCAAGAGCCGCTATCCCCAAACTCCCGTCGTGATGATAACCAAGAGCGAGGAAGAACACATTATGGAAGAGGCGTTGGGCAGCAAGATTAGCGACTACCTCATCAAGCCTGTGAACCCCAACCAAATACTCCTCACGGTGAAAAAACACACCGAGGGGCGGCGGCTAATCAGCGAGAAAAGCACTCACCAATACCAGCAGCAGTTTCGCGAAATAGCTATGGCGCTGATGGGCGAGATGGATGCAGACAGTTGGGTGGACCTCTATCGCAAACTGGTCTATTGGGATTTGGAACTATCGCAGACGGATGACCCAGAGATACACCATATTTTTCTTGACCAAAAGAAAGAGGCCAACAACCAGTTTTGCCGTTTCTACGAAAAAAACTATGAGGCATGGCTGTCGGGCAAGCGAGAGAAACCGCTGATGAGCCCCACGGTGTTGAGGGAAAAGTTGTTTCCCTTGCTGGGCGACAATAGGCCCACCTTCCTCTTGGTCATCGACAATTTCCGCTACGACCAATGGCGCTTTCTGCAGCCCGTAGTGGAGCAATACTTACGCTTAGAGGAGGACAACCTCTTCTACAGTATATTGCCCACCACCACGCAGTTTGCACGAAATGCAATGTTCAGTGGGTTAATGCCCAGTGAGATACAGAAAAAATACCCGAGATATTGGATAGACGAAGACCAAGAGGGTTATAAGAACCAATACGAAGACGAACTGTTGGACGAAAATCTGCGCCGACACGGATATAACATCAGGCATAGTTACAATAAAGTGCTTAACGCCAGTTATGGACAAAAGGTGGTTGACAGTTTGCCCAGTTTGATGCAGAATAAGTTAAACGTGGTGGTCTACAATTTCATTGACATGCTTTCGCACGCCCGCACCGACAGCAATGTGGTGCGTGAGTTGGCCAGCGATGAACGCGCCTATCGCAGCGTGACGTTAAGTTGGTTGGAACATTCGCCCTTGCTGGAGCTGCTGAAAGCGTTGAGCAACAAGGAAGTGAATGTGGTTATCACCACAGACCATGGCAGCGTGCGTGTGGACAACCCAGTTCGCGTGAAAGGCGACAAGGACGTTAGCGTGAACCTGCGCTACAAGACAGGGCGATTGTTGGACTACAACGCGCGTCAGGTGTTTGAGGTGAAAGACCCAGCGGCCATACATTTGCCGCGCCTTCACCTTTCGGCGCATTACATCTTTGCGCGGGCGGGAGACTTTTTTGCCTATCCAAACAATTACAACCAATATGTGCAATACTATGCCAACACGTTCCAGCATGGAGGCATAAGTATGGAAGAGACTTTGATACCTTTCATCACCTTGAGGAACAAGTAGCATTCTGTACCCATGAAGAAAAATATATGTTTTTCGGCCTTGGCAGCCGCCGCCATGCTGGGCGCCTGTGGAAACGACGCTGCGCGGCCGGCGCCGGCAGACACCACGCGTGACGAATGGCAAATGATGGAAACGAGCGTGCCATATGAAGCCCTAATGGGCTATGCGGTGCGTAACGGCGTGAGGACCGACAGCATACCCACCCTCATCCGCAGCGAGGAGGAATTTGACCGTTACTTCCAAAAGACGGCCGCAAGCAAGAGCGCCACAGTGACGCGGCCTGATTTCGGCAAGAGCGTGGTGATAGCCATCATTCTTGACGAAACAGGCATTGAAACCGACTTGGAGCCAAAGGAACTTACCGCTACCGCCACCGACCTTGCCCTAAAGAGCACCGTGACGTTGGGCAAAGCCGCTACGGGCACCATGCAACCCTTTTTGCTGCTGATGGTGGACAGGAACCACGACCGTCCCCGCCTGCAAACCACCTTCGAGATGAAGTGACAGGCAGTTGCAAGCCCCTGGAAGAGGAACGTAGCGTTTCTGCAAAGAGAGTTATTTTTTGCGAGACATGTTTTTCCGACAGGAAAAACGACGAAAGAGGGTGCCTGCCAGTTTTGGGACGCCCTCTTTCGTCGCTTTTCCTATGGTGTGGCTACGGGTTATAAAGCTTTCATGGATAGTGAAATTCGGTTGCGGTCCAAATCCACGTTGAGCACCTTGACTTTTACATGTTGATGCAAACGCACCACTTCATTGGGATCGTTCACTCGGCGGTTGGATAATTGGCTGATGTGCACAAGGCCGTCTTGGTGTACCCCCACGTCCACGAAGGCTCCGAAGGCAGTGATGTTGGTGACAATGCCAGGCAACACCATTCCTTCTTTTAAGTCCTCAGGCTTGGTGACGTTGGGGTCGAACTCAAAGACCTCAAATTTCGTTCGCGGGTCGCGCCCTGGCTTCTCCAATTCCTTCATGATGTCTTGCAACGTGGGCAGGCCGCAGTCGTCCGATACAAACTGGGCTATGTCTATTTTGTTCCTTTGTGAAGGATCGTTTATCAACCCCTCCACCGTGCTGCCCACGGCTTGCGCCATCTTTTCTACTAAAGGATAGCGTTCGGGATGTACGGCACTGCGGTCGAGCGGGTTGTCGCTGTCGTGCACGCGCAGGAAGCCCGCGCATTGCTCGAAAGCTTTTGGCCCTATCCCCTTCACTTTCTTCAGTGCCTCTCGGTTGGGGAAGGCACCCTCCTCGTCGCGGTAGTTCACAATGCGCCGTGCCAGCACGGGACCAATGCCGCTTACATAGCTCAACAGTTGCGGGCTGGCAGTGTTCAACTCCACGCCAACGCTGTTCACACAACTCTCTACCACCTCTTCAAGGCTTTCCTGTAGCATTTTTTGGTTCACGTCGTGTTGGTACTGTCCCACGCCGATGCTCTTCGGGTCTATTTTCACCAATTCGCTGAGGGGGTCCATTAAGCGCCGGCCAATACTGACCGCGCCACGCACGGTGATGTCGTAGTCCGGGAACTCTTCGCGCGCCGCCTCGCTGGCGCTGTAGATACTGGCACCGCTCTCGCTCACCATCACCGTAAGTATACGTCCGCTCTTGAAGTGACAGCGTTTCACCACCTCTTCGGTTTCGCGTCCCGCCGTGCCGTTGCCGATGGCAATAGCCTCTATGTCGAACTCCTCTACCATTTGCTCCAACAGGGCAATGGCCTCGCGCTCCTCGCGCACGCTGGTGAAAGGGTAGATGGTGTCGTGGTGTAGCAGTTGCCCTTGCGCGTCAAGGCACACGCATTTGCAGCCCGTGCGAAAACCGGGGTCAATAGCCAGCGTGCGCTTCTGCCCCAATGGCGATGCCAGCAGCAGTTGCCGTAGGTTTTCGGCGAACACGCGTATCGCCTCCTTGTCGGCGTTTTCCTTCATAAGACGCAGGATTTCGTTCTCCATGCTGGGCGCCAGCAGGCGGGTGTAGCAGTCTTTGGCAGCCAATGCCATCTGCTTCTTGGCGTCGCCGCGGCTGTTTTGCACGAAGTGACGTTGTAACAGCGCCAGGGCATCCTCGTCGTCGGGCGTCACGTGCACGTGCAGCAGCCCTTCATCCTGCCCGCGCAGCATGGCGAGCACGCGGTGTGATGGGGCTCGCAGGGCGGGCTCCTTCCAGTTGTGCCAAGCACGGTATTTGGCGGCCTCCTTTTCCTTTCCCTTCGCCACGGTGGAGAAGAGTATCGCCTTGCGGCGATACAAATGGCGTAGATCGTTGCGTAAGGATATGTCTTGCGCCATGCGCTCGGCAATGATGTCGCGCGCCCCTTGCAAGTCTTCCTCCGAAATGCTTGCAGAGACTGTAAACAGCCCTTGCATCACGTTGTCCGCAAGAGGTTCCAGCCCTTTTTCCACGGCCACGCTGGCGCGTGTCTTGCGTTTAGGGCGGTAGGGCAGGTAGAGGTCTTCCAATGAGGTCATGTCCTCGGCGGCGTTGAGTTGCGCCTTGAGGGAGGCTGTCATCTTGCCTTGCTGTTCGATGCTTTGCAGAATGGCCTCGCGGCGCCCGTCCAGCTCTTTCAACTTCAGCAGCGCGGCGCGTATGGCGGCAATCTGTACCTCGTTTAAGTTGCCCGTCATCTCCTTGCGGTAGCGGGCTATGAAAGGTACCGTGGCACCGCCTTCCAACAGTTCGATGGTCTTGGCCACTTGGTTTACGCCCAAGTTTAGGCCCAGGGCTATCTTCGTTGCGTAATCAAGCATATTTATGCGTCGTTTGGCGATGATTTGCGCAGTTCGCAAACCTCGCAATAATCAATTATATTCTCGTTATCAACCTTGTTGCAGCGTGGCTGCTGGTTGGTTTCGTCTTGCAAAGATACAAAAAAATATCGCCATGTCGAAAAAAAATCTTAACTTTGCAAACTCTAATTGCGAAGGTGCAATAGAAGCAATCCGTTGACGTTATTTATAATAAAGAAAAGTTGCGATGAAGAAAGTTTTGACGATATTGGCCTTGGCGGCATGTTTCTTTACAGCTGGGGCGCAACAGGTGAGCCAGCGCGCCAAGGCGATGTTGATGATGAACCATGCGCGGCCGGAATACCAAATCAAAGATGTGAAGATTTACGCTGATACGATGACGGTGTATTCCTTGTCGGACTACGTTGTATACCCCATCGGCAAGTGGGAGAATGTGGAGCAGTATATTACACAAACCCAGCTGCTGTGGGAACGCAGTGTGGGATACAAGAATTATTTCGACAGCATGGAAGTGAGCGTCAACACTCTTACGCGTCTCGACGGAAGTTATATGGATATGTTCCGATCTATACACACAGGGCGTGTGGAAATGATAGCAGGCAAGATTACCGACCCGCAAGTGATACTGGCAAACGGAGCGCACGTGGGCATGGACAAGCAGGAGGTCTTCGAGATACTCTTCAACAAGTTCCCCAAGGGCTACGTAGAGGATATTCACGTGCTCAAGGTGATTAGCGGCGCCAACGAGGTGGGGCAAATATACACTTTCAAGGGACGCAAACTGCGCCACATAGGCATCGTGTCACGTTACAAATACTATTGATTTAGTTGAAGAAAGTTGGCTTATATTTTGGCAGTTTCAACCCCATCCACATAGGGCATTTGGTCATTGCAAATGCTATGTTGGAGCATAGCGACATGTCGGAGGTGTGGTTCGTGGTGAGCCCGCAAAGTCCCTTCAAAGAGCGACGCACCCTGCTGGCCGACCACCATAGGCTGGAAATGGTGAGACGCGCCATAGAAGACA
>JAXFQM010000222.1:0-1584 GCA_034178965.1 Bacteroidales bacterium | reverse complement strand
GGTGGCATCATGCCCGACGTGTTTGTACCGCTTGACACGACACACTTGAGTGATTATTTCCTTGCAGTGCGCGCCAAAGGCTGCATCATAGAGATGACGCACGCCTGGGCTGATAAGCATCGCACGGTATGGTCTTCCCGAAGTTGTGATGAGTTTTTGCGTGACTATCCTTCTTTCGGTATTGACAGCCTCTTCCATGCATACGCATTGGAACGGGGCCTGGACACCCTTGTTGCCGGAGATACAAACCGTATGCGCACGACTCTTTCGGGCGACACCATTCGCCTTTACCGCGATGATGCCAATAGCAGAAAGTACCTTGGAGACGTGCTTCGCGCCAACGTGGCGCGAAACCTATATGGTTACACGGCCTATTTTGATATCATGCGCAAATACGACAATGCCCTTGAGACCGCTCTACGCGTCATTGAAGGCAAGAAGGAATAAATCAATAATCCTCACAGTTCCCCCCTCAAGTCGCAATACCTTCAGAGTAAATTCATATCACAAAGCCGCTTTTTGCCGCAATAGAAAGCCAAAGGACTTAAAGACGAAAGAAGGGGAATCTGTTGCCGCAAAATTGTGCGCGGCACAGTCTTCTTTTGGCACATAAGGCCGCGCAGCGCTAAACGAAGCAGCCACCAAGAACAACTTGCATGAGTCATATAGCATAACGCCGCTTAAGGAGTGGCAGCGTTGAAGGGTGTGTCTCCCCCAAGGTAGTAAAAAGCACTGTTGCCGCAAGCACCCCCCTTTCAATATTATGCTCACCATTGTCTACGGCGACTTTACCGCTTTTTTTTTCGTGCATGTGATTTTTTTTTCGTACCTTTGCATATTCTAATATTGCAGACGGGAGTGAGCATGGTTTCACTAAACTGTTTGCTAATGAGGAATGTTTATTGATGAAGACACAATAATACATTAAGTGACTGAATATGCAAAAAAGTAAAGTAGGACTGGATTTTAACAAGGTGGCACATGCCCGCGAGGTAGCGCACAGGATTGCTCAGCAAGTGCAGGACTTCGTGGAGGGTTACACCACGGTGAGCAGTGAGCGCACAATTTGCCGCTTGCTGGGCATAGACGGAGTGGACCGCAGTGGTGAAGTGCCCCTGCCCAATGTGGTAGTAAACGACCTAAAGGCTAAAGGTTTATTAGGGTATGGAGCCTCGTTTTTTCTAGGTAATGCCATTCTGAACACTGGCAAGACCCCACAGCAAATAGCAGAGGCTATGGAGCAAGGCACAATCGACATAACCAAGGATGCCACCCACAGTGCCAAAGATGCCGCAAAAGCCTTGGAACCATACGTGAACGCCGCTATTGAGAAAATTAGAAGCCATCGCCAACGCCGCGAACACTACATAGAGACAATTGGCGAGGGCGCCAAGCCTTATCTTTACATCATTGTGGCCACAGGCAACATCTACGAGGATGTGGTGCAGGCACAAGCCGGCGCACGCCAAGGCGCCGACATTATCGCCGTGATACGCACCACGGGCCAAAGTCTGTTGGACTATGTGCCCTATGGAGCTACCACCGAGGGCTTTGGCGGCACTTTCGCCACTCAGGAGAACTTCC
>JAXFQM010000139.1:0-10064 GCA_034178965.1 Bacteroidales bacterium | reverse complement strand
TCGCGGTCGTTCTTGAAGCGCACTATCTCGGCCTCTAGTTTTTTAGGGCGTTTGGGGGCATCGTAATCTCCCCAACGCATGCCTTCTTGACGTGCTTCCTTTTTGGACACCAGCACGCCCTGTCGACTGCCTTCGCGGTATATGGTGCAGCCTTTGCAGCCGCTCTCCCATGCCGTCATGTAGATGGCGCTTACCACCTCACGGTTGGTCTCCTTAGGTATGTTGACCGTCACGCTAATGCTATGGTCCACATATTTTTGTATAGCTCCTTGCATCTTCACCTTATCCACCCAGTTGATGTCGGCGGCGGTGGCGTTGTGGTAAGGCGATTTCTCCACGATCTTGGCCAGTTCTTCCTCGCTCATGTCTTCTACTTGCTCCACGTCATACCCGTTGATTTTCAACCAATCCACAAATTTATGGTGCGCCACGGTATATTCTTCGAAGAAGTCTCCATTCTCGTCTTGTATGATTCGGTGCTTGCTGGCATCCTTATCGTTGGGGTTTATCTTTTTGCGGCGCTTGTAGTTCACAAGGAACACGGGTTCTATGCCGCTGGTGGTCTGAGTGCAGATGCTTACGCTTCCAGTCGGGGCTATGGTCAGCATAGCTATATTTCTGCGTCCGTTCTTCACCATGTCCGCATACATCTTCGGATCTGCCTTTGCCAACCTCTGTATGAACGGGTTCTTCTCCTCGCGCTTGGCATCATATAGGGGAAACGCACCACGTTCCTTTGCCAGCGTCACGCTCGAACCGTAAGCCGCACATGCCAACATCTTCTGCACCTCCACCGCGAACTTGACGGCATCCTCGCTTCCATACCGAAGCCCCATAGCGGCCAACATGTCACCTTCAGCTGTGATGCCAAAGCCTGTGCGGCGGCCTTCAAGACATTTCATCTTGATATTCAGCCACAGATTTTTCTCCACGCGTTTGATTTCGTCGTCTTCAGGGTCTGCCTCTATCTTGGCCAAAATCATATCCACCTTTTCCAATTCCAAGTCTATGAGGTCATCCATCAGACGCTGCCCTTTGACCACGTGCTCCTTGAACAAGTCGAAGTTAAAAGAGGCTTGATTGGTGAAAGGTCGATCTACATAACTATACAGGTTGATGGCTTGCAGGCGACAACTGTCGTAAGGACATAGTGGTATTTCGCCACAAGGGTTGGTACTTATAGTACGGTAGCCAAAGTCGGCATAGCAGTCGGAGACGCTTTCGCGCAGCACCGTATCCCAAAAGAGTACTCCTGGCTCGGCGCTTTGCCACGCGTTGTTTATGATTTTGTTCCATAGGGTGCGGGCGCTGATTTCCTTCTTAATCTGGGGTTTGGGTGCATCTATGGGATATTGCTGCATAAAAGGCTTGTCTTCCTTCACGCATTGCATAAACTCGTCAGTAATTTTCACGCTGATGTTGGCCCCTGTTATCTTGCCTTGCTCCAGTTTGGCATCGATGAAATTTTCTGCGTCGGGGTGTTTGATGCTAATGGTGAGCATCAGTGCGCCACGCCGTCCACCCTGCGCTACTTCGCGTGTGGTGTTTGAGAAGCGTTCCATGAAAGGTACTATACCCGTGCTTGTTAGCGCGCTATTCTTCACGGGGCTGCCCAATGGCCGTATGTGGCTGAGGTCGTGCCCCACGCCGCCACGGCGCTTCATCAGTTGTACCTGCTCCTGGTCGGTCTTCATGATGCCGCCATAACTATCGCTGTTTCCTGCGTGGCCTATCACAAAGCAATTCGAAAGACTCACAATTTGGAAATCGTTTCCAATGCCTGCCATGGGGCTGCCCTGCGGAATGATGTAGCGGAAATCTTTCAGCAATTCGTATATTTCTTCCGAACTCAACGGGTTGGGATATCTATTCTCTATGCGTGCAAACTCACCCGCCAAGCGGCGATGCATCATATCTGGGTTCAACTCGTATATATTATCGCCGTCACGCAGGGCATACTTGTTCATCCACACGGTGGCGGCCAACTCGTCACCGTGAAAATACTTCACGCTCGAGGATAATATTTCCTGCGGGGTGTACTGCTTATAGTTCTTCTCCATTTCTGGCGTCATTTCCTTATTGTTGCGCAAAATTTCCTTGGCCTCTTGGGGTTCGGGAACATATCTTGCGTTAGTTAATTAGTCGTTTTCTCTATCTCTAATCCTTTTTGCTCCGTTGTTACAGTCATCGGTGCCACGGTTTCCGCCCCGCGGGTATCACTGATGGAAACGCAGAACCTCTTCTGCGTTGGCTTCGGCCTCATCTCACAGGTATCTTTCTATATCCTTAAAGAGCTGCCTGCATCTTGGCGTCGTTTTCTTTCTTGTCGCGCAATCAATCAACCACCGTTCAACCTGTCTCGGCACCATTTTATGCCAAAGTACTTACAGGATTCAACATGTCGCTTTGATTACGCATTATTTTTCAACAGGCAATTAATATCACTCCCTCCCTTTCTTGTTCTTGCAGACCTCACAGCGGTAACACCTGGCGAAAAAGTTCCCACATAGGCCACTGTCGCGGCCTTTTTTCATATGGAACGTCATCTCCGAACTTGCACATTCGGCAGGGACGCCTCAAAAAAAACACCGCAACCTTAACGCACGACAAATTTTTGCATGGCATGACCTTGTATGCCATAGGTATAGATACCTTGGGGCCAATCCGCCACGTTAAGGCGCGTGTTGCCCTCTCCTGCCGTCAAGGAGACGGTCTTCACCACCTCGCCAAGGATGTTGCACACCACAAGGGTACCGTTTTGGGGCATATTGTAGTCTATGGTCACTATGCCGCTTGCGGGGTTGGGATAAGCCTTAAGGATTGTCGTCGGAGCAGTTTCCGCTATGGCCAACGCACCCACTATGGCCTTAATGTATATGGTGGCAGAGTTGTCGTAGGCTTCCGCATTGTCTCCGGCACTAAGTTTGAAGATGTTCCTAATGTTATCCATATCGCTGGGGATGTTGAAGTCCACTATCAGCATGTCTGTGCTGGTGGTGTTGGCGGCAAGCGTGAACTCGGGAGAGAGGTCGCCTGGCAGACAGAGACCCAAACAAACGGATGCCACGGTGAGGCTATTATTGGGTCCAACGGGCACACATTTGACCTTTTGTCCGCTCACGGTGTTATCAGTGTTGTTACGAACGTTCAAATTCACTCCAAGCATGCCATCTTGGATTTGCTCCGCGGTAGCTTTCACAGTCAGGGTATCGCCTTGCTCTACCGCTCTACCATTGTATATGAAACTGATTTTTTGGGCGTTTGCAAATGCCACAGAGCATACTAATGCAATGAATACTAATGTCTTTCTCATAATCATAATCATTTATTTATATCTGCAAAAATACGAAATTTACACGACATGCAAGAAAAAAAGTCTTCTCATAATCGTTTAGCAGTCACTTTGCGTTTCTATAGATTATTCCATATACTCTATTATTTTATTCCTTTTCGTATACCTACTGCTGTTCCATTCCAAGCAGTTCGTCCACCACTTTCTTCACCCCTGTACCTGCTTTCTCTTGGAAAATCTTGATGGGACGGGAAACGGACACCGCCTTAGGATCCACGAGGTAGCAAGGCACCTTTCGCGGCACATAGGCGATAAGTCCTGCAGCGGGATAGACAGCCATGCTGGTGCCTACCACAACGAAATAGTCGGCTTCCTCGCACCATTCGCTGGCAAGGGATATATTGGGCACCGCCTCGCCAAACCATACGATATGCGGTCTTAACTGGGCGCCATCGGGAGCCTTTTCTCCAAGACGTATGGGGCGATAGCCTATGTCTATGGTTTCTCGTCCCTCGGCGGGCGTGGTATAGTGGTTGCGGTCGCTGCGCGCCTTAGTCATTTCGCCGTGCAGGTGCAGCACGCACTTGCTGCCGGCCTGTTCATGTAGATTGTCGACGTTTTGGGTAATAATACGCACGTCGTAACTTTCCTCCAGTCTCACCAGTTGCCTATGCGCTTCGTTGGGTTTGGCCTTATGCAACTCGGCGCGACGCTGATTGTAAAAGTCGAGCACCAAGCCAGGATTGTTAACGTAAGCCTCGTAAGTGCACACCTCTTCCACGCGATGGTGCTCCCACAATCCGTCGCTGTCACGGAATGTGCTGATGCCGCTTTCTGCACTGATGCCTGCACCCGTGAGGATAATGACTTTCTTCATGGCTTTTTGCGGTTTTTCTGTGATATTGATATTTATTGATTATTGTTCTTTCGTGCTGATCACTGTGAAGGTAGTGCGCCTATTCTTAGCACGGCCGGCATCAGTGCCATTGTCTGCCACAGGTGAGGTTTCGCCGTAGCCACGGTAAGAGAGCCTATTGGGTGGCACGCCGCGCAGCACAAGGTAGTCATGCACTGCTTTTGCGCGTTGCTGGCTGAGGTGCATGTTGCTGGCTTCGTCTCCCACATTGTCGGTGTGGCCGCCAATCTCCACCCGCAGAGAAGGGTGCTTCAACAGGGCTTCTGCTACGTGGTCAAGAGCCACTTTCGACGTTTCGAGGAGGGTCCAGCGCGCTGTTTCAAAGAAAATGTTGTCTAACGCCACGCTTTCGCCCGCTTTGAGGGTTGCCAGGGTGTCGGCTGGTTCCTTATATGTCACCGCTTCGGGCTGCAAGGCCAGGGGAAGCGGGAAAGAATAGAGATCGTGCCGTCCTTCGCCGCCTAATTTGTCACTGCTGAAGTATGCGGTGGTTCCGTCGGCAGAGACAATGAGATTGCTCTCATCGCCAAGGGTGTTTATTGGGTAACCTAAATTATCGGGCTCGCTCCAACTTCCATCGTCCCGTCTGCGCGAGAGGAATAGGTCGCTGCCTCCCATTCCCACGTGGCCCGTGGAGGAGAAGTAAAGCGTGCGATTGTCGAAGTGGATAAAGGGACTGTTCTCGTCGCCAGCGGTGTTGATGGCAGGGCCAAGGTTTTGAGGCCTGGTCCATTGGCCATCCACGAGGGTGCTGCTCCAAATGTCGCTGCCGCCGTAGCCGCCCTTCCTGTCGCTGGCGAAATATAGCGTGTGTCCGTCATATGACAGCGAAGGTTGGCTTTCCCATCCAGCGGTGTTGATGACAGGTCCCATGTTGCGGGGCTTGGTCCATTGGTTGCCATGGCGCGTGCAGAGGTATAAATCGCAGCGTCCTGCGCCATCGGGCCGTCCGCAGGCGGTAAAAATCATGATGCGTCCGTCGCGCGAGATGCACTGCGCCCCTTCATTGTCGTTGCTGTTGAGCGGTTCTGCCATTCTGGTAGCCAGTCCCCAGTGGTCATCTTGCCATTGGCTTTCATAGAAGTCCTCCTCCTCGGGCGTGTTGGCGATGGTAGTGGCGCGGCGTGGCACGCGGCGCGTAAAAATGAGGTTTTTCCCATCGGCGGTGATGGCAGGCAGATACTCATCGTTTTGGGTATTCACCCCTTTGCCAAGGTTTTCGGGATGGAATGACACTGGGTTCTCCATGGCGTGCTTGCGAAAACGGGCGCAATCTACCCCATATTGGGCACGCCGTTGGACGTCTTCGTCTTTTTTTTCGTAGCGCAGCGCATTCTCATAGTTTTCTTCGGCTTTTGCGTTATTGCCTTCCTCCAACTCCATATCGCCCAAAGCCAGCCAGGCGGCGGGAAAGAAAGCAGCGTTGGCGGCCACCGCTGCGGCATAATGTTTCTTGGCCAACAACTTATTGCCCGCGTCGAGATACCATTCGCCCAACATGAGGTTGGGTTCACAGAATGAGGGGTCCATTTCCGCAGCCTTCTCAAAGCAGCGCAGGGCTTCGGTGCTCTTGCCTTTGTATAAGGCTGCCCTCCCTTTCTCGTATTCTGCTACGGCTTTTTTGTTTGAGGAGGTATATTCTTGCGCATGCAACGTAGCGGCCAGCAATAGCACAGAGAGGATAGTGATAAGGCGTTTCATGACGGAGGCGCTGTTCCTTGTTTTTAGAGGAAATAGAGCCCTGCAAGGCACTATTTCTTGCAAGGCCCACATTTTCTTTGGTTATTGTGTTGATGCTATTTTGTGGTAACGATGCGATATGTATCGCTGGCGATGACAAACTCCTCGTCGGTTGTAACCACGACGGTGGCCACTTTCGAATCAGGGGTACTAATGATGCGATCCTCACCCATGGTATTGTCGTTCAAGTCAAGGTCCACCTTGATGCCAAGGCACTCCATGTTTTCAAGTATGGGATGGCGCATAAACCAAGCGTTTTCGCCAATACCACCAGTGAATAGCAGCAGGTCGCATCCACCCATCTCTGCGATATAGCCACCAATGTAGCGTTTCACGCGTTGGGCGAACATGTCGAATGCATAGGTGCATCGTTTGTCGCCCGCTTGCCGTCCGGCATATACGTCGCGCATATCCTGCTTGCCGCCCGTGATGCCGATGAGGCCGCTTTTTTTGTTTAGGATTACGCTAAGGTCCTTTAGACTCAAATTATCCTTGTCCATAAGGTAGGAAATCACGCCCGCGTCCACATCGCCTGGACGGCTGCCCATCACGAGACCCTCCAGCGGGGTCATCCCCATGGTGGTGTCGAATGATTTGCCGTGGTCCACGGCGCATATGCTGGCGCCGCTGCCCAAGTGGCAAGATACGATCTTGAGGTCATTCCAGTCGCGTCCTATCATTTTGGCGGCTTTTTGAGCCACAAACAAGTGGCTGGTGCCGTGGAAACCATAGCGGCGCACACCATATTTCTCATAGTATTCGTAGGGCAACGCGTAAAGGTAACTTTGGGGCGGCAGCGTGTGATGGAAAGCGGTGTCGAACACAGCCACTTGCGGTATGCCAGGCAGCACCTCTTCCATGGCTCTCACTCCGGCCAAGTTGCCAGGTATGTGCAGCGGTGCCAAATCGGTAAGTGAACGTATCTGCTTAATGACGTTGTCGTTGACAAGGCAACTTTCGTGAAACAGTTCGCCGCCGTGCGCCATGCGGTCGCCCACTGCTTCTATCTCTTTCAAGTCCGTGATGACGCCCATCGTGGGGTCTGTAAGAGCACTCAGAACCAATTTGATTCCCTCTGTGTGGGTGGGGATTGGAAGTTGCTCATAGTGCTTTTGCCCGTTGTATTTGTGGGTAAACTCGCCCATTTCCAAGCCGATGCGTTCCAGCAGGCCTTTCGCCATCACCGTGGCATTATCCTCGCCCTGCATATCTATGAGCTGGTATTTAATGGAGGATGAGCCACAATTAAGAACCAATATTTTCATTGTATATTCATTAAATTATTATTTGTGTAAAGATATTATTCAGCCTCGGTATCCAATTGCATGCCGTACTTCGTCAAGCGTGCGCCGCGCACTTTCACGCGCCTTGTCTTTACCTCGGTCCATCATTTTTCTCAACGCGTCGGGGTTGGTTTCCCATTCGGCAATCCGTTCTCGGAATGGTGCTACAAAAACCTCCATATCCTCTGCCAGCTGCTTCTTCATGTCGCCATAACGTATTTGGCAATGATTATATAAATCCTCAAAATACTCCGTCGTGCCACGTTCCGATACCACTCGCATCAACTGAAACAAGTTCTCAATCTCTTGTGGCTTGACTTGGTTCTCCTGCGTGGGGCCGCTATCGGTCTTCGCGCGCATGATTTTTTTCTTAATGGTCGCTGCGCTGTCGCTGAGGTAGATGGTGCTGTCCTCTCCCTCGCTCTTACTCATCTTGGTGGCGCCATTCAGCGCGGGAATCTTCGCCAGTTTGTCTCCATAACTGAAAGCCTGTGGCAAGGGAAACACTTCGGTACCATACAAGTGGTTGAAACGCTGCGCAAAAGTGCGCGTAAACTCCAGGTGCTGTTCTTGGTCCTTGCCCACGGGCACCTTCTTCGCCTTGTGTATCAAAATGTCGGCTGCCATTAGTGAGGGATAGGTGAGCAGGCCAGCATTCACATTGTTGGGCTGCTGACGTACCTTGTCCTTGAACGCCGCCACACGTTGCAACTCACCTAGATAGGCAATCATGTTCAGATAGAGATACAACTCAGTTGTCTCGGGCAGGTCGCTTTGCAGGTAGATGGTGCTGCGTTCAGGGTCGAGGCCACATGCCAAGTAGGCCGATAATATCTTGCGCGCATTGGCGCGGATGTCGTCTGGATGGGGATGTGTGGTGAGCGAGTGGTAGTCTGCCACGAAGAAAAAGCAGTCATATTCGTCCTGCATCCTCACGAAGTTGCGCAGCGCTCCAAAATAGTTGCCCAAGTGGAGGTCGCCCGTCGGGCGCATGCCGCTGCATACGATTTCTCTCATGTTAGTCAAGGTCATTTAAGCATTCTCGTGCATTCTTGCCAGACATGACGCCCGTTATCCTGCACTATTTCTAATAATTAATGTTTTTTATCTGTTTCTTCTTGAATTGCAAAGTTACGAAAATAGGGCGACATGTGAGAAAAAAAATTCACGCAAGTGGGTCTTGATTTCAACTTATAAAATCTCCTACTCGTTGTCGTAATTCATCCTCTTAAAGGTGGATGAAAAAACACCTTGAGCAAAGTTTCTGTTTTCATTCTTTACAAGCGCAAAAGAAAAGAAACTGGAACTAATGGTCATAGATTATCCATTCTTTTTTCCATGCATAAGAAATAATAAATGTGCAGTGATGTCTTTCTGTCACAATGCCGAACTTATCTCCGTGAGGGGTTAGAACTCCATCTCATTCTTTCAACGGGTTGGCATGTAATATTTTTTTACTAATAATTTATTTAGACTCGTTCGGACTGGAGAGGAAAACTCTTTTTTGCGCAAAATAATGGCTTAAAAAAGAAGAAAGGCGCCGTTTCTCAACGTCGCCTCATGTTTGATTAATCCTAAAACTAACTGAGATACTGATACTAATGGCAAAAAACTATTCTTATGTATCTCTTCTTTTCTGATTGCAAAATTACCACCTTTCCAGCTTTTGGCGGTAACGATTTTTTGCCATTTTAATGTCAAGAAATCACCATTTGTAGTTATTAGCCGTTTTTTTTACCGCCATGAGCATTTTTTTTTGTATTTTTGCAATCTGAAAAAGACACAAGGATAATACATGGTTATTAAAAGCGCAACATTCGTCGTGAGCAGTAGCAAATTAAGCCAATGCCCCGACAGCAGGCTGCCTGAATATTCTTTGATAGGACGCAGCAACGTGGGGAAATCATCGCTCATCAACATGTTGACAGGAGTAAAGGGATTGGCCAAGACGAGCGGCAGACCAGGCAAGACGCAATTGATCAACCATTTTCTTGTAAACAAGGAATGGTGCATTGTGGATTTGCCGGGCTATGGTTATGCGCGAAGCAGCAAAACCTCGCGCGAAGCTTGGAGCAAGATGATCAAAGGCTATCTGCTGCACAGGGAGCAGTTAGTAAATACATTTATATTGATTGACAGCCGCTTGGAACCACAAACCATCGACCTTGATTTCATCGCTTTCCTCGCCTCCAACGGGCTGCCGTTAAGCATCGTGTTCACAAAGACAGACAAGGAGACGCAGCGCATCGTGGCAAAGAACACGACGGCCTTCTGCGACGCGCTCGCGGAAACATGGGACGAACTACCTCCCGTCTTCCTCACCTCCTCACAAAATGGACGTGGCCGCAGCCAACTGCTGGACTATATCGAACAGATAAACGCTAACGTATTACTTTCTACAACATGAAAAATGTAAATCTGCTTTCATTACTCCTCTTCCTACCCCTCTTTTCCTTTGCGCAAAGCACTGCCAACCTCAACAAGGCAGTGAACGCCGTTTGCAACGACAATAGCATGAAACATGCCTCGGTAAGCGTGTGCGTGCGCAACATCGCCAATGGGCGTAACGTCTATTCCTACGACTCGCAACGTTCGTTGGCACCTGCATCGTTGGTAAAGTTGTTCACCACCGCATTGGGGTTCAAACAATTGGGCTCTTCATTCCGTTTCACCACCATCATCGGGTATTCTGGCACGATAGAGAAAGACGGCACGCTGGAGGGCAACGTCTACCTTGTGGGCGGCGGCGATCCCATGCTGGGCTCCTACCGCTATCGCCAAACGCAACCCGACAGCGTCTTCGACGCGTGGCAGCAAGCCTTGCTGGCGCAAG
>JAXFQM010000119.1:0-10265 GCA_034178965.1 Bacteroidales bacterium | reverse complement strand
AAGAGTATTTTCCCTTCGGGCTTTGACACGATGAGCGGTGCAACTCCTCTCGGACTCATCAAAGAAGGGCTTAAGCAAGGACAAACGATGGAAACCATCATGAGTTCTCCCGACATGCCCAGCCTTGCAAACATATTCTTTGGGCACATCGGCGGTTCGCTGGGTGAAGTCAGTGCGTTGGCTATCCTAGTGGGAGCGATATTTTTGGTGTGCCGAAGAATTATCAGCTGGCATATTCCAGTGTCGTTTATAGGTACAGCCTTTGTCATGAGCGGCATCTTGTGGCTGGCGAAGCCCGACATGTACCTTGACCCAGTCCACACCATCCTTACGGGCGGCATCATGTTGGGTGCGTGCTTCATGGCTACTGACATGGTCACTTCGCCCATGACAAAGTGGGGGCAGGTGGTATTTGGCATAGGCTGTGGCTTGCTCACCATCCTTATACGCAATTGGGGCAACTATCCGGAAGGGGTTTCCTTCGCCATCTTGTTAATGAACGCGGTGACTCCCTTGTTGAACCGCTGGTTCAAGCCTGTGCGTTTTGCCGCATAAGCGTTCGCTACATTAGTTTTGGTTATCTATTAATCCGCAAAACATGAAAGCAAAGAATACATTATCGAATATGCTGCTGTCGTTAACAATCATCGCCGTAGTGGCGGGTTTGGCGTTGGCGGCAGTGAATAGCGTCACCCAAGAGCCCATTGCGCAAGTGCAGAAGCAAAAAACGGAGAAAGCCATAAAGGCCGTGCTTCCCCCCTTCGACCATCTTGAAGCCGTAGAGATTGACGGCACATCCTGCAACAAAGCTCTTGACGCACAAGGAAATATCGTGGGCGTGGCCATCCCTACCAGCAGCGACAAAGGTTTCAGTGGCCGCATTGGCGTCATGGTAGGCTTCGATAAGGACGGTAATATCGTTGGCTACCAAATGCTTGAGACGAGCGAAACCCCAGGGTTAGGGGCCAAGGCAGGGCAGTGGTTTCAAAAGCAAGGCAATGTCATCGGAGTAAATCCATCCACCCCCTTGCAGGTAAAGAAAGATGGCGGCTCGGTGGATGCCATTAGCGGTAGCACCATCACCAGCCGGGCTTTCTGCGATGCCATGAATCGGGCCTATGCCAAGTTCCAAAAGATGAAGTAATATGGCGATGCGCGGCGGCATGCGCCAATAATGTCAAAAATTAACTTGTAATATACCATGAAAGCTTCTGAAGTAATAAAAGGCGGCTTGATGACCAACAACCCTACATGGGTATTGGTGTTGGGCATGTGCCCTACTTTGGCCACCACAACAAGCGCCATCAACGGCTTGTGCATGGGGCTGGCCACGGCCTTTGTGTTGATGATGAGCAACACGGTCATCTCGCTCCTAAAAAATCTTATACCCGACAAGGTGCACATCCCCGCATATATTGTCATCATTGCCACCTTTGTCACCATCCTGCAACTCTTTATGCAGGCATACCTGCCTGGCCCATACGAAACGCTTGGCCTTTTTATCCCCCTCATAGTGGTGAACTGCATTGTGCTGGGTCGTGCCGAAGCCTTTGCCTCAAAGAATACGGTGGGTATGTCTTTCTTAGACGGTCTCTTCATGGGGCTGGGTTTCACGTGGGCACTTACGCTCGTTGGTTTAGTTCGCGAAGCGCTGGGTAGCGGCAGTCTTTTCGGATGGAATTTCCTTGACGGTAGCGATGGAATGCTGCTCTTCATTCTCCCCCCAGGCGGATTTATTTGCTTGGGTTTGCTCATGGCATTGATACGCCATATCCGTGCAGCGAAATAACTTTTTTTAACAGTGTGGTCTCGTCTTCCCGACATCGAAGTTTGTCATTATTGTTGAAACGGCATGGAATGCCGAAACATAATTAGAACATAGAACATACACGATTATGAAAAAGATTGTCATTTTCCTTATAGTTGCCTTTATGGCGACGGCATCTTTCAGCGCCAAGGCCCAGATTGAAGGCGCTGCCGGCGACTATCCCTTGCTGTGCAAACATTGCCAGCAGGTGACTATGGACCGTTACGAGAAGGACAATTTGATGCATGTCCCTCCTGTTAAGGTAGCCTATTGGTGCAGTTATTCGAAGATGGCTTTCTTCGTGGCGGACGAAATACCCGAAACCGCCATCGTTTACAATCTCACCCAAGTGGTAAATAAACGCAGCGGCAACCCGTTTCCTGACGACTATGTCGTGAGCTTGGACTCTATGAACTATTTCGCCTACAACTTCGGCGACTTTCAGCGCATCGAGGGAAACTGGGGAAAGACCATCTACTATCGTACGCCAGGTTCGGAACACCCATTCTTGGGAGTGAGATGCGAGGAGGATATGAGTAAGGGCGTAGACGTGCAGGCATTAGTACCCTATGAAGCGCTATCCAACGATTATTTCACCACGAAAAAATAGAGGAGGTACCATGAAAAATATTTCTTTTAGATATTGTTTGGCGTTCTTGGTGGCAGTGTTGCTGCTGCAAGGAGCAAGCAGCGCCGTTGCGCAGATAGCGCAACATGTCTATATGGACACCGCCACGTCGGGAACAACGAGGTCGAGTGGGCAATGGGGTATCATTATTCATCCCATGATGAACGCCACGCGAACAAGTTACGCCGACAATGCAAGTTTTGACTATAACCTAATCATAACCGATACTTGCGACACAACGCGCGCGTTGAGTTTGGTTGTCACCTCTTTTGACGTGGACAAGGGCGATACGGTTTATTTTTATGATGGCGCAGGAACGAACGCTCCGTTGATAAGGAAGTGCAACAACGCATTTGGCCGCCTTGCCGTGGGCAGCGTGGTCTATGTGTCTCGAAGCAATACGTCGAGGTGCATCACGGTGCGCGTAAAGACGAATGGCGACGGCAAGAGCGGAACAGGGTTTTCTTTTGAACCGCGGTGTAGCATGCCTTGCAATAACATCGTGCCCCACCTCGATACCGTTTTCTACAAGGCGCGCAACGGGGTGATAATTGATACGTTGAAGTTTGGGACGGGATATTCCGTGGATACGATATGGAATGCAGACTCAACGTCTATGACCTTTGACTCTATTTGGTTCCCAGCAGTGAACCTTTGTGCCGGAGACGAATTGCTGTTGAGAGGTTATGGTGAATACATCCAAACCAGCATATTCACGCCTGTTTCTCCAAACCCTGATGCCATCTCCTATTTTAAATGGGATATGGGCAACGGCGACACCAGTTCGAGCGGCTATGGGAGTCAAAACTCCCACGTCAAATATACCGAAATGGACTGCTACGACGTCACCTTGGCCATAAAAGATGAATATGGTTGTTGGTCGGGCGGCAACGCATCCGTGAGGGTGCGCCTGGCGCAGATGCCTATCAAAACGATTTATGCCCTTGCCACCATTTGCAACACGGATTCTTTTTTGGTGAATGTGGGCTATTCGGGCGATAATAATACCATTTCAATGAAGACCATTGACTTTGAGAAGACAAAATCGAAAACATTCGATGCTCGCACGTTTATTCCAGACGGAAAGTGCAGTAATGATGACAATAACCGGTGCTATAGAGCACCAGTCACGTTCACTGAATTCCCTCCGGGGCGAACCGTACTTTCAGAGGGAGACATATGCTCCATTTGCATCAATTATGAACACTCGTATATGGGCGACTATAAGATGTCTATCATCTGCCCCAGCGGCGGCACAGCCATGCTAAAAAAAGGTCCAGGGAGTGAGTACGGAGGTGGTAAGTTCTCAGGTTTCCCTCTTGATGGCGGCAAATGGGATAATGACCCCAAATGCGATACTTTGGTGAATCCATACGGAGCGGGATTGGATTACTGCTTTTCGATGAATGCCGCTTATACATTGGTGAATAATAGGCCAGCGAATGACTTGTCGGATACAGGGAGTTCCTTAATAAAGTATGCGCCAATGGTGAATCTCACTTATGATTTTCCACCGATACCCTCTCCTTTTGCCTTGGCCGGCCAAACACCTCCCAGGTTTTCAGGCAATACGACAAAGCCCAGTAATCATGAGGAAAAATATGATTACTATACGCCCGAAGGCAATTTCTCCCAACTTGTGGGCTGCCCTCTGAATGGCGAATGGGCTATAGAATTGTGCGACGACTGGGGGGCAGATAACGGCTGGGTGTTCAATTGGAGCCTTGACATTTGCGGCGTATCAGCGGGTGGTGGATGCACCTACCAAGTGGTCGTTGACAGCGTGATATTGAAACCCGACAGTTCATATGGCCATTGGGAGGGAAACAAATATGTAGGAGCGTTGGTTAACAACAAAAAGGATGCCCTTAAGGCATACATCCTTTCCCCCGACACGGCTGGCTACTTCCCGTTGAATGTATATATGTACGACGAGTTTGGATGCCGGTGGGACACCACTACGTCCATCACAACGGTTTGGACACCGACGCCCGAGTTGGGGCCCGATACCACGCTCTGCGGCAGCGAAAGCATTTTCCTCAATGCCAGCGACCGACATACGGCCGTCAGCAACCAAACCTATAAGTGGGAGCCTTATGGAAATAACACCGACACGCTAACGACACATACCTACACGGGCACAAGCACACTTTATACCGTCGAAGTCACCAACGAGCAACATAACATTCGTTGCAGAACGCGTGACAGTTTGCGGGTGAGTGTGTTCCCTCAGCCCACCCCAAACTTCGACCCAGGCGTGTACCCGTTAGAGGGCTGCGAACCATTCACAATTACATTCAAGAACACCTCTGTAGGGGGCGACAAATACCATTGGGTGTTTGGTGACGGCGACACCAGTAACGTGATGTCACCTTCACACACATATGCTTCGGGCACTTACGACTTCAAGTATTATGTGACGAGCGACGCCGGTTGCCGCGACTCGCTGGTGTACGACCATCTTGTTACGGTCTATCCGTCTCCTATGGCAAAATTCTCATGGGAGCCCATAAACCCAACGGTGTTGCACCCGGAAGTGCATTTCATCAATAACACCACTCCCAAGTGGCACGACAATAAGTATTATTGGGAGATACAGTATGACAAAGATAACGACGTGTCGTTCCACACCATGCGTGAAGAGAACCCCACTTTCAAATGGGAAACCAACGGTGAAGATATAAGCGGTACATACATGGCCCGTCTAATTGCCAAGAGCAGAAACTTGGGACCTTCGGGTAACGTGATAGAGTGCCGTGATACCGTGGAGAACAAGATAGTGTTGGTGAACGATTTCCTCCAGTTCCCCAATGTGGTTACCCCCAATGGCGATGGTGTAAATGACAGGTTTGTCATCGTGAACCTCGTGAGCGGAAAGGGATATCCAAACAATAGCTTGGATATATACAACCGCTGGGGCAAACGTGTGTTCCATAAAGAAAACATAAGCAGCGAGGACGACTTTTGGGATCCAGCCGCCACCAATGCGCCTGACGGAACATATTTTTGGCGTTTCAGTGGCAAAGGCTATCTAGGCAACATTGAACGCACAGGTATGGTGGAAGTGTTAAGCAAATAGTGGTTTGTTCTCCAATAAAGAATCGAGATGGCGGGCAAGAGGCGGAAACGCTTTTTGCCCGCTTTTTTGGGAGTGAGAGGTGACCCGATATGCTTCAAAAAGGGCACACGTCGAAGAATGGTGCAAAACCATTTGTGGTTGAGACGAGCAGGGCATGAGCGACGCTCATCGACGGGCAACTCCCCAATACGACAGAGGGGATTGGCATGGCAATAGTCCCAAGAGTCGTCTCTTCTTTGTCATAAAGCCCCAGTCAACCTTATGTAGGCGCACCTGTGACAGCAAGCATGTGTATTCCATCATGCCTTGGTAGAAAAGCAAGCGGCGTAATTTCTGTTGGCCATGCGGGATTTTTCAGCAAACCATATTTCCTCTAATGGAGTACAGTAGATGCCTTACGGCTTGTGAAGTTTATCGTAATATTCATTTGTTTGGTTTATCTCTTCATACATGGAGGGTGCCATTTTTCTTGTTCGGGTACCACTAAACGGTTCCCATAGGATAGGAGGAAGTATCTATTCAAAGTAATGAATGTTTTTTAGCCGCTGTTGATGTTCTCCCAATAGGTACTGATACCTACAATGTAGTTTAGAAAGTTCGTCAGCATCATTGCATTAGAATTTGATTTCAACATCGTAGAAACAATCTTACGGAAACCGCGCTCTGCGTGTTTGCAGGGTCTTTTTTGACACATCCTTTCTTTACTTCGCCTTTGCCTGCAAGCAACCGGCGGGCAGGGAGCACACACCTCCTGCTTACCTCCCACCTTGGTGGGAGGTAAGCAGGAGGTATGTGCTGATAGGGTGCAAGGGCGTGGCTGCCAAACCTTACCTGCATTTGCGCGGAGCGCAGCAAATAAACGTCAAGGCAAGAAATGTGCTCCTGCCCCCACGCAGCCCCGCCCTTCCCGCACGGGAAGGGCGCTATTCGAGCCGAATGATGCCTACGACGAGGGAAACGGAGCGAATGTCCGTTTCGGGCACGTCGAAGGGAGCATATTGAGCGGCGTTGTCCGATACTAAAGTGACGCAGCCATCTCTGTTCGACTGCTTAACGCGCTTCACCAGCACTCCTTGCGATGTATCAATCACATAGACGTTGCCCCATTGGAGAAACAACACATCGCGTATGCGACGGCAGGCGAGGATATCGCCGCTGAAATAGGTGGGTGTCATGGAGGCTCCCGATACCCTGATGAGGAATTCTGCGCCACGCTGGTAGAATTCCGGAACGATGTATTGCTCGCAGTCGAGGAAAGAGACACCCATGTTGTCCACAGAGGGTAGGCCCGCTACCGCGTCGAAAGGAATGAGCGGCAGTGCGAAGCGGTTTTCTTCGGTGGCGTTGGTAGGCAAAGGCGCAGTTTGGATGATTTGTGCGTTACGGTGCTTTTCGGCGTGAGATATCATTTCGCCTTCTCCGGTGCGCACCCACGCAATGTTGAACTGTGGGTAGGTTTTTATTATGCGGTTCGCCATCTTGTTCGAGATGGGTTGCTTGCCTGTGGTGATTTGGTATAGGGTGGAGGGCTTCACCCCAAGATCTTCTGCAATGGAAACCAATGTTTTTCCGAGGTTGTCCTTTATTGATAACATACGCGACGCATGGTCTAAATAACCGTGTTTCATAGGTGTGGTTTGATTTAAGCCAAAAGTGTGTTTGAATTATTGATTTATTTTGTTTTTTTTTTAGTAATATCGGTGTTTTACTCTGTGATTTTTTGATATTTTTTTTGAGTTGGTGAATTTAATGTCTAATATTTCAACTGTGATACAAATGTTTATAAAAAAATGTTCGGAAATATCAAAAATAAATTTGGAAAAACCCTAAATCTGTTGTATTTTTGCATCTTGAAAATAAAAAAAGAATACAATTTTTTTGCAAAAATAAGATTTTTTTTTGTGATGTGCATATAGTTTTACAAAATTTGCGTGAAATTTTACATTAAAGAAAAAAAAAGTTTGGCGAAAGCCCTCATTGCCAAAGGTCTTGAGACGGCGCGCGATTGTGCTGTCTTGAGGTGGCGCGGAGGGTTGACACATATTATTTTATATACATAACATAACACAAACGAGGATTTATGGCAAAAATTGAAACAGAAGGGGGTGCTGTACCCCCCAGCGGCACGCGCGATGGTATAGTCACCTATTGGGTGGGCAGCCAGTTGCGGCAACGGCGCAAGCCAACGACGCGCTATGGTGCCAACCGCTCTGAGCGCATACTTCGCAATGAGGAAATTTTCCGCATGGTGCAGCGTCACATAAGGCTGCACCGCACCACGCTGGCCGTGACCATGGAGCACGACAGTGCGCACAACGCCGGAAATGTGTATTTTGGCGCGAACAAGGCACCTCTGCGCGCTGCGCTGGCGGGGCTGGCGGATAACTGGCTGGCCACGGGTGAGCACGCCGGCGATGAAGAGATAGAATTGGCTATTGCGGCCTATGCCAAGACCCATCCCGGGGAGATAGTGGTGGTGCGCCATAGGGATTTTTGCGAACAGCGCCTGTGCGGCGCATGGCCGACGCCTTTCGTATGTTATGGGCGGCGGGACGGCCGGCGTGTGGAGTTGTAGAGCGGAGGCATCAAGGCTCGTCAGGCAAACCGCTGATGTTGCCGCCCATGCTGTCGTGCGGTGCGCCGGTGACAGAGGCGAGTGTGTTGCATTGGCGCATTACGCGCAGGTAGCCAAGCAGCGCGAAGACGACGGCTTCCTTGTATGCTACCAACTGCGCATCGGGCACGTGCACGGCGCAATGGGGCATGAGGGCTTGTATGCGCTCTACGAGAAAGGTGTTGCAGGCGCCACCGCCTGTGGCCAGCATGGTGCATCCGCATCCCCCTTGTCGAGAAGGGGGCATGGAGCGGGCCACCTGGCGGGCGATGTGCTCTACCACGGTGCGTAGCAGACGTGTTACAGCCCTCCTGTCGCGGCCTTCGCATAGGGGGAGGAAATGAGTCAAGAACCATTCCTTGCCCAAGGTTTTTGGGGGGCGCTGTGCATAATATGGGAGAGCGTCCAGGCGGGTAAGCAGTGCATCGTCCAGGCGGCCGTCACGGGCCAGGCGTCCGTCTTGGTCGCAATCCAACCCCATGCGGTTGGCTAGGCTATTAAGGGCCATGTTGCAAGGGCAAATGTCAAAGGCGATGCGGTGGAAGGCATCATCGTAGGATATGTTTGCGATGCCGCCGAGGTTGAGGCAGGCATCGTATTGACCAAACAGCAGTCTGTCGCCCACAGGCACTAACGGTGCGCCCTGCCCGCCGAGGGCCACATCGAGGGTACGGAAGCCATGTACAACGGGTATGCCCACCTCGGCCGCCAAGGCATCGCCCTGTCCTATCTGTGCAGTGAGGCCTCGCTCGGGCTGGTGGAACACGGTGTGCCCATGCGAGGCGATGTAGTCGGGCCGGGCAAGGTCGCGTTCGCCGAGAAATCGTTTTGCGCAGCGGCCGAAGAGGTGTCCTAATTCCACATCGGCCAAGACATATTCGAACGCTGTGGCTTTATCGAGATTGGCCAGTCTGTTGCGCCAATGTGCTGGATAGGGGATAGTGTCGGCAGCGAGGAGACTGCAGCGGGTTGGCGACGAAATTTCGCACAGTGCCAGGTCTATGCCATCGAGCGAAGTGCCGCTCATGATGCCTAATATCTTCATAAAACGTTATTATTCATTGTATAACAAAACGCCATTCCGTGCGTTGAAAGGGAACTGCCGAGTTGCAAAAGTACGAATAATTTTTTACATTTCGCTCACATCTCGTTTTTTTTTCGTACCTTTGCAAACTCAATTGCAACTTGTGAAAATAATAAAAATACTTCAAGATGAATAAGATAATATCTACAGAAAAGGCCCCGGCTGCCATAGGACCCTACAGTCAGGCCGTGCAAGCTGGCAACACGCTTTATGTTTCGGGCCAGCTTCCCATAGTGCCCGAGACTGGCGCCATGCCCGACGGAATCAAGGAACAAACCGAACAGTGCTTAAAGAACGTTGGTGCCATCCTCGAAAAGGCTGGTTTCGGCTACAGTGACGTGGTCAAGTGCACCTGTCTGCTTGCCGACATAAAGGACTTTGCCGCCATGAACGAGGTGTACGCCAAGTTCTATCCCACCAACAGTCCCGCCCGCGCCGCCTTTGCGGTGAAAGATTTGCCCAAGGGTGCCTTGGTGGAAATAGAGACAATAGCCGCAAAATAGAACGTTAACCAGGCTTGCCAGGCTGCCTATGGCGGTCCGCGCCACACGTTGCGGCATGCAACGTTTTGACGCTGCGTGGCAGGCGCAATAGACTTTCCCACATGGATTTTAGTTTGTCAAAAACAGAAGAACTCTTCCTGCAGATGGTACGCGAGTTTGCAGAGAAAGAGGTGAAGCCCCTCGCCGCCGAAGTGGACGAAGAGGAACGCTACCCCATCGAAACGGTGCAGAAGATGGGTAAGATAGGATTGATGGGCATCCCCATCCCCAAAGAATACGGCGGTGCCGGTGGCACGAATATGATGTATGGTATGGCTGTGGAAGAAATCTCCCGCGTGTGCGGCACCACAGGCGTCATACTGTCCTCCCACACCTCGCTGTGCGCAAATCCCATATTGGAATTTGGCACCGAGGAACAAAAAAAGAAATATCTGCCTAAGTTGGCTAGTGGCGAATGGATTGGAGCTTTCGGTCTCACTGAGCCCAACGCCGGCACCGATGCGGCGGGGCAGCAAACCACCGCGGTGCTGGACGGCGACGAATGGGTGCT
>JAXFQM010000108.1:0-4580 GCA_034178965.1 Bacteroidales bacterium | reverse complement strand
TCATCCAAAACAAGATAAAACCCATGGCGGCATGCCTTACGGCCGTGGATAGCGCCACGCCACCACGTGGCGTGACGATTGGCATGGACTCCAGCGGCACGCGACGTTTCCTGGGCAAGGAGGGTATTGGACGTTTTGTAGCACCCATTATGGTGAAGAAAGGGGACATATATTATATTGTGTTGGACAATGTAAGCAGTAAAGGATCGGGACATACCATCAAGGTGTCTGTACATGTAGACTGCTTCACCCCAACCGTGCAGTTCTACGACCCTAAGGCAAAGAAGTATATCGACGTGGATCTTCTCATACTGGAGAAGAATACAGACAATCGCCCCGTGGCCAAGAATCCTCGCTTTAAGAACGGCAAGGTGAACTTGGTGCCTGGCTTCAATTATACGCTCTATGCCAAAAAAGAGGGATATTTCCCCGTATACAAGGAATTTAACGCGGATATCTGCAAAGAAGATACAGTGCTGCGCTTTATCATGCAACAGGCCAAGGTGGGCACCACGCTGCCCGTGGCCGACATCTACTTCAATGACGATGTGCAGTTGCTGGAGGCCAGTGATACGACGTTAATGAGTTATGTGGCTATGTTTCAAAACTATCCGGAACTACAGTTTCGCATAAAAGGCTATGTGGAAAGTTACGGAATAGACATGGACCGCGACATCAAGATATCGCAGGACCGCGCCAGTGTAGTGCGGCAATTCTTCATTGACCATGGCATTGACGCCGGCCGCATGACGGTGACGGGCATGACGCAAAACGAGATAAGGCGCTCCGCGGCGGCAGCGTTGAATAAGAACAAGCCATTTAACGATGCCAAGGTGGAAATAACCATTACCGACGTCAAAAAGTAACGTGTCGAACGGAAGTGAAGTGCACACGCCGCGCTTCCCTATTGAGAAGGGGAGGGGCGGCGTGGATGTATGGTGGGGGTACAATAATGAGCACTATTAGTGCCAATATCCGCCGTATTCCAAGTGGTGTTGCAGTTACCGACAAGTGCGCGTGTTTATCGGGCAAAGGCTACATGATGGAGAATGACTCCTATTTGCAACGCATTTTTTTAGAACGACACAATATTTTTTATACTTGCGCGTTATAATATATAATAAACTAAAACTAACTTATCGCAAGAAACTATGGTGTTTGATTTGTTGTTGATATTGTATGTGGTGGGCTGTTTGTTGGGACTGTGGTTCATCTTCCAAGATGCAGGCGTCCAATCGTGGAAAGCGCTAATACCCATATATAATATCGTCGTGTGGATACATGTCTGCGGCAAGAGTTGGAAGTGGTATGTCTATTTCCTCATTCCTGCCATTAATGTGTTTACGTTCCTGCTGCTGGTGGTGGAGACCGCAAAATGCTATCGCCGCTACGGATTTTGGGAGCAAACTCTCGCTGTGCTCTTTCCGTTCATTTACTTGCCTTTCTTGGGCATAAACAAGAGATTGTCTTATACACACCCCAGTAAATTGCCGCCGTACAAAATTAGCCAGGGGCGCGACTGGCTCGAAGCCATTGTGTTTGCTCTTGTGGCCGCTGTCATCATACGCGGCAATATCTTTGAGTTTTACAACATCCCATCTTCGTCGATGGAGAAAAGTCTCATGACGGGCGACTACTTGATGGTGTCCAAGATGGCATATGGTCCGCGTAATGCGATGACCCCCTTTAGTTTTCCGTTGGTGCACAACGTGCTACCCTTGACGAAAGGCAATGTGGAGAGTTATTTACGCTGGCCACAGTTGCCCTACCACCGCTACCCTGGCTTGGGGAAGGTGAAACGTTTTGATGCAACGGTATTCAACTATCCCGACGGAGACACGGTGTGCACCGCTTTCCAAAGCAATCGTTCATATCACGACTTGGTGCGCAAGTACGGACGCGAGCGCGTGATGACCGATAGGGAACATTTTGGCAAAGTGAAGGCGCGTCCTGTGAGCAAAAAAGAAAACTTCATAAAGCGAACCATCGGACTGCCAGGTGAGACGTTGGAAATACGCGACAGAGCCGTATATATCAATGGCGAATGCATACAGACCCCGAAGGATGCACAGTTTACCTACATCGTGCGTATGCACGATAATACGTGGGCATTCATGCAGTCGCTCACCCAAGTGGGCATGAACGTGAGCCCGCAGCAGGCACAGGCCATGAAACTAAAGGAAGACGCAAAAGTGTTTGCCAAATACGGAGTGTCGCAGGAGGATTGGTTGGTGAGCAACTATTACATGTATTTGCCTGTGGACAGTGCGCAATTGGAGACTATATTGAATTATCGCGATTACTGGAGCATCGACGTACTTCATCCCTTTAAGGGCGCGACGCAGCCTTTCCTAGCACGACTGGCACCAGATTATGGAGTGAGCGTTAACGAGACGGAATACACTCAACGCGACATGCAGTTGCAACAAAACCTGCAGCAAATGACAAGCGAATTGTTGGCGCAGGGCATGAGCCAGGAGATCTTGGTAAACACGCAACAATACTACACTTTGCCACTGACGGAAGAGAAGTTTAACCTATTGCTGAAGGATCCCGCCATAGCTGACATCACCCCAGTTGTGGCTTTCAGCGGATATAGCGGTTTGGACTTGTTCCCGCATGCGACAGGCTATAGTTGGAGCGTGGACAATTTGGGTCCCGTGACTATCCCTGCAAAAGGAAAAAGCATTGGACTGGACAAAGACAATGTGGAACTGTACAGAAGAGCCATTGTTAACTACGAACATAACACCCTGTTGGTACGTGGCGACACCGTATTCATTAACGGTAAGCGTGCAAACGCCTACACGTTCAAGATGGATTATTATTGGGAAATGGGCGACAATCGTCACAACAGCGTGGATAGCCGCTATTGGGGCTTCGTGCCCGAAGACCATATTGTGGGCAAGGCTACATGGATAGTATGGAGCAAGGATAAGGAGAAGGCGTCTTTTCCGCGGGTGCGTTGGAACAGAACCATGCGGCACGCGTCGCGTTATTAAGGTAAATATTTTATCAGCCACACAATAATGTTGAGAAAAACGAGTTAATGCAGTATGTAGCGAGCGGTTCAAAAACACCAATAATCTTTTATCATGAACTTAGGAATAAAACTTCTCATAGCTGAAGACGACCCCAATTTGGGTACTATTTTGAAAGCCTATTTCACGCAAAAAGGCTTTACCGTGTGTCTCGCCGTTGATGGGCAACAAGCTTTTGACATCTATCGCAGCGAAGAAGTGGATGCCTGCGTGCTGGATGTTATGATGCCAATCAAGGATGGTTTTACCGTGGCCAAGGATATACGCCGCATAGACAAGCGTGTGCCCATTATTTTCCTTACCGCAAAAAGTCTTGAATCCGACAAATTGAAGGGTTTTGACATAGGAGCTGACGATTATATTACCAAGCCTTTTAGTATGGAGGAACTGTTGGCGCGCATTAACGTGGCTTTGCGACGTTCGTTCGACGAGAATAAACCCGAAAACAACCTATTCACCATAGGCAAGTATACTTTTGACTACTTGCACCAACAACTGACGCTGGAGAGCGAAGAAACGCGCCGCCTCACTTCCAAGGAGAGTGAGTTGCTGAAACTGTTCTGCCAAAACTTCAACCAAGTGGTGGACCGAAACAGCACTTTGCAGAAGATATGGAATGATGACAGTTATTTTGCGGCACGTAGTATGGATGTCTACATCACCAAACTGCGCAAGTATTTGAAGGGAGACCCCAGCGTGCAGATAGTGAATGTGCACGGCGTGGGTTTTAAACTTACCACGCAGAATTAGACTCAGTGACAAGACTTGACAGGTTTTTGAAAATAATTTATGGACAATAACCAACCATCCAACGCCTTTGCTTTTCTAACGGAACTTTGCCGCTTGACTAATGACCATAAGGTTCTCTATGCCCCGTTGCGATGCATCGCAAGTTGCCTGTCGCTGACCTCAAATGCATTTGGAATAACCCATAGAACCTACCATAAGTGAAACTGACATTGCTTGGCACCGGTACCTCTCAAGGCGTGCCTGTTATTGCTTGCACCTGCAGGGTGTGTAGTTCCAGCGATATTCGCGACAAGCACCTACGCACGTCTGCACTTGTAGAGACGGACGAAGGTCTTAATATCCTAATAGATATAGGCCCCGACTTCAGAGAGCAGATGTTGCGCCAAAAGGTGATGCACGTGGACTCCATCCTTGTCACACATGCCCATCGCGACCATGTGGCTGGGCTTGACGACATCCGCTCCTTCAACTATGTACAACGGCAGCCGATGCAGTTGTATGGCAATATTTACGCCATGCAAACGCTACAAAATGACTATCAATATATTTTTTCCTCCCATCGCTACCCTGGGTTGCCAGAGGCAAATCTTCATGTGTTGTCGGGTGATGAATATTTAATGGTGGGAAAACAGTGTGTTCAGCCTGTTTGCGGAATGCACAAGAATTTGCCAGTCATGGGCTTTCGCATTGGCCCCATGGGATATATCACCGACATGAACCATGTTGACGACAACGAATTGAAAAAGATGGAAGGGATACAAGTGCTGGTGATTAATGCATTGCGCCACG
>JAXFQM010000084.1:0-18245 GCA_034178965.1 Bacteroidales bacterium | reverse complement strand
AGTTCGTTCAGCAGTTTTTCGTAGTCCACACTCTCATAGTCCGTGCGTTCCGCCACCTGGCGCGCCAGCTCGCACTGACGCTCCTCCAGCCCATTCAGCTCGCTGAAGGCGGTGAGGGCTTCGTCCAAGATGCTGCCTTTTCCGTGGGGCACCATTTCTTGGGGCAGGTAGCCCGTGGTTTGGCCGCTGGTACGCACCACGGTGCCCGTCTCCGGCTCCTGCTGACCGCACAATATCTTGAGTAGCGTGCTTTTTCCCGCACCATTCTTGCCCACCAGGCCAATGCGGTCGCCGTCGGCAATGTTAAACGTTACGTTTTTGAACAGTTCCTGCCCCGTAAAACGGACAGAAAGGTTGTGGATGGATATCACGAGGTTGAAAGGGAAAAATGAGGTTTACTGAGTTCACGAGATAAGCCGCTCCGCATCGTAGGCGAAACGGAGCAGCTAACTATGCTTGTGCGAAGCCTATTATCTGAGGCTAAAGTTGACGGGCAGCATGAAAGAGGAACGCACCGCTTTGCCGCGCTGCTTGCCCGGTTTCCACTTGGGCATGCTCTTCACCACACGCACCGCCTCGGCGCCGCAGCCGCCACCAATGTCGCGCATCACGACGGCTTTGGAGATGGAGCCGTCTTTCTCTACCACGAACGACACGTATACCTTTCCAGTGAGATTGGCGTTGCGCGCCGCTTCGGGATATTGGATGTTCTCTTTCAGATACGTGTACAAAGCCGCCGCACCACCGGGAAATTCAGGTTGCTCTTCCACCACTGTGAAAATCTCCTCTTCCACCACTTCTTCTTCCTCCTTGATTTCCACGTGTGTCACTTGCACGTTCTCGGCCTTGCTGGCGCTCATGTCCACGATGCCCAACTCGTTTTCAATTTTGGCGTCGTTGTCCACCACCGTCACTTCCGTCACCACATCTGGCACTTCGGGTTCGGGGGGAGGGGGTGTCTCCTCCGTGAAGGTCTGGATAACCTGCTCCTCCACCTCTGACGAGGCTTCGCGCTGAATCACATCTTTCTGCACTTGGTCGTAGGACTTGATGTTGAAAGCCGCCAGCGAGACGGCCAAAACAACCACCAATCCGATTTCGACGAACAGACCCTTCTTTTTTTCAAGGTCCGCCTTCTGCGATTTCTTTGCTTCCATACTATTAAACTTTAATTATTTATTCTATGTTCCACGAGCCTTTTCGCCCGTCCTTTCACCACTGCAAAGATACGCAAAAAAAACGACATGTGAACAAAAAAAATGTTTAAAACTTCAAAAAAATCAGCGTCCAGCCACCTATGTGGCTATAGAATAATATCTTATAGATTATTTACGACGCCATGCAAATCTTCGCCCTGACCAGGGCGAAAAAGAGGGGTAACAGGCTCTTTCGGCGCCACCTCCCACTGTCCAGTAGAAGAGAACGCGGCACCGTGGCAGCACCGTGGCAGCACCACAGCAGCCGAACGGTGCCGCCACAGGGCGGGAGAGAGAGAAAAAAGGCGAAAACACGCCGCCTTAGAAAAATATTTTTTCGGGCATGTGATTTTTTTTTCGTACATTTGCATCCTAAAGTAGGATAATAATAATACATTAAGATAATGGAAGACAGTAAATTGTTCGCTCAATTCCCGCCCGTTCCCACCGAAAAATGGGAGGATGCCATCAATAAAGACCTCAAGGGAGCCGACTACGAGAAGAAACTCGTGTGGAAAACCATAGAAGGCTTCGACGTGAAGCCCTACTACCGTGCCGAGGACCTGCAAGGCCTTGAATACCTGGACGCCAACCCTGACCAATACCCCTACACGCGCGGCAAGCACCAAAAAGGCAACGTGTGGGACATTCGCCAAGACATAGGCGAAAAAGACCCCAACAAGGCCAACGCCATAGCCCTGGACGCCGTGAAGCGCGGGGCCACCAGCCTGGCTTTCCGTGGTTGCAGCGTGGCCGATGGGGCCGCCATGGAGACCTTGCTGAAGGGATTGAAACTGAACGAAGTGAAGATAAACTTCCTTTGCAGCAAAGACTGGATGTCCACCCTGCATCTGCTGGAGGACGCAGCCAAGAAACTGGGCTTCGACCCCGCCGCGCTGGCTGGCAGCCTCAACTACGACCCGTTCCGAATGGCCATGAAGCACGGCCGCTGGGAACACAGCGCGGAAGAGGAGGCGAACTACGCCGCCGCGCTGATAGGCTATGCGCAAGAGCGGATGCCCTTGATGCGCGTTATCTCCGTGAACGGCAACCTGTTCCGCAACGCCGGTAGCAACATCACACAGGAACTGGGCTTCTCGCTGGCCGCCGCCAACGAATGGATGGCCATGCTATCGGAGAAAGGGCTGAAACCATGCCACATCACGCGCCAGTTGACGTTGAACCTCGCCACGGGCAGCACCTACTTTATGGAAATTGCCAAACTGCGCGCCACGCGCCTGCTGTGGAGCAAGATTGCCAAGGCCTACAACCCCGACTGCGACGACGCATACAAACTCTTCATCCATTGCGGCAGCGCCATTTGGAACAAAAGCCTATACGACCCCTACGTGAACATGCTGCGCACAACCACCGAGACCATGAGTGCCGTGATAGGCGGCGCCGACAGCATTGCCGTGGAACCCTTCGACACCGCTTACGAAGAAGCCAACGACTTCAGTTACCGCATTGCGCGCAACCAACAAATACTGCTGAAAGAGGAAAGCTACATGGAAAAGATAGTGGACCCTTCGGCTGGCAGCTACTACATAGAAAACCTCACCGACAGCATAGCACAGCACGCCTGGAGCCACTTCCTGGCGGTGGAGGAAAGAGGCGGTTTCCGCCAAGCAGTGGACAACGGCTACGTGCAGGATGAAGTGGGAAAAACGGCCCGCGAACTGGACAAGCAGATAGCCCAACGCCGAGTGCACATTTTGGGCACCAACATATTCCCCAACCTGAAAGAACGCGCGTTGGACCACCTAAAAGGCGACGAAAGGCTAACCTGCGACAACGAAACCCGCCACAGCGCTGAAGCCCCCTCCACCCTGAAGACACTAAAGCCCTACCGCGCCGCGCAAGCCTTTGAACGGCTGCGCCTGGCCACCGAGAGAAGCGGGCGCAGACCCAAGGCGTTCCTGCTCACCTACGGCGACCTCACCATGCGCAAAGCGCGCAGCGGCTTCGCCACCAACTTCCTCGGCGTGGCCGGATACGAAATCATCGACAACAACGGCTTCCCCACCCCGCAGGAGGGCGTGAATGCCGCCCTCGACAGCGGCGCGGAGATAGTGGTGCTGTGCAGCAGCGATGACGAATACCCCGAACTGGTCAAAGCCACCGCGCCACAACTGAAAGGCAAGGTGAAAAACCTTGTGCTGGCCGGCGCACCAGGAGAACACGAAGCAGAATACCGCGAGGCGGGAGTTGACGAATTCATTCACGTGAAGACCAACGTACTCGACTGTCTCACACAGTTCCAAAAGCTGCTCGGAATAAAATAATGTGAAGAAACTCGACGTCTACATACTAAAGAAATACCTGTCGTCCTTCTTGCTCGCCATCGCGCTGATTATCGTCATTGTGATAACCTTTGACGTGAGCGAGAAGATGGACGACTTCCTGCAGAACCACGCGCCGCTGCAAGCCATCGTGTTCCAATACTACCTCACCTTCGTTCCCAACTTCGTCAACCTTTACAGCCCCCTCTTCGTCTTCATCTCCGTCATCTTCTTCACCGGCAAGATGGCCGCCAACACCGAAATCATCGCCATACTGGGCAGCGGCGTCAGTTACGCGCGCATGCTGAAACCCTACTTGTATGGAGCCGCCATAGTGGCGGCGCTGGTGACGGCGCTGGGCAACTTCGTCATCCCCCTCACCAACCGCACGCAAAACGAGTTCGACCGCAACTACATACACACCCATAGCATGCGGCGCAACTACTACAGCAACATACACTTCATGAGTGCCCCTGGCAAGCAAGTCTACGCCGAAAGCTTTGAGGTGAAACAACAGGCGGCGCGCAACTTCCGCCAGGAAACCTACGAAGGGAAAAAAATGGTGCGATGCCTGGCCGCGGACAACCTCGTCTTCGACAGCCTGTCGCGGCAATGGACGGCGACAGAAATGTGGGTGCGCGAAATGAAAGGCGACGAAGAAAGCCTGACACGCCACGTGGACTGGAAAGGCCCGCTGGACGTCGTGCCGGACGACTTCTTCCGGGCAAAGAAAATCGTGTACATGATGACCACCCCAGAACTGCACAGCCACATCCGAAACGAAGAACTACGCGGCAGCGGACTGGCTACGGAAGCCAAGATAGAACTCTACCAGCGACTGCTGAACCCGATAGCCATCTTCGTGATGACGTTCATTGGAGTGGCCGTCAGCAGCCGCAAGACACGGGGAGGCATAGGCATGCACCTGGCCATTGGCATAGCGCTGGCCTTCGCCTTCATCGTGATGATGAAAATCACCACCGTGTTCTCCTTCAACGGCAGCCTCACCCCCTTCGTTGCCGTGCTGCTGCCGCAAGTGGTTTTCGGCATCGCCGCGCTATACCTCATCAAAACGGCCCCCAAATAAAACATACACCACTATGACCATACAGGAAATTGAAAAACAAATCATCGACGAGTTCTCCAACTACGACGAATGGCTGGACAAATACGCCTACCTCATCGAACTGGGCAAAGACTGCCCACAGATAGACGAAAAAGACAAAACCGAAGCCAACCTCATCAAGGGGTGCCAAAGCCGCGTATGGTTAAGTTGCCAGTTCGACGGCCAACACCTACATTTCCGCGCCGACAGCGATGCTGTCATCACCAAAGGCATCATCAGCCTGCTCATCCGCGCCCTGGACGACCAATCGCCGCAAGACATCCTCGACGCGCCGCTGGACTTCATAGACCAAATAGGACTGAAAGAACACCTCTCCCCCACCCGCAGCAACGGTCTCGCCAGCATGGTGAAACAAATGAAAATGTACGCCATAGCCTATTCCATGAAAAAAAACGCCTGACGGCACCCTAACACTCTCCACACACATGCAACACCTTCCCAACGACCACCCGCAAACCGGCACACCCAAGCCCACGCAAGACACCATACACCATGCCGTGGTGGACGTGCTGCGCAGCATCTTCGACCCCGAAATACCCGTGAACATCTTCGACCTTGGTCTCATCTACAACATTGACGTGAAAGAGGAGGGCGATGGCTTCAAGGTGGCCATCCTAATGACCATGACGGCACCCGACTGCCCTGAGGCGGAATTCATGTATGCCGACGTGAAACAAATGGTAGGCTACATCTCCGGCGTGAAAGACGTGGACGTGCAACTCACCTTCGACCCGCCCTGGACGCCCGACAGGCTCACCGACGAAGTGAAGATAGAGTTGGGGCTCCTATAACCCTCCCCCATGACCCTGCAAGAAGCCCTATCACGAAAACACCGCCACTTTGTCAAACACGAAGCGGCGGGACATAGCGCTGCATTGAGCGCCTTGACGTGGCGACGCCTCATGAAAAACGGCCTCGCCAAGGTGTCGCTCCTCGTCATTGGTCTCTTTGCCATCGTCGCCATATTGGGCTACCTCATCACCCCCGACCACACCCCCCATTGCAACCAGCAATACCTCGAACTCGCCGCCTTGAAACCCGGCAGCAAGGCCACTTTCATCTATTACGACAACGGCACAAAGCACCCAAAAACGGGCCTCCACCAACGCATGCTGCGCGGCGAGCCCCTGGAGGGCGCCGCAGTACCCGTGCACGCCTATAGGGAGGAGGGCGACAGCATCTTGGCCGAAACCCTCACCGGCAACACCCCCAACAACGGCGAAACGTTGCGCTTCGCAAAAAAAGACGTGCACGAGATAAAGACACGCACCTTCCTGTTCGGCACCGACGGTTACGGACGCGACGTGTTGAGCCAAATCATGATCGGCAGCCGCGTAAGCCTAAGCGTGGGCTTCATCGCCGTGGCCATCGCCCTGCTGATAGGTGTTGCGCTGGGCGCCCTGGCAGCCTACTACGGCAGATGGGTGGACAACCTGGTCATGTGGCTGGTGAACGTGGTGTGGAGCATCCCCACCGTGCTACTGGTCATCGCCATCACCTTCGCGCTGGGCAAAGGCTTTTGGCAAATCTTCGTGGCCGTGGGGCTCACCATGTGGGTGGACATAGCCCGCGTGGTGCGCGGGCAAGTGCTGGGCATAAAAGAAAAAGAATACGTAGAAGCGGCGCGGGCACTGGGCTACGGACCCCTGCGCATCATCTTCCGCCACATACTGCCCAACATCCTCGGAGCCGTCGTGGTGGTAGCCGCCAGCAACTTTGCCAGCGCCATTCTGCTGGAAGCAGGCCTCAGTTTCCTGGGCATGGGCGTGCAGCCCCCCACCCCCTCGTGGGGCAGCATGGTAAAAGAAAACTACGGATACATCCTGCTCGACAACGCCTATCTCGCCATCATACCTGGCATAGCCATCATGCTGATAGTGCTTGCTTTCATGCTACTGGGCAACGGCGTGCGCGACGCGCTCGATGTCAAGGACAAATCTTAAACTTTCAAAAAAAGAACCTTTTTTTTCGCGCATCATAAAAAATATTCGTAACTTTGCAAAGTGTAACACACCGTGAGCCGCCTTGGCAAGGTATCGCTAACGAAAAGAAACCCAGCGCCTATTAACGCGGATACGCCACAAAGGAAAGAAAAGCGAAGAGAGCAATTCTCGAACTAAAAAAAGAAAAGTAAAGAATAAGTTAAGTAAGAACTTAAGGACTAATGTCCGCCAATTAACAAAGTAAGAAAATTAAAAAAAGTAGAAAAAATAATTAAGGAATGCCATTCCAAATAGAAAGTAATTCAATTAATAATTCAATCCAATCAAAAACACAACAGAAAGATGAAAAACGTTGTTAAATTCCTCAGTCTGGCTTTAGTAGCCGGCACCATGCTGGTTTCCTGCGGCGAAAAGTACACCATCACCGCCGAACCTAACGATGCAACTATGGGCACCGTCACCGGCGGCGGCGAATACGACAAAGACGCCACCGTGACACTGACCGCCACGCCCAACGCAGGCTACGTCTTCAAGCAGTGGCAAGACGGCAACACCCAAAACCCCCGCACCATCACCGTCACCGCTGATGCCACCTACACCGCAACTTTCGAATCCCTCGCCAATGCCGAACCCAGCGTGAAGGTCACTTTCGGCAGCGACATCTGGACCGCAGGCAAAAACATGGGCTTCTACTTGGCCGACAAAAAGATGTTCCTGTTAGCAGCTTTCAAGGACGCCAACGCACAAGAATATCCTTACTTCTTCATGCAGGGTACCTGCGAGAAAGGCAACTATTCTGCCACATTCGACACCACCCAGTTTAGCCTGAGCGACCAAATCGTTATGTTCGACTACTACAAAGAGACCAGTCTCACCAATTCTGGCGCCACCTATGGTGACTGGTGGGGTGAAAGCGTGAACATGAACATCCTTGCTTTCGACGCCAACAGCATGAAAATCAGCTATACCGCCAACGGCAAACTGTTCAGCGCCTTGCAAGCCTATGTCTCCAATTATGAGGGCTACACTGGCTATACTAACGCCGAACGCGTAAACTTCACCGTCAACGCCACCAACATCCAGTTGGAACTGCCCCCGACAAAGGCGTTCCCCACCAACAACAGAAAGGGCGAACTTCACATCGTAAAGTAATTCCTTAAAAGGAAAAACAAGAAGAAATCTCTTTCGAAGACCACTTCGAAAGAGTTTTCTTCACAAAAAATACAACCCTTAATTCCATGAAGAAAATCATCAGACTTGCCGCTTTGGCCGTTGTCGCCATGAGCGTGGCAGCAGCATGCAACAGCAAAAACACCCAAGAAGAAGCCATCGACACCATCGATAGCATGCCTGTTACAGACTCCATCGCCAGTCCAAAACTCGACACTTTGGCACAAGACACCGTGGCTCCCGTTGCCCCAAAAACCGTCGCCAAGAAAGCCACCACCAAAAAGGCCGAGACCAAACAATCCGACAAAACCGTCACCCTGAACGCCGAAAAGCCTGGCGACAGGAAGAACGCCGTCACCAGCGGCTTGAAAGCCACCGACGAGACGAACAAAGACAAGACTGTCAACGTGAAGCCTCGCTCCACCAAAAAGGTGAACCCCGAGGAACTGGGCGCAATCAAGTAATCACACTTCAACCCAAGGGAAGTCCGGACAATCTTGTTTAGACCTGTTCGGACTTTTCTTTGTTCTTACAACGCCATGAAACGACTCACTCTTCCGCTCATAGTGGCCGCGCTGGCGGCCATCGCATGCGGGGCCAGCGACGAGCAACAAATACGCAAAACCGCGCAAGGCTATTTGGAAGCCACCGGCAACTATCGCATCGATGAGGCTGCGCCCTACGCCGTCCCCGAGATGCAGCGCGACCTATTCCCGTTCATGAAAGCAATGATGTCCCGCGTGGACACTAACTATATTCTCTCCAACACTCCCGCCACCATAGAAATCACCGGGGTAAACATCAACGACGACACAAGCGCCACTATCGGTTACGTGAAAACGACACCGATAAAACAAGAAAGCGAGAGCCTTTGCTTGGTGAAGCGCAACGGCAAATGGCTGGTGAAGGTAATCGCGAACATCCCCCCCGCCGTGCGGCTATACGCCCAAGGAAACGACACCATCCGCATAGACGCCGACGCCGCCCGCAAACATTTTGCCGACTCATTAACCATCTCCAAGTAAACCTCATAATCATCAGAAAAACACAACCATTCATCACACCAAACCCAACATCCACACCATGGCACTACTCACCATCCGCAACCTGCACGCCTCCATCGGCGACAAGGAAATACTAAAAGGCGTAGACCTCGAAATCAATCGCGGCGAAGTGCACGCCATCATGGGGCCCAACGGCAACGGCAAAAGCACGCTGGCTGGCATCGTGGCGGGCAACCCGAAATACACCGTCACCCAAGGCGAAGTGCTGCTCAACGGACAAAACATCCTCGAATGGCCCGTGGACAAACGCGCCGCCGAAGGCATCTTCCTCGGCTTCCAATACCCCGTGGAGATACCAGGCGTGAGCATCACCAACTTCATGCGCACCGCCGTCAACGAGCAACGCAAGTACCATGGCAAAGACCCCTTGAGCGGCGCGGAGTTCCTCAAACTGATGAACGAGAAGAAAGCCATAGTGGAAATGACCGCAAACCTTGCCAACCGCAGCGTGAACGAGGGCTTCAGCGGCGGCGAAAAGAAAAAGAACGAGATTTTCCAAATGGCCATGCTCAACCCCACGCTATCTTTCCTCGACGAGACTGATAGCGGGCTGGACATCGACGCCTTGCGCATAGTGGCAAGCGGTGTGAACCAACTGCGCTCGGCGGAAAACGCCACCGTGGTCATCACGCACTATCAACGGCTGCTGGACTACATCGTGCCCGACTTTGTGCACGTGCTGTATGAGGGACGCATCGTAAAGACCGGGCCCAAGGAACTGGCCCTGAAACTGGAAGAACTTGGCTATGACTGGATAAAGGAAGAACTGGAAGCCAAGGCAGCAAAATAGCGTGCGCACAATGCGACTAATTTTCTAAAACAAGGAACAAGCCTATGCCCACTATCATAGAACAACTACGCGACCTGCCCACTCACATCAAACGCCGCGACTCAGCCCTGCACATGCAGGACGATATTTCGCTGACGGGGTTTGCAAAGGCGGCACGCAAAAATAATAAAGACATCAAGGAGACCTGGCGCGACTTCGACCTTACACCCTATCTCGACGGAGAACTGGTGACGCCACAACGCGAGGAACAAGCCCCGCACGTAAATGTGGCTTGCAACATTCCGCTGCTGGAAGCCACGCACCTTGCCGCCGTCAACGGCTTCTGCTACGAGCCACTGCGACGTTTGAAAAACGGCATCGTGATGGGCGGACTGCGCGAAGCCATGCTGCAATGCCCCGAACTGGTGGATTGCTATCTCGGACAAGCCATCAAAAGGGGAAACCCCTACCAACAACTCAACGCGCAACACTTCTCTGACGGTCTCTTTGTCTTCGTGCCCAACGGTGTGGCGGAGGAACAGCCCATTCAACTGCAGGCCATCGCCAACAATCCACAAGACATGCTGATGCTGACGCGCAATCTCATTGTGGTGGGTGATGGCGCACAAGTCTCGTTCATACACTGCGATGACAGCGCCACACCACGCCGCAGCGTGGCAAGCAACGTCACTGAACTTATTATAGGCGCAAGCAGCAATGTACAGTACTACAAAATGCAGAACCTGAACAACGACAGCGCTCTGCTCAACCAATGCTTCGTATGGATGCAGCACGACACAAAGTTGCTTTCCAACGCCATCACGTTCAATGGAGGCCACATTCGCAACCATACCGAGATACGCATGGCGGGCGAACAAGGCCACGCCGAGGCGCACGGACTATACCTCATCGACAAAAACCAACGTGCAGAGAACTACGTATACGTGGAACACAACGCCCCAAACTGCGTCAGCCACGAGCTGTTCAAAGGTATTGTGGACGACTCCGCCCACGCAGGTTTCAGCGGTCACGTGCTTGTATGCGAAGGGGCCACGAAAACAGAGGCCTACATGAGCAACAAAAACATCTTGCTGACGGACAAGGCCACCATTTCCACACACCCTTTCTTGGAAATTTACAACGACGACGTGAAATGCAGTCATGGCACCACAACGGGGCAGGTGAACGAAGAGGAAATGTTCTACCTCCGCTCGCGCGGCATCGGTGAACGCACGGCGCGCACCCTGCTGCTCTACGCCTTCTGCGACGAGTTGGTGCAAAAGATAGAGCATCCCACACTGAAGGAAGCCGTGGGCGACATGGTGAAAAAGCGGCTGCATGGCGAACTTACCCCTTGCAGCGAATGCGCCATACCGTGCAGCAGCCCTTGCAACGGACCCGCCGCCAACTTCCGCATAGACAGAAACAAACTATAACCATGAACGTTGCGCGCGCCAATTCATAGTCTTGCCGCGCGTAGGGATCCCCGCCCGCGCATGCGGCCGTCGCCTGCGATGAGAAAAATCTTGATAACGCGGGTCCTCCCCACACCGCCGCTCGTTCTTGAAGTGCTGGCGCGCTGGCTCAAGGAGCACGGCAGCCTGCGCTTCTTTTTGGAGAGCCACAACGCATACATGGCCGTCACCTACCTGCTGCGGCGCGTCATAGCCGCCGAACACGTCCAAGGGGCCAACTCCCCCCGAGAAGGAGAGCCACATGACCCTCACCCAACTTTGAGAACCTCCACATGAAGCCCATAGCACGCGTCTTCCGCTACTTGAAGCATTACCCAAAGGAAATCGTCGCCAACGTCCTATTCAACGCATTGGCGGTGGTTTTCAGTCTGTTCTCGTTCGTCCTCATCATCCCCTTCGTCGAGTTGCTGTTTGGCATGACGCCCCCCCCCTCCAGCGAGCCGCCGCTCGCCTTCAACCAAGAGAGCCTCACACAATGGATGCTGTGGCAACTCTACACCATGAAGGACGCGCTGGGCGCCACCAACAGCCTTTTGGCCGTCTCGGCAGCCTATTTGGCCTGCTCCCTGCTGGGCAACGTCTCGCGCTACCTCGGTCTCTACTTCCTGGCTCCCATTCGCAATGGCATTGTACAGCGCCTTCGCGATGACATCTACCGCCGCATCACCATCCTGCCCGTCGGATACTTCAACTCCCGCCGCCGCGGCGACATTCTCAGCCGCCTGTCGAATGACTTGTTCGACATCGAGTGGAGCGTCGTCAGCACCATGCAGAACCTCGTCAAAGACCCCATCAATATACTCCTTTTCGCCGGCACACTCATCTTTATCAGCCCCAAACTGTTTCTCCTCATCCTGCTCATCCTCCCCCTTTTCGTCTTCCTCATATCCAGCATAGCCAAAAGTCTCAAGCGCAATTCCGTGAAGGGGCAAGCCAAATTGGGAGTCATCTTCTCCGAATTGGAGGAAAACCTCAGCGGCATGCGCGCCATCCACGCCTTCGGACGCGAAAAGAGCCGTCAGCAGCATTTTGAGACCACCAACAACGACTATGCGCGCACCATGGTGCGCGTGGCGCAGCGCCGCGAACTCAGCAGCCCCCTCAGCGAGGTACTGGGCACCGTGGGTCTCATGGTCATCCTCATTTTAGGGGGGGGACTTGTGCTGCGCGGCGAAATGGCCTCCTCGGTATTCATTTTCTTCGTCATCGTCTTCACCCGCCTCATCTCCCCCACGCAAGCCGTGGTGAAGGCCTACAACAGTCTGGTGAAGGGGAGTGCGGCAGCGGCACGCGTATTTGAAATCATCGACGCCGATGAGCAGATAGTGGAGGCGCCACACGCCTTCGTGCTGAAAGACTTCGAACACGGCATCGAACTGCACGACGTGGGGTTCTCCTACCAGGAAGAAGGGAGCCCTATTGACGTGCTGCAACACATCGACCTGGCCATCCCAAAGGGGAAGACCATCGCCTTGGTGGGGCCCAGCGGCGCCGGCAAAAGCACACTGGCCGACTTGCTGCCCCGTTTCTACGACTGCACTCGGGGCGACATCCTCATCGACTCTCACCCCCTCCGCGAGGTCAACATCCATTCACTGCGCTCCCTCTTCGGCATCGTCAGCCAAACCTGCATCCTTTTCAACGACACCGTAGCCGCCAACATCGCCTTTGGCCGCCGCGGAGCCACCCAGCAACAAATAGAGACTGCCGCCGCTCTCGCCTATGCCGACGAATTCATACGCCAATTGCCGAAAGGCTACGACACCGTGGTGGGAGACATGGGCGTAACCCTCAGCGGCGGCCAGCGCCAACGCCTCTCCATCGCCCGCGCCCTGCTGAAAGACCCGCCCATACTCATCCTCGACGAAGCCACCTCCGCCTTGGACAACGAAAGCGAGCTGCTGGTGCAGCAAGCCCTCGCGCAGTTGATGCGGCAGCGCACATGCCTTATCATCGCCCACCGCCTCAGCACCATCCGCAACGCCGACGAGATTGTGGCCATCGAGGGGGGGCATATTGTTCAGCAAGGCACGCACGACCAACTCATGCAGGAGGACGGGCTGTACAAAAAGTTGGTGGACATGCAGCAATTTGCGTAGCGCGCCCGCTGTCCTCTCCAAGCGTTGCCCGTGGCCAGGAGAGGCACGGAGAAAGGGCTTGCAAAGCCTATCGGTGCCACGCTAATATTGGCAAATAGCGACGCAAAACGAGCCGGAAAACCAGCTGGCAGCACCCACGCGACGTCTTTTGCTCCACACCGCACCCTTTTTATTCTCAAAACGTTAAGAAAAGTTTTTCGGGCAAACTGCAAAAATATTTCGCCAATTCAATATTTCTTCGTACTTCTGCAAACCGAAACGCCACGGAAGTTTAGCTCAGTTGGTTCAGAGCACCTGCCTTACAAGCAGGGGGTCACAGGTTCAAATCCTGTAACTTCCACTTCTCGAAGAGAGACCCCGCACGGATGCGGGGTCTCTCTTCTTTTGCCTTGTGCGCAAGGCGCTACTTGCGCACGCTGCGCGCGAATTCCTCCACTTCGGGCACCCCTCCCTGAAAAACGAGGTATCCGTCAATGGGTTCGCGGGAGGTTATTTCGTCGTTTATGGGCGTCAGCATCAGTTTCTTCACCTCCTCTCGGTCGTGCGTCAGCCCCAGCGCCCATCCCAGTTTGATGTACGCCGCTTCGGCAAGCATATTGCCTGCGGGCACTATGCCACGCGCCATGAGGTCGCGTCCCGTGTCGTACACGAACATGTGCGCATAGCCCCAAATGGTTTGCACGCACATATATTGGTGCATCCCGGCCTCGGTGGCGCGCGAGATGGCCTCGAACATGCCGCGGTTCACGTGTCCCAGCCCCGTGCCGTCCCACACTATGCCTTTATATCCCTTGTCAATGAGCGCCTCAAGCACGTCGGGTTTCATGCCTGGATAGTAGTAGAGGATGGCCACTCTGTCGTCGAAGACGGGCACTATTCGGGCGACGTTGGGGGAATTGCGCGCCACGCTGTCCTTATAGTCTTGCAGGTTGGTGATTATCTCCACCTTGCGTTCACCGTGGCGACGGCGGCCATACTCCTCCTTGATGGGCTTCACCCCTTCTTTGCGGCTCACGGTGGCGAGGGGCGTGTCGCTGATGGTGCGGAAGGTGCTGCGGTAACTACTGTGCATCTTGCGCACGCGCGTGCCCCTGTGCAGGAAGCCATATTCGTCGCTGGTGGGCCCGAACATGCACACCATCACCTCGGCAATGTCACCGTGGCCCGCCGCCGTCATGGCGTGCATGAGGTTGAGCGCCGCGTCGCTGCTGGGGCGGTCGCTGCTGCGTTGGCTGCCCACGAGCACTACGGGCATGGGCAAATTCTGGCACATGTACGTCAACGCCGTAGCGGTGTGCGACAGCGTGTCGGTGCCGTGGCCTATCACCACGCCGTCTACGCCGGCCTCCACCTCCTCGCCCACCTTTTTGGCAAGGGTGATGTATTCCTTCGGGCTCATGTTCTCGCTGAACACGGCAAACACCTTTTCGGTGTCGAGGTTGCAGATGTCGGCCAGTTCGGGCACGGCGCCGAACAGTTCTCCCGGCGAAAATGCCGGTATTACGGCTCCCGTGCGGTAGTCCAATCGGCTGGCGATAGTGCCTCCCGTGCCGAGCAGCTTCACACGGGGCAGCCCCTTGGTGTAGGGGAACTCCTTCTCCGGCACCTTGAATACGGGTTGCGGGTCGCGCTCACCCTTCATGCCTACGATGGTGCCCACGTCTATGCCTATGTTGTAGCCCGTCGCCACCTTCATCACAATGTGCTGGTCGTCCGTGTTCTCGGCTCGGGGTAGCACGCGCCCGCTGAAGCGCCCGCGCGTGGTGGCCACGTCGGCCTTGTCCCACACGTGCACGTCGTATTCTTTCAATATGTCGAGGGCTTTGCCTTTGTAGCCCTGGAATGTTTTATCATCCATAGTGGTAAATATTGTATGAGCGTAATTTTAAGAACGAAGCGTCTCGTTGTCCTGCTCTAAGGCCTTGGCCAGCACTGCCAGGCTGACATTGCCTACGGCCTGGTAGTGGAAGCGACCCATGAGGTTGTTGACGCGGTCTTGCGGCGTGGTCCCCTTGCGGCGCGGGGCGAACTTCTGGCGTGCCACCTCACGCGCTGCCAGCAGCAGGGCTTCTTCGTCTTTCTTTTCATAGCCGAATGCCGCCAGCATCTCTTCGGGTTCCAGCGTAGGGTCGCTAAAGAGTTTTTCTGCCAGATATTTGGCTATTGCGGGGTCTATGCCCTCGCGCTTGAGGTGAAGAAACAAATTCACCAGGCTTCGCACCGGCACCGAAAATCCGCCCGCCATTTGGCCCTGTTCACCTCCTTCCATGGCATACTGTCCCTGTAGATGCTTCAGGTGTTGCCCGAAGAAGACCCCAATGCACTTGCCGTCGTAGCCCGTCTTGTCCACAATCTCTTCAATGGCGGGAAACAGGTTGTAGGTGAATAGGTAGTCATAGCAGTCCTCGGGCACTCCCCATTTCTTCAGCTGCGCATATCGGCCGGCCAGGTCGGGTTGCACGCTGCCGCGCAGCCCCTCTATGAATTCGTCGCTTAGGGGTATGGGCGCCGAGTCGGTGTCGGGATACATGCGGTCGGCTCCTGGCAGCACCCTTTCGAATATAGAGGTGCCGTCGGGCATGGCCTTTCGGGTCTCTTTTGGCACGCCATCGAAGGCCATCAGGCTACGCTCCTCTATCACGTCCAGCGCCTCCGCCACGTCGTCCTCGCAAGCCCAAAAGATGATTTGCGCGTCGTCGTTGGCAGCGCCCATCTGGTGCGCCACCTTTTGGAACACGCTGCCAGAGACTACGTCCTCTATATCCTCGCTCGTGGCCATGTTGGGGCGTTCGATGCAGGCTATCACCTTGAGGCGGCCCGCATACTCATCGTAAAAGGGCCTCCCGGGCTGGCAGAAATGGTTAAGGATGCCCTTGAAATGGGGCAGGTTCACGGCTATCAGTTTCTCGCCTCGCCCTATGGCTTCCTTGATGGGGTCGAAGTAAAAGGAATAGTCCTTGAGATTCAGCTCCATGCTTGCCATCTTCCAATCTTCTTTGCGGCAGCGCTCCGCAAGCGTGTCGCGGATGGCCAGCAGTGCCCATTGTCGGAAAGCTTCGTTGTGCGTCACTTCGGGTATCCACTTGGTGTGGCTCACCCCCTTCACCTCCACGCGGGTGCCGCCTTTGCAGGAGACGTTCACATCCTGCCGCCCCGCCCCCATGCCGGTGCGCACCCGTCCGGTGCTGCGGTTGAGGAAGCGGATGGCATCTCCGGCCTCTTTCGCCTGGCCAGGGTTGCGGAAGTCGGGATAGGTCACTGTCTCTATCAGCGGCATGCCCAGCCTGTCTGTTCTATACACGCGTGTGTGTGCCACGTCGCTCACCTCGCGGCAGGCATCTTCCTCCACGCTCAATTGTATGAGGCGTATCTTGTTGCCTTCCATGCTCTCCAGTTCGCCTTCCACGCCCAATATGGCGGTGCGCTGGAAGCCAGTGGGGATGCTGCCGTCGAGGTATTGCTTGCGGGTGACGTGTACCTCGCCCACAATGTTGAAGCGCGACGCCATGGCTATCTCCAGCGCGTAGCGCAGCGCCTCGGGGTTCAGCGGGAAGGGCGGGGTGTCGTCTATTTCGTAAGTGCAAGCGGTACGCTGCGAGACGCGGTACACTATCTGCTTTCTGGTCTTGAACTCCATCAGTGCCGTGCCGTCGTATCCGCCCATCTCGCTGAGGGTGGGTCGCATGTGGCGCAGCAGTTCGGCGTCGTACTCGTCCTCCTTTTGGTATATGCCGGCGGGGCAATGGCAAAAGAGTTTCTCCTTGGTATTCAGCTGTTGGTGCACCTCCAAGCCGGCCATAAAGCCAATGCGGTCGTAATCCTCTTGGGTGGCGTCCTTGCGGTCCACGTAGCCTATGGCTTTCTTCGTGGCCTCGTAGTTCTGTAGCGGGTTCATTCAGCAATGATTTATTGGTTTATTTTCTTTTCGCCTCAAGCCTTCTTCGTGGGCATTCGCAACATTTTCTGCACGCTACACACACTCACGGCATTGCGTCCGCACTGAAAGCAGATGCAAAGATACACAAAAATATTGTCATGAAAAAAAATATATTCGTTTTTTCCGCCACAAGCAAAGTTTTTCGTAATTTTGCAATGTGTAAAAAGGGAAGGGCCGTTGCTGCAACTGACTGAACAAAAGTACGCCACTCGTCTCAACCGCCAAGAAACCAACCGTCGAAAACACTATGGAATTCATCTACGGCATCGGCATGGGCATCGTCATATCGCTGTGCTTCAGTTTCGGACCGGCATTCTTCACGCTGCTGCAACTCAGTGTGCAGCACGGTTTTCGCAAGGCCATGCCGTTCGTCTTCGGCATTAGTTGCGACGACATCCTCATCGTGCTGCTCCTCTGCACCGTGCTACGCGGCGTGGACATGGCGGCTGTGCTGGCCAAGCCCGCCGTGGCGACCACCGCAGGGCTGGCGCTCCTGGGCTTTGGTATGTGGACGTTTAAGCGGCGCGTGGAGAGCCGCGAAGGCTTGGAGCAGCACAAAGCGCTGAATGTAAGAGGTTTTAGCGACAAACCCGTCTCCTACTGGCTGCGCGGCTTTTTCATCAACTTTCTCAACCCTGGCATTTGGCTCTATTGGCTGGGCATCATCACGCTGGCCGGCGGCAAACTGGGCATTGCCGACAAGGCCCTTCTGCCCTACTTCGCCGGCGTGCTGGCCACCACCCTCTCCCTCGACCTGCTCAAGTGCAAGGCTGCCAGCCTGCTACAGCGCGTCCTCACCCCCAGGCACATCAACCGGTTCAACCAAATAGTGGGCATCATCCTCATGGGCTTCGGCACCTACCTCATCGGCTCCATGCTTGCGGATCTCATTTAGCCCGCGCGCGCCACGCCTTCTCCCGTCTCTCGCCCTCCCTCCACGACCTTTTTTTGGCCTTTACCAAGGCATTGCTACAAGGCGTATCGCAGACTTTCGCAGGCGTCTTGCGGCGGATGCATTCCCTTTTCCTTTGGCAACAGGCCACAGGTGACTTTTTTCGCCGCGGACGCTTCGGAAGGCGGCACCTCTAATACGGACACCGCGCGGGGGTGTCATGCGGGCACCGTGGCGGGCCCCGGGGGGCGCCGGTGGGGGGGGGTAGTTCGTGGCCCCGGGGCCCCCCCGG
>JAXFQM010000082.1:0-3930 GCA_034178965.1 Bacteroidales bacterium | reverse complement strand
CTGCATCCCACAAAATACGCCGACGAACTGGTGCGTCACATGGAAAAGAGTGGCGCCCGATCCTACCTCGTAAAAACGGGATGGAACGGCACTGGAAAACGCATCTCAATCAAGGACACACGCGGCATCATTGACGCCATCCTCAACGGAGATATTGACAATGCTCCCACCAAAAAAATACCATACTTCAACTTCGAAGTGCCTACCGTGCTGCCTAGTGTAGACACTGATATCCTTGACCCTCGCGACACCTACAAGGATGCCGCCGAATGGGACAAGAAAGCCAAGGACTTGGCCGAACGTTTCATTAAGAACTTCCGTAAGTTCGAATTCAACGCAGCAGGTAAGGCTCTTGTTCCAGCAGGCCCTCAACTGTAAGCCTTTTGAGCCTTGCTCTCTTGGCATAGCCTTGCACAATGATCACTTTTGTAATGTTACATAATTTTTTGGGGAAAGGGCGCAGTTGGGCGCCCTTTTTCATGCAAATCCTTAAGAACCTCTGTCCGTTGTTGGCTTCTGACTTCTCCACACCTCCCCCTTTGCTCCTACCACGGCGTTTTCGTACGTACCACTTGCACCTACACCTCTTTTGTATTTGTAATTGCAGCACGTTGGCAGCCACTTATGAACGATATCATTGCACCTAAATGAGTTTGGAGACCTATTTTGGCATGCTGAAATAGGGACAATAGGCAAAAGAAATATGCCGTCATATTTTTTCCGCCATACAGAATAAATTTCGTAACTTTGCAAATTGAAACAATCTCTCCGCTCCTTGTATAATGCGGTGAGTCAGAAACAATAGTATAATAAAACATAACTTTATGTTAAGCAATAATTTCACTCGTCGCCACAACGGCGTCAGCAAACCCGAAGAAGAACAGAAAATGCTTGAGGTCATCGGTGTGAAGAGTATGGACGAACTCATCGAAAAGACCATTCCCGCCACCATCCGCCTGAAGAATCCTCTTCCGCTGGAACCTGGCATTAACGAACACGAGTTCCTAACCAAGATGAAGTCCCTTGCCGCCAAAAACAGGTTATTCAAGACCTATATTGGCATGGGTTACTATAATACCATCACCCCCGCCGTCATTCTACGCAACGTGTTTGAAAACGCTGGCTGGTATACCGCCTACACTCCCTATCAGACCGAAATAAGCCAAGGCCGTTTGGAAGCCCTCATGACTTTCCAAACCATGGTAGCCGACATGACAGGCTTGCCCTTGGCCAACGCCTCGCTGCTGGACGAGGCCACCGCAGCCGGCGAAGCCATGATTATGTTCTACAACAGCCGTAGCCGCTCGGCGCAAAAAATCGGCGCTAACAAACTATTCGTGGATGAACGCATTTTCCCGCAAACCCTCGCCGTAATGCGCACCATGGCAGCCCCCCGCAGCTTAGAGATAGTGGAAGGCAAAGCCACCGATTTTGAACCTAACGAGACGTTTTTCGGTGCCTTTGTACAATATCCCGATAGTTTTGGCGAAGTTTGCGATTACACTGAATTTATTGCCAAATGTCACAGCAAGGGCATTTTTGTAGGCATGGCCACTGACCTTATGGCACTTGCCCTGCTCAAAACGCCAGGCGAAATGGGAGCCGACTGCGCCTTTGGCAGTTCACAACGCTTTGGCCTTCCAGTAGGCTACGGCGGCCCACACGCTGGATTTTTCGCCGTCACCGAAGACTTCAAACGCACCTTCCCAGGCCGCATCATCGGCTGGTCCGTCGACGCCAAGGGCAACAAAGCGCTGCGCATGGCTTTAGGCATGCGCGAGCAACACATCAAGCGCGAAAAAGCCACTAGTAACATCTGCACCGCACAAGCCCTCTGCGCTATCATGAGCGGCTTTTACGCCGCCTGGCACGGTCCAGACGGCATTGCGGCCATAGCCGCCAATATTCACCAGCAAGCCAAGCGCATGACTATGGAACTGGCCAAATATGGCTACAAACAACACAACCGCATGTTCTTCGACACTCTAGCTGTGGAGTGCCCTGTGAAGACCGACGTGGTACGCAAGGTTGCGGAAGCGCACCACATCAATTTCCGCTATATCTGCGAAGAATGCATAGGCATATCGCTGGACGAGACCACCAGCCATGCAGACATTCAAGAAATCTTCAACGTGCTGGCAGAAGCCGCTGGCATGAAGGCCGATGAACTAAAGTGCGCCGCCACCGAAGAATGCATTCCTGAAGACATGCGCCGCACCTCGCCTTTCCTACAGGAAAAAGTATTCAATAGCTACCACAGCGAAACCGAGATGATGCGCTACATGAAAAAACTGGAAGTCAAAGATCTCAGCCTCAACCGCGCCATGATACCCCTCGGAAGTTGCACGATGAAGTTGAACGCCGCCGCCGAAATGCTCCCCGCCAGTTGGAGCGAATTTGGCGCTATTCACCCATTCGCCCCCATGGACCAAGCCGAAGGCTACCAAGAGATGATCCGCGACATGGAACGGCGCCTTTCCATCATTACTGGCTTTGCTGGCTGCTCGCTGCAACCCAATGCGGGCAGCGCGGGTGAATACAGCGGGCTCACCGTCATTCGTAATTACCACCTCTCGCAGGGACAGGGACAGCGCAACGTCTGTCTAATCCCCGCCAGTGCGCACGGTACAAACCCAGCCAGCGCAGCAAAGGCTGGCATGGAAGTAGTCGTGGTAGCATGCAACAACAAGGGTGAAGTGGACATCGACGACCTAAAATCCAAGGCAGAAAAATATAAAGACACCCTCTCCTGCCTCATGATTACCTATCCCAGCACCCACGGCGCTTTCGAAGAAGGCATATTGGACTACATAAATATCATCCACATCAATGGAGGCCTCGTCTATATGGACGGTGCTAACATGAACGGCCAAGTGGGTCTCACCAGTCCCGGAACGATGGGAGCCGATGTTTGCCACTTAAACCTGCACAAGACTTTCGCCATGCCTCACGGCGGCGGCGGACCTGGCGTAGGGCCTATCTGCGTAAACAAAAAACTGATTGACTTTCTGCCCAACCACCCCGTAATAAAATGCGGCGGCAGTAATGGCGAAACCATGAGTGCAGCACCCTATGGCAGCGCATCCCTCCTGCCCATCACTTATGGCTACCTACTCATGCTGGGTGGCGATGGGCTAACCGAGGCCACCAAGCATGCCATCCTCAATGCCAACTATCTCCGCGCACGTCTGCAAAAGCACTACAAGATACTCTACACGGGCACCCATGGCATGTGTGGCCACGAAATGATACTTGATTTTCACGAGTTCGATCCAAAAGTATTAGTGGGCAACGTGGCAAAACGTCTCATGGACTATGGCTTCCACGCTCCGACGGTGGCATTTCCCGTACACAACACCCTAATGGTAGAGCCTACCGAGAGTGAACCCCTAAGCGAATTGGACCGCCTATGCGACGCTTTCATCAGCATCCGCTGCGAGATACAAGACGTGATGGACGGCAAGTTCGAACAGAACAACAATCCCATTTTCAACGCGCCACACACCATGCAGGTGGTCTGCGCCGACGAATGGACCATGCCCTACAGCCGCCAGGTCGCCGCTTTCCCGCTACCGCATGAGGACAAATACTGGCCAACCATCAGCAAGATCGACGATGCCTACGGAGACCGCAACCTACAAGCCGTTTGGCCTGAATAACCCCACATTGACGACGGGCAATGCGCCTTTAGTTGCATAACCCGCTTTTTCAAGGAACACCCCCCGAAAGCAATTTCTTTTTTGCTTTCGGGGGTATTCTTTCATTGCCATTCCTTCTGCTTACGGCATATCGCGTTGACACCTGCGACACGGTGCTTGCGTCGTAACCAAAAACGAGACCTGCGTTATTGCAAGTCTCGTTTTTTTGTGACCCCCGCGGGATTCAAACCCACAACCTTCTGATCCGTAGTCAGATGCTCTATTCAGTTGA
>JAXFQM010000079.1:0-2789 GCA_034178965.1 Bacteroidales bacterium | reverse complement strand
GTGCCCTATGCCCGTGAGGATGGGCAGGGGGTATGTGGCTATGGCGCGGCATAGGTCGTAGTCGTTGTAGCAACCAAGCCCCACGTCGCCGCCGCCGCCGCGGATGATGGCCACACAGTCGAAGCGCTCCTGTTTCTGGGCGATGCGGTCAAGCGCATTTCTTATTTCACGGCTTGCTTTATCGCCTTGAAGGAGAGAGACGAACAATTGCGTGGAGAAGCGGAACTTATGCGTGTCATTCTTCAACGTGTTGATGAAATCGCAGTATCCCTTGCTGGTGTCGACACTGATGATGGCAATACGCATTGGCAGCAATGGCAGGACACGTTCCTTGTTCAAGCGGAAGAGACCCTCCTTCTTTAGCCGTTCTATGCAGAGACGTTTTTCGCGTTCCATGTAGCCCAACGACACTGTTGGGTCTATATCGCTGATTACCAGCGAAAGTCCTCGCACGCAGTCAAAGGACAGCCTTGCACGGCATTGCACTTCAATGCCTTCGCCCAAAGGCTCGTGCAGCACGTCAAGGAAAGCCTTGTTGATGCGCACATAGTCGCGTTCCCAAATCATGGCGCGCATCTGCGCCACCACCATTCCGTCCTTTTTCTCCACAAGGTCGGGATAGCAGTGGCCGCTGTATTTGTATCTGTTCAGTTTCGATATTTCTGCATGGACGAGAAAACTATACGGGTAGTCGCGTTGTATGGTCCGCTCCACGGCCTGTGCCACTTGCGAGAGCGAAAGGATTTGCGTCTCGTCATTCATCCAGTAGGTCGATGGAATAATGCAGTCCCCTGTTTTCGCGGCGTGCCATGGCTTGCTTGGTGATGAGGTAAGCGCAATCGATGAGGTTGCGCAGTTCGCAAAGTTCCTCCGTCATGACACTGCGGTTATAAAGATCTTCTGTTTCTCGGAAAATGAGATTGAGACGGTTGAAAGCGCGTTCCATACGCAAGTCGCTTCGTACTATGCCTACATAATTGCTCATGATTTCCTGCAATTCCTTCTTGGTCTGCGTAATGAGCACCATCTCTTCGTTCATCACCATTCCCTTTGAGTTCCAGTCTGGCACGTTTTCATTGATGGTCAGCGTGCCCACCTTGGCAATGCAGTCCATGGCTGCGTTGTGTGCATATACGGCTGCTTCCAGCAGCGAGTTGCTGGCCAGTCTGTTTCCGCCGTGCAGCCCTGTGCGGCTGCACTCGCCAGTAGCATAGAGGTGTCGTATGCTGCTTTCTCCGTTCTTGTCCACCGCTATGCCCCCACACATGTAGTGTGCAGCAGGGCGGATGGGAATCATGTCTTTGGTGATGTCCACTCCAATGCTCAAGCACTTGGCGTATATGGTTGGGAAGCCCTCCAATAGGTTTTCCTTGCCTATTGGCCTCGCATCAAGGTAAAGGTGCTCCACACCTGCTTTCTTCATCTCCTTGTCTATGGCGCGCGCCACAATGTCGCGTGGGGCCAGCGAGAGGCGATCGTCATAGTTTTGCATGAATTCGCGTCCGTTCATATCCTTCAACACGGCGCCCGACCCCCGCATGGCTTCTGTGATGAGGAAAGCGGGGCGTTCCTTGGGGTTATAGAGCGAGGTGGGATGGAACTGCACGAACTCCATGTCCAACATCATGCCGCGCGCGCGGTGCACCATGGCCACGCCGTCGCCAGTAGCAGTAATGGGATTGGTGGTGGTGGTATAGACGTTGCCGATGCCGCCGGTAGCCAACATGGTGGTTTTGGCTAAATAGGTGTCTATTTGATGCGTGTCGCTGTTGAGGGCATACACTCCGTAGCATTCTATACCTGGCGTATGTTTCGTGACGCGTTGACCCAAATGGTGCTGTGTAATGATGTCAATGACGTACTGATGCTCTTTCAGTTCAATGTTGGGGTGGCGTTGTATGGCTTCCAGCAGGCCACGCTCCACCTCCTCTCCAGTGTTGTCTTTGTGGTGCAGGATGCGGAACTCGCTGTGTCCGCCTTCTCGGTGCAGGTCGAAGTGGCCGCCTTTTGCCATGTCGAAATTCACGCCGTATTGTACAAGGTCCCTAATGCGTTCTGGCGCTTCTCTCACCACCATTTCCACCACTTCGCGGTCGCAAATGCCGTCGCCGGCCACCAGCGTATCGTGTATGTGCGCGTCGAAACTGTCGTTGTCGTAGATGACAGCAGCAATGCCGCCTTGCGCATATTTCGTGGAGCCTTCGCTGGCATTGGATTTAGTGAGAATACAAACCTTGCCGTAAGGTGCCACCTTGAGGGCGAAACTAAGGCCGGCAATGCCACTACCTACCACAAGAAAGTCTACTTCGTGTCTCATTCCGCTGCTTGTTTTGGAGTTATGTCGCAAACATTCGTTTCTCCGTGTTGCCCTTTCATTGCATGCTTGCGTCTATTATCATTTGGTAAAGTTGCTCCGTGCTGATGCCTATGGCGCGCGCTTGCTTGGGGACTATACTCTCTGCGCTTTGCCCCGGTATCGTATTCACTTCCACGAAGAACAGTTCCTTGCGTTCCTCGTTGTATATGTAATCGAAGCGCACCACGCCCTTGCAGCCCAGTAGATCGTACAATTGCGACGACACCTCTTGGATGTGGCGGCTAACGCTTTCGTCCACTTCGGCGGGCGTCACTTCGCGGCTGAAACCTTTGTATTTTGCAGCATAGTCGAAGAACTCATGCTCGCCGGTGGGGATTATCTCCGTTATGGGGAACACATACCTTTTGTCTTTCGCTTGCAGCACACCGCAGTCAAGTTCACGCCCTTCCACAAATTCTTCCACCAGCACTTC
>JAXFQM010000056.1:0-4698 GCA_034178965.1 Bacteroidales bacterium | reverse complement strand
GGCAGCACGGCGCCATTCATGGTCATACTCACACTCATCTTGCCCAGGTCTATCTGGTCGAAGAGTATCTGCATGTCTAATATGCTGTCTACAGCCACACCCGCCTTGCCCACGTCGCCCGTCACGCGCGGGTGGTCGCTGTCGTACCCGCGGTGCGTGGGCAGGTCAAACGCCACGGAAAGACCCTTTTGCCCAGCGGCGATGTTGCGGCGGTAGAAGGCGTTGCTCTCTTCGGCCGTGGAGAAGCCAGCGTATTGGCGTATGGTCCAGGGGCGCATCACGTACATCGTGCTGTAGGGGCCGCGCAGGAAAGGGGCTATGCCTGCTGCATAGTTCAGGTGCTCCATGCCCTGCAGGTCCTCCTTGCCATACACGGGCTTCACGCCTATCTGCTCTGGCGTCGTCCAACTCTTCTCTATATGGTTTTCTTTCTCCCAATCGTGGAAGCTTTCGTGCTTTTCGTTCTTCGCACGGAAGTCTACTTTTGAAAAATCTGGTCTCATTATCAATGTATTTAATGATTATCACTGCTCCTTGTTCGGAAATGCAAATTTACGAAATTAATTCGACATGCAAGAAAAAAAAGTCTCATTTGAAAAATAATTCGTATCTTTGTATTTTTTTAGAGACCCCCCGTGACAGGGGAAAACATATGCTAAACGAAGAACCACAATGGGTTGCAGTGTACGTGGAGCCACGCGCAGAAAAGCAGGTGGCCTTGCGGCTCAGCAACCAGAAAATAGAAAACTACCTGCCGCTCGTCCGCAGGCTCACGAAATGGTCCGACCGCCTAAAAATGACGGAGAAGCCCCTGTTTCCGGGCTACCTCTTCGCCAAGATTACGAAGAGAGACGTGGTGAGGGTGCGCGACACGAAAGGTGCCGTCTTCATCATCGGCTGGAACAGGCAACCCGCCGTCATACCCGAAAACGAGATAGCGTTCGTGCGCGCCATGCTGGCGCAAGAGCGGGAGGTGGAGGTGCGCAACGAGAACGAGTTGCACAAGGGGGCGCGCGTGCGCATCAAAGCGGGCGAATTCCAAAACCTGGAGGGAACGCTGGTGAGCGAGGGCGATAAATCCAAGTTCGTCCTAAAGATAGCGGTGCTCAACACCTGCTTCGTTACCACGATAGACAAGGACCTGCTGCAAGTGCTAACCCCCGAAACAATGAAAAAAACGCAGCCATGAACATTATCATTGCCGGCGACGGAGAGGTGGGGTTCTACCTCGCCAAGAGCCTCAGCGAGCTGGACTACAACATCACCGTGGTGGACCCCCACGACGAGTTGCTGAAGAGACTGGAAAAGGAAACCGACCTGCTCACCATCACAGGCAACAGCACCTCGCCGCAGGTGCTGGCCGATGCGCGCGTGGGAGACTGCGACCTCTTTCTAAGCGTGCTGCACGGCGAAAGCATCAACCTCGTGACCTGCATACTGGCGCGCAAAATGGGTGCCAAGAAGACCGTGGCACGCATCACCAACGCCGAACTACTGGAGAAAAAGCACCGCGAAACATTCCGCGAGCTGGGAGTGGACGAACTGGTGTGCCCCGAGCGCATAGCGGCCAAGGAAATCACCAACCTGCTCTCCAACACCGTGGCTACCGAGTTCTTCGACTTCAGCGGAGGGCTGCTCACCATGTACCTCATACGCCTCGAAAAAGGCAGCGGGGTGGCAGGGCGCAGCGTCAGGGACCTCACGCAGACCTACCGCAGCATGCAGGTGCGCATCGTGGCCGTGCTGCGCGACAGCCAAACCATCATACCCAACCCCGATTTCGTCTTCCGGGAAGGCGACCTGACCTACGTCATCAGCAAGCCGAACCAACTGGAAGCCATCAAGACCCTGGCCGGAAAGAAAGAGGTGGCCGTGCACAATGTGATGATTGCCGGAGGAGGGCGCATAGGGCGCTACGCCGCCCTCACCCTCGAGGACCGCATGCACATCACCCTCGTGGAACAAAACAGGCGACGCTGCGAAGACCTCACCGCCCTGCTTAACAACACACTCATCATCAACGGCGATGCCACCGACATTGAGTTACTCAAAGAAGAAGGGCTGGAAAACAACGATGCTTTCATCGCCGTCACCGACAGCAGCGAGACCAACGTACTCACCTGCCTACACGCACGACGCTTCGGCGTGAAGAAAATCATCGCACTGGTGGAAAACACGGGGTTCATCAACATCTCGCAAGACATCGGCATAGACACTATCATCAACAAAAAACTCATCACCGCCAGCTACATAGCGCGCTTCATCGTCAGAGGCAGCGCCATCAGCAGCAAATGGCTCAGCGGCACCAACGCCGAACTCATCGAATTCACCGTCTCGCCGCACAGCGCCGCCAGCAGGGCACCCATACGCGAGCTGGGACTGCCACAAGGCGCCATCATCGGCGGCATCATCCGCGGCCGCGAAACCATACTCCCCACCCGCGAAACACAACTCATGGAACAGGATAAAGTGGTGGTGTTCACTCTCCCCAAGGTGGCCGACCGCGTCTCACGTCTCTTCGGATGATGAGAAAACGCTCGCCAGCCAGGAAATTCAACTTCAGGTTGATTATGCGCGTCACAGGCATGCTGCAGCTGGTGATGGCGGCCAGCATGCTGCTGCCCGTCGCCGCCTCACTGTACTACAAGGACGGCGCACAGTTCGACTTGGCACTGTCGGCATTGGCCATGGGAGCGGCTGGGTTACTGTTTCGCAACATTCTCGGGCGCGACCCCGACTATGCCATCTCCGAGCGCGAAAGTTTCTGGACCACCGCCATCATATGGCTCGCGGTGCCTCTCACGGGCTCCCTGCCCTACCTGTTCACTGGCGTCACGCCGCGCGCTGTGGACGCCCTCTTCGAATCCTACGCCGGCTTCACCACCTGCGGTGCCACGGCCCTGTCATTCTCCCAGCACGTGCCCGAAGGACTTCTCGTGTGGCGCAGCATGACGCAGTGGTTCGGGGGACTGGGGCTCGTCCTCTTCGTCATCGCCGTGCTGCGGCGGCTCAACGTGGGCGGCGCGCAGCTCTACGAGGCCGAATTCAGCGGCACCGTGCAGCGCAAACTGCGCCCCCACCTGGCCTCCACCGTAGGCATCATGTGGCGCGTGTACATCGCCCTCACCGTAGCGCTGCTCGCCTTGCTGCTGGTGCTGGGCAACGCGCCGCTCCCCGCTTTCTGCGTGGCGCTGGGCACCGTTTCCACGGGCGGCTTCCTCCCCGCACCAGACACACTCTCGCACTTCAGCCACACCTCGCTACTCGTCGTCGCCTGCTTCATGTTCCTCAGCGGCATCAACATCGCCCTGCTGTTCTATCTGCTCACCTTCAAGCCCCGTGAGGTGTGGCGCGACGAAGAGTTCCACGTCTACCTGGGGGTCTTCCTTTGCGCCGCCGCCATCTGCTTCGCCTCGTTCCTCGTCTCCGAACAATCCCCCGCGCCAGGGCGCACCGCTATGGAGGCCTTTTTTCAAGCCGCGTCCTCAATCAGCACGTGCGGCTTCGCCTTCCCTGGTCAGCACCGTCTCCCCCCGGCGGCATGCGCCGCCACTTTCCTGTTCATCCTTGTGGGCGCCTCGTCGGGCTCCACGGGAGGAGGTATCAAATGGAAACGCATCATGGTGATGGTGAAATACATACGCAACTACGTGCTTCGCATGCTCCATCCCAACACGGTGCGCACGGTCATGATAAACCGCATCATCATCACCGAAGAGTACGTCAACAAGATTCTTGCCTTCGTCTTCCTATACCTCTTCTTCATCGCCGGCGGCGCTTTCCTGCTCACCGTCTGCGGTCTCAGCATACCCGACGCCTTCCTCGTGGCCGTCTCCAACATCAGCGACGTAGGCCCCGAAAACATGCTTGTACGCATGGGGGCCGATTTCTCCTACGCCGCCCTGCCCGCGCTGGGCAAGTGGACGCTGATGGCTCTCATGCTGGTGGGACGCGTGGAGATATTCGCCTTTGTGGCGCTCTTCTCGCCAGCCTATTGGAAAAGGGGATAGTACACTACGACAAGCAACTGAGCAACGCCTCGCAAGAACACCCAAAAATAACATTCATCAAGAAAAAAACACTGCCCGCCACATTCAACCACATGCTGTTAAGCCCCAAAAACCTAAAAGCGCTGCTGCGCGCCCCCGCCATCCCCCTCATGGGCGAAGGAGGAGCCATGCTGCTCTGCGTTCCTGCGGCTCTCCACTTCGCCGACGGCACGGCATGGACCATGGCGGCCTGCGGCCTCTTTGTGCTGCTGATAGGCCTGCTGCTTCATGTCTCCACGCCCCGCCTAAGCCAACAACCCGAGACCCGAATCTCCTACCTCATCGTGGCGTTCCTGTGGCTGCTGTTCACCCTCTTCGCCACCCTGCCGTTCATGGCCACTGGAGCCTTAACCCAATTCAGTCCTGCCTTCTTCGAGGCCATGAGCGGCCTCACCTCCACCGGAGCCACCGTGGTTAGTGACACCGAGACGCTGCCTGCCTCCATCATCCTTTGGCGCAGCGTCACACAGTGGATTGGCGGGTACGGCATCGTTGTGCTGGTGCTGGCCGTGGTCCCTTCGCTGGGCATCAACAAATATAGCCTCTACACCGCCGAAGCGTCGGGGGCGGACAACACCAGCAAGGCCACCACCAGCATGGCGGCCACCATTCGGCAAACGCTTGTGGCATATTTCGCCCTCACACTCTT
>JAXFQM010000037.1:0-5405 GCA_034178965.1 Bacteroidales bacterium | reverse complement strand
ATGATGGCCATGATGGCGGCGGCACCCATGCCGTTGTCGGCACCCAATGTGGTGTCGTTGGCCCACACCCAACCGTCCTTAATGCGCGTTTCGATAGGGTCTTTTTCAAAATTGTGCTTTGAGGAAGGTGCCTTTTGAGGCACCATGTCCATGTGGCTTTGCAGGATGACACCACGGCGGTTTTCCATGCCTTTGCTGGCAGGCTTGCGCATGATGATGTTTCCCACTTCGTCTTCATCGCACTCAATTTTGTTTTCCTTGGCAAATTTTTTTAGCATGGCGCGCACTTTTTCCTCGTGTTTCGAGGGGCGGGGTACCTGCGTCATAAGATAGAAATTTTCCCACAACTCTTTGGGTTCAAGGTCTTTTATGGTCATAAATTTAGAATATTTGGTTTTCTGTTTACGATACAAAAGTACAATTTTTTTCATTCATGGCTGGTTTTTTTCACCCTACGACCTCCCCCAATGTCATTTTTTTGTCCCCAACTATCTTTTTCACACACCCTTCATTCTGCACAGTTGTCGTTAATAGCGGCAGAAATGTTGTACCAAGCAAGGCATTTTTACTGGAACAAAATGATTTGCATCACAAATACTAATTAAGGTAAGAAAAGCCCGAGACATATCTTTTGAGATTCAACGAGGTCTATTTTCTTCCTTGTCAATTTAGTTGTTAGTTGCATTTTTTGCAAATAAATAAAGAAAATGTACGGAGATAATAGTCGCATCAAACGGCAATATTATGTTGCGGGACGTGGTTACAAATGCGGTTAATAGAGACAGGGTTATAAGTTTGTGACTGTGCAGTGATTCTCGAGGCATATTTTTTTTGCCATGAACGAAAAAAGTCGTACCTTTGCAAGATATTTTGTAACAACAATTATTGTATTGAAAATGCAGCAGACATACGCAATTGGTATAGACATGGGCGGCACAAACACCGACATAGGTTTGGTGCGCAGCGATGGCGCAATTATCGCACGTCGCATGCTCCCTACCAACAAATACACGGATTTTCCCCTTTACATCCGCGACGTGATGGAGCAAATGAACGAAATGGTGCGTGAACAGGGCATAGGGGGCATAACGGGCATAGGGGTAGGCGCGCCCAATGGCAATTTCTATACAGGATGCGTGGAAAACGCCCCTAACCTGACGATGAAAGGTGTGCTGAATTTTGCCGAGGAGATGCATAAACACCGCGACGTGAAAGTGGTGCTTTCCAACGACGCTAACGCTGCGGCATACGGAGAACTGGTGTATGGCGGAGCAAAGGGCATGCGACACTTCATCATGTTCACCCTGGGAACAGGTGTGGGCAGCGGCATCGTGGTTGACGGCAAATTGGTGCATGGCTCCACAGGAAGCGCAGGCGAGTTGGGGCACAATATCCTCATTCCAGAAGGGCGTGCCTGCAGTTGCGGGCGCAAGGGATGCTTGGAGGCCTACGCATCGGCGCGCGGCATCGTGCAGACCTTCTGTGAAACGCGCAAAGAAGAGGGATACAATGAACCCATTAAACTGGGTTGGATTGGGCCAGAAATACCAGACATGGATGTCACGAGCAAGATGGTGGGCGACGCGGCCAACGTGGGCGACCCGGTGGCTTTGCGTACCTATGAGAAAACAGCTTACTGGCTGGGCATTGCCATGGCAAACGCGGTGACGTTTTCGGCACCGGAGGCCATTTTCCTCATGGGCGGGCCTACCAATGTGGGTGAGCCGCTGCTGAATCCTCTTCGCAAGAGTTTTGAGGAGCATCTGCTCAGTATCTACCAGCAAGGTAGATGCGTGATACGTATGAGTCAACTTAAATCCAATGAAGTGGCCATCCTAGGTGCAGCAGCTTTGATAGAAATGAAGTAACCGCCCCGTACTTGGGAACTTTGTCCTAGTATGATAAGGGAAATCCCATATGTTAATGAAAAGAGAAACTGTCTTGATACTTGCGCTGCCCTTGTTGCTTGCTTGCAATAGGAGCGTGACAAGTTATGTGAACCCTTTCATCGGCACCGACGGGCATGGGCACACCACTCCGGCCGCCATCGTGCCATTCGGGATGCTCCAACCAGGACCAGATACACGCCTTACGGGATGGGATGGCTGTAGTGGATACCATTATTCCGATGATACGGTGTATGGCTTCTCAAACACGCACCTCAGCGGGACGGGCGTGGAGGACTATTGCGATTTGTTGTTGATGCCTTTCACCGATAGCGGCAGCGTGGCCAACAATGAGTATTGTTCCACGTTTAGTCACCACAACGAGAAGGCCTATCCAGGATACTACAGTGTAATATTGGACAAAAATCATGTGAAGGTGGAACTTACGGCTACAAAGCGCATAGCCTATCATAAATACAGTTTTCCCCATCGCGGAAGGAAAGGCTTCGTCGTTGACCTTGCCCATAGAGACAACACCCTCGAAGCCGCCCTATCGGTGAAAGGCAATAGAATAACGGGTTACCGACGTAGCGCGGCGTGGAACCCCGACCAAAAGTTCTATTTCGCCATGCAGTTGGATAACCAAATAGATAGCGTAGTGCTTTTTAGCGACGACCATGCCGTGGGGGACACGGCATGCAAGGGACGCAACATAAAAGCACTCGTATACTTGAAAGACAAGGCCAAAACAACTAATATTAGGATTGCCGCTTCGGCAGTGGACGAGGATGGGGCGACGAAAAACCTTGAAAGCGAAGAGCACCTCACCTTCCAACAAGCGAAAAAGGCGGCAGACGCACTGTGGAAAAAGGAATTAAGTAAGATAGAAGTGCAAGGTAGCCCATCGGCAAAAGAGGTATTTTACACAGCTTTATACCATTGTTTTACTTCGCCTTATCTGTTTAGCGACGCTGACGGACGCTATCGCGCCACCAACGACAGTATTTTCAGCACCGACGGAAAATACGACCGCTATACAGTGTTTTCCCTTTGGGACACCTACCGTGCGCTGCATCCTTTGCTTGCATGGATAGACAGGAAACGAACCTACGATTTCATTTACACCTTTGCGCATGAATACTGTGCGAGTGGCGAATTGCCCATGTGGGAATTGGCTGGGCACGAAACGCACTGCATGATAGGTTATCACGCCGCCCCCGTTATCCTGGAGGCTCAAAGGACTGGTATTCTCGATGACATCTCCAAGCCCGAACGCGACCTGCTGATGCAGGCCCTTGTGGCCACCAGCAACCGCGACGACGGGCAGCGTTATTATGCACAGCACGGATACTTGAGCAGCGAGATTGACAACGAGAGCGTGAGCAAAACGTTGGAGTATGCCTTTGATGATTGGACTATAGCGCAGTTTGCCAAAGTTTCGGGCTATGACAGTTTGTATCATGTATATATGCGTCGCGCGCAGAGTTGGAAAAACGTCATGGACTCGCAGGGCTTCATGCGCGCCCGCAGAAACGGTGGCTTTGTTTCCCCCTTTTCGCCTACCGAGGTCAATAACCATTATACGGAAGCCAACAGTTGGCAATATAGCACATATGTGCCTCACGACATAGATGGCTGGATAGAGGCAATTGGCGGCGAAGCAAAGGCCATAACTTTCCTTGACAGCCTATTTGGCACAGCCCGCAAAACGGAAGGCCGCACACAAAGCGACATCACTGGTCTCATCGGTCAATATGCCCATGGCAACGAACCTTCACACCATGCCGCATACCTTTATGCTTATCTTGGCCAGCAATACAAGGCGGCCGAGTTGGTGCGCCGTATTTGCAACGATTTTTACACCACGAAACCAGATGGCTTGATTGGCAACGAGGACTGCGGACAGATGAGTGCCTGGTATGTGATGAGTGCATTAGGCTTTTATGAAGTGTGCCCGGGAAGCGGAGAATATATTATTGGAAGTCCGATTTTTCGCAAAGCCACGATTCATTTGGAGAACGGCAAAGATATTGTCATAAGAAGCAAGCGACAAAGCAAAAACAATTGCTATGTGCAACAGGTTTCCATGAATGGGAAGCCATATGCCAGCAGTGTGTTAAATTATGACGATCTAAAAGACGGTTGCCAGTTGGATTTTGTCTTGGGGGGCGAACCCAACAAGGAGTTTGCAAAAACAGAAGAAAACCGAGCCCACAGCCATTTCAACACGGAGTGTGCCATTACGCCAGTGCCCACCTTCGGCACTTGGCAACAAAGTTTCAAAGGCGTTAAAACGGTAAAAATAATTGCCCCAAAAGGGTCGGAGGTGTATTATTCATTTGACAACACTTTGCCCGATACCACTTTATTGCGCTACCATGAACCATTCGCAGTGGAGGGTGATGCCGTTTTATACGCAAGGGCATACAGCCCCGTCACAGGCTACAGTAACGCGGTGACTCAAAGGCTCACCCTGTTTCATGTCGACAAGACCTTGACTTATGTGACCAAGCCTGACAAACAGTATTTCGACAGTGGAGAAGACGGGTTGATAGACAATGTTTATGGAACGGCAAATTTCCGTATTGGTGGCTGGCAGGGCTGGCAGTCTGATATGGTGGTAGTGGTGGACTTGCTCACGGCAAAACACATTCATGAGGTAAGTGCAAATTGTCTCAGCGATGTCAAGGCGTGGATATTTCTGCCAAATCAAGTGGTGGTGGATGTCAGTGACGACGGGAAGACCTATCGCTCCTTTGGCGAAACCTCGAAGGATTTGGCGGCTGCCGTGGAACAGAATACAGCGAGAGGCTTTGATTATAGAGAGGGGAGTGGCATGTGTTTGTTTCGTGTCTCGGGGGATGCCGTTGCGCGTTATGTCCGCATCTCGGCCAAGAACTATGGCAAATTACCATCGTGGCATGTGAGCCCAGGGCAACAAGCATGGCTTTTCTGCGACGAAGTGATAATATACTAACTCATCATAGAATACCATTCAGGGCTGCATCCATTAATAAATATTATAAATATTATTTTTTTGTTGTAAGAAAATGAAAAAGATACTTCTGATTTTGTCTATGGCGGGCATGGTCTCTGTCATAGTTTCCTGTACAGACATGAAGTCCTGCTACTGCTACGAATACAGAGGCGGAGATATTCCTGTGGAGATTTCCGAGTATGCGAATGCTGGATATCCATGCAATTCATTAAGCAGAGGAGTGGAAGGCAACGTAGGCTCTCGCGTGTGTGTAGAAACATACGAACGCATGGACCCAGGTATGCTTGCGTCCAAAAAATAATCCATTCTCCCTAAATGTGTGAAGTATGTGGTGTGTTTGCTTGGAGAGATAGGTGCTTGAAAGATAACCTATGTTCGAGGTTATCGAGAGCGAGAGGTGAAGGCGTGAAAGCTAATGCATATGCCCAATGAGAAAGGCAAGTGCAATGAGGGGCAGCCAAAAGGGGATAATTAATTAGGCCTCCCAAAGGAAACATGAGGACATAGAAGAATGAAGCGAG
>JAXFQM010000214.1:0-4325 GCA_034178965.1 Bacteroidales bacterium | reverse complement strand
CAGCCCACTGCATTGGTGTTTGGCACCGAATTGACGGGTCTCTCCGACAAAGCCATAGAACACGCCGACGCCTATGTGAAAATACCCATGTATGGTTTCACGGAAAGTTTCAATATCAGCGTCTGCTGCGCCTTGAGTCTTTACAGCGTAACGGAGAAAATGCGACGCACGCCAAACCTAAACTGGCAGATGACACCAGAAGAGCAAGCGACGCTGAAACTCTATTGGTGCATGCAGGCCATACGTGACGGAGAAAAAACTGTGAAAATGCTGAAAAAACGCCTGTTTAAAAAATAATTCCCACAGCATAATAATTTTTCGTATTTTTGTAACTCGTAAGAAAAACAAATTTGTTAACCAACTGACTGACTATGAAAAAAATACTTATCATTCTGATTTCACTTGTCTTCTGCCAAACCGCCCTGTTTGCCCAAAAGACCATCCATGAGAACCAAGTGCCTGAAAAGTACGTGGCCAATTTCAATAGTTTGGTGAAAAACGACAAGGTCTCGCCTGCGTGGACGCAAGTGGACTCGCTGGTGTACGACGCTACCTACAAAAACGAAAGCGGCACCAAGATATCTTACCGTTTCTCGCCACGCGGCACGGAAACACGTTGGTATATCGATAGCAAATACTATCCCGAAAGCATCCGCGACACCGTTTCCAGGCATTACCCTGGCTTCAAGATAACCGAACTATACGCCCTTAGCGTACGCAACAAGGTAACCTACCAAACCCGGATATCGAAAACAAGCGGTTTCCTGTTTTGGAAACGCGAAAAGAGCGTCAAGTTGCTTAACTTTGAAACCGACGGCAAATTCATCGACGAAATAGCGCTGAAGTAAAACAATATTTTCATGGCTTATTACGACGGCTGCTTTTTTGCGCAGCCGTCTTTTTTGTGCAGGCGAATGGCACCAGCAGGCAGACGCATGGTGCGTTAATGGCAACACATCATACATCGGCGATTGTGGGCGCGCCATAAAGTCACACCGCCCGTCATTGTGGCAATGGCAGGCCAATGGAGAGTAATGGTCTCGTTTGTGGCAGCGGTTAAAACATGTAGCCGATGTTAACGTATAGGTTGCTAAACTTGCCGTTGTCCTGCTTGTCGAGTGCGTGGGCCCAATCCACAGAGAGGACGAAATTGTCGTTCATGGCTATCTTCAACCCACACCCCGCCGAAAAATGGGGGTCGTTCCAAACACTTGGCACCTCCCCGTTGTTGTACAACTTGCGTTTCTGCACCAGTTGCCCATAGTCTGCAAAAGGATTGATGCCAAGGTAGAAATTCTCCTTGCCTATTTTGAAGCGCTTTATCAGCCACCGCAATTCCACGTTGGCATACGTGAAGCCGTCTCCCAGCAGCCTGTTGCGCATGATGCCTCGCACACTGTTCGCACCTCCCAGCCCCTCATAGAGGGCTCGCTGCATATAAAGTTGGTTCATATAGGTGTTTAGGTAGAAAGAGCTGTTTCCGGCCAGCAGCAACTGTGTCCCTGCGCGATAGGCCAACGTAAATCTCTCGCTTCCCAATGGCACGTAATGCCGCCATGCTGCATTGAAGCGCAGGTGGTTGTATTCGCTTTGGTTCCCAAAGGCGGCATAGTAGGTGAGGAACGCGTCAGCGTGCACACCACGGCGCGAGTTTTGCTGCCTGTCGCGCGTGTCATAGGTGACGCCAGCATGCACATAGGGATGTGTGCCCCCTGTCGCTTCGTTTTCTTTAATGCATCCCGTGTAAATTTTGGTGTAGAAGTCATACAGCGTGGTCGTGTCGGGCAATGCCTCTTCAGGCTTCTTGTTGCGGTTGAGTCGTGCGATATCCACCGAGCCTACCTTGTAATTCAGCACCCCCACTCCCACATTCCAATGCCAGTCTCCGCCCATATTGCCCTGCATGTCCGCGCTAAAGCGAAACAGGTCGCGTTGCATCTTGTAGAAAGCGCGCGTGCGGTATTCGTCGCTACTTTCGTCCGTCCAATTGGCATAATAGGGTTGCGCAAAGCCGTTGAAGCCATAAAAGTCACACAACGCGTCGGGCATATAGGTGAGGTCCACGCTGATGCGGTGGTTGGGGACAAGGTATCGGCTGTCGTAACTTAAGCGGAAAATGCCGCTTTTACCCGTGGCATAGGAGGCTTCGGCATAAATGGAATGCAGGTAGTCGGGATAGGTGCTGCCGTCACCGAAATAATAGAGGTTCGTCAGCGCACCATACTTGAAGCCAAGGTCGGCATCGTAGGCTATGCTCGGTAGGATGCCTAAGGTCCAGCCCTTGCGGGCATTCGTATCGGGAGTCTTGCCAGCCTCCTGCGCTCCAGACGTCAGCGCCGCCAACGTAAATAAGGGAAGTAGAAATCGTTTCATGCCAAATAATGATAATTTTTGCCTTGTAAGGCGGAAATTGTTTGTTAGGCGTTGTTTTATTCAGAGCCTTTTACGGGTAATACTCTATTTTTCGCTTCACTATCTCCACGGTTTCGCCGCGTTCCATTTCGTGGCGTTGTACCCAGTTGCCCACCGAGTCGTATTGGTATATCCGTGTTATTTCGTTCTTTGTGTCCTCCAACAAGTTACCCAACGTATCGTAGCGGCGATAGTTGCGCTGCACCACCTGGCCATTCTCGTCGAAATGCTCTTCCCACGATTCCTGTTGCCCGCCCTCCACATAATAAGAATGGCGATATCTGTAACAGAGCCTTTCGTTGTCAGGCATGTACCTCACTTTGTGTTCCACCGTTCCATCTCCCATCATTAGGTCTTGCCAGCAGGGCTTTAAGCCGCCGGTGGTAAGTTCCTCCTTCGTGAGACGTCCTTGCCCGTCGTAGGAATAACAAAACCTTCCGCTGCTGCGGCTGGTGCTGTTGAACCAAGTGTTCTCCACCACGTTTCCAGCCTTGTCGAAAAGGTATGCGCTGCCACTGAAGTTACCGTCCTTGTCCAACTGCTTACGTTGCGTGATGCGTCCTGCGTCATCGTACTGCATTAGGTATTGCACCGTTACATTCCCCTCGTCGTCCAGCATTTGTTCTTCCAGCATATGGCCGTTCTCGTCATAACGGTATGCAAACCGTTGCGTTGTGCGGTTCCCGTTGCTGTCCATGGTGGTTTCTTCGGCCTTGTTGCCTTTTTCGTCGTAGCGGTATGTGCGCAGCAGGTCAAAGCGGCCGTTCTTTTGTTTGCGTTCTTCCACCAGCCGTCCCCCCGCGTCAAAACGATACTCCATCTTGTCTATGCTTTCGCCGTGGCGCATGCGCTTTTCTAATTCATCGCCCTTTTCGTTGTAGCGGTGGCTCAAGGTGTGCAGCAATTGTCCTTGCGAGTCGTAACCCTGTTCCTCTATTTGGTTACCCCAGCGGTCGTACTTGTACTTGTATCGCACAAACACTTTGTGTTCCAGGCTATATTCGTCCCGTTCCACGCAGTTACCCCGCTTGTTGTATTTGTATGTAATGCGATTTATGTGCTTGCGTCTGCGATAGCGCTCCTCCACGAGACGCCCTTCCTTGTCAAACATCTTCTCCATGCGTTGCACTACGCTGCCCTTCCTCTTGTCGCGCGCCACGCGACGTGGAGTCACCACGCTTTCCGCAACTCGCTTCACGTTTCCTTTAAACGTTTCCATTGTTCGACACCTTATTCTTCTGTCAGCATTATTTTCTTTTATAACGCGAGGCCATGTTCTTTTATTGCGTGCCTCCAAAGATATTTTCGCTTTTTCATGCATGGGCAAAAAGATTGCCCTCACCAATCGACTTGCTTGGCGGAACATGCCCCCTTTTCCCCAACAAGGCGGAGCAGCGCAGCGAGCCATGTCACCTAGAGACAAACAGCCTTCCATTCCACCATCCTATCAAAATCACAAGAAATCAATGGATAACAATCACCTGTAGTTTTACTTCATACGTGGAATGTATAGAACATCACGATGATGCCACCGTAAAATACAAGTGCAACGATAGGGTGTTTATTCCATAAAGCGACACGCTGCGTTTCTTCACATCAAGACCGTTTGGGTACAGACCTAACACCCTGCAAGCACAGCCACTTTGGACGCAATCATGGTGGCACAGCCCCCCTACACAGGACAAGACCCTCCATTTTCTTCTTTCAGCATAGACCGAGTGCAACTCTTCTACTCGCTCAACTGACGCTGGTTTGCAAAAGACCTCGGCACCGTCGTTGACCTCGTCTCTTTCTCTACGGCAAACACGTGCTGCATCTCATAACGCCAGCGGGTACTGTCGCACGCAAAGAAGGCTGTGAAGAAGTTTTGCGTCGGCCCCACCCCAGCGCCATGCGAGCACACATCTCCCACT
>JAXFQM010000213.1:0-7350 GCA_034178965.1 Bacteroidales bacterium | reverse complement strand
ATTATTACACCAATCTCTACTGGTACACGTATGATCCTTTCTATTGGGGGACAAGCATCTACTATGGCTATGGGTGGTATCCCTATGGTTACTACGGCTGGCGTCCAGGTTGGTATGCCAGTTGGCAATGGGCTCCCTCTTGGGGCTGGAATTACGCTTTCGGCTGGAGTTGGGGGTACTACAATCCTTTTTGGCCAGGCTATTGGGCTTACGGCGGTGCCTATTGGGACCCCTTTTGGCCCTATTACGGCTATGGATATTGCTACGGATGGGGAGGTTATGATGACTATTATGGTCTCAATGCTGGATATGCCAGCAGGGGTTCCTATCTAGGCTACCGCACGCCGCTACAAAGCACCACATCGCGTGGTGGCCGGGGCGTAAGCACAGGAAGTTTGAGTAGGGGAGACGGCAGTGCCGTCTTGGGTAGCGGAACGCGCCGTGGCGGTGTGGATATCAATCGCGGCAGCACCGCGCGAGGCACTTTTCATAGTGACAGAAAAAGATACGATAAACCTGTCTCGGTAACCAACATGCGTGGCAATGCATTACACAGAACTAGAGCCGAAGGCCGCAATGACGGCGCTACCAGTCTCGGTTCAAGCGCGGGACGTTCCTCCTCCTACAACACGGGCCGTGGTTATGGCGCATCCAGCAACGACAACGGCACAAGGCGTGGCAGCATAGGTACATCCCGTTCCTCCAGCATCCGCAGCGGCATAGGGGAGGATGGCCGAAATGTTTCAAGCAGTAGAAGAGAAGTCAATGGCCGCAGCATGCCTTCTGACAGCCGCAGCAGCATCAATGGCACGTCATCCAACAGTCGTGGCAGCATCAATGGCACGTCTTCAAACAGTCGCGGCAGTATCAGCGGCAGTTCGTCGAACAGCCGTGGCAGCATCGGCAGCAGTTCATCGGGTAGCCGTGGCAGCATCGGTGGCAGTTCGTCGGGTAGCAGAGGAGGTGGATACAGTAGCAGTAGCAGCAGAAGAAGATAAAGCGCAAGTTTCCCGTTATGAAGAATAAAGCAATAGTTTTCCTGCTGGCGGCAGTCTGCTTGGCGGGCACAGTGGCGGCACAGCAGGGGAGAGTGAAAAACGTTATTTTTGTGGTGGGAGACGGAACAGGCGTAGCGCAAGTTTACGCGTCGGTTACGCAGGCAGGCGAGAAAAGCGCTTTCCTGCGTTTCCCCGTTTCGGGTTTTTCGCGCACATACTGCCTTGATAGGTATAGTACAGACAGCGGGGCGGGTGGCACAGCCCTTGTGTGCGGCCACAAGGTGAACTACCATGCCGTGGGTGAGGCTCCCGACGGAACGGACTACCCCTCGTTTCTTGTCCTCGCCAACCAGCAATTAGGCAAAAGTAGCGGCTTTGTGGTAACCAGCAGCGTATTGGATGCCACCCCAGCCAGCACCTATGCCCACGTGCCAGACCGAAAGATGAAAGAGGACATTAGCCTGCAAATGGCGCGCTGTCCACACCAAGTGATGATAGGCGGGGACTACGGCCATTTTCTTCCAAGTCGACGAAAAGATGACAAAAGCCCCATAGACACGTTGCGTGCTAGAGGCTACGAGGTTACCTTCAGTCTCGACAGCATGCTCTCCAGCAAGAGCGACCGCCTTTGCCTATTATTTGGCAAGGATGAATACCCTCCTTCGGCGAAGAAACGCAACGGTTTGCTGTGCAAGGGCGTGGTTAAGGCCATAGAAGTGCTGGACAAGAACCCCAACGGCTTTACACTTTTGGTGGAAGGCAGCCAAATAGATTGGGCGTGCCATAATAATGACAAGAACTACATGATGGAGGAGTTGGCGGATTTCGATAAGGTGCTGAACACAATACTGGATTGGGCTGAAAAGGACGGGAACACCCTTGTAGTGGTCACCGCCGACCACGAAACCGGAGGGCTCACCTTGCCCGATGGGGATTTGGAACGTGGCACAGTGACGGCTCGCTACACCACCCTCAACCACACGGGCGTTATGGTGCCCGTGTTTGCCTATGGCCCTGGCAGCGAGCGCTTCACCGGTATCATGCAAAACACCGACATTTTTCATAAAATAATGAATTTGATGCAAGGAAAATAATAAGATGAACCTAAAAAGACTGACCTATCTGCTTGTGGCCGCTTGCTGCGCCCTGCCCGCCGTGGCGCAGGAAAAACTGCATCCAGACACGTTGCAATGTCCCATAGTGGGTTTCCATGTGGGCACCCTGTCGCCCTGGTCATCCTTATCGTCCGCAAAGAACCCTGCGGGCAATGCATTTCAAAATGCCACCATGGGTGAACTATACGAAGCACCTTGGCTGGACTTTGGAGCAGATGTCTCGTATAAGTTCAAGGACGGGTTGCTTCTCAATCTCGATGGTTCTCTCGTGTTCGGCAACGACAACTTGAAGAAGCGCGAGGAGCGCATGAGTGACTTGTACACCAGCGGGCACATGATAATAGGAGCCAACGGCACAGATGCCAAGGTGACGTGCCACAACCGCATGTTAGCCATGCGACTGGGCATTGGAAAGATATTCGTGACAGGCAAAAACAACCCCAATTCCGGCCCTTTTGTACGATTGGACGCCGGCATCATGCAGCAACAAACCATCTTTACGCTAAACGAACAGGTAAATGCACCGCAGGTGAATGGCGACTATGGCCTTCTCTATGACCATCAACGTTTCGGTTTCACCCTCACGCAGGTTGTGGGTTTTTGGTATATGGGAAACAAAAGTGCGATACTCAACTTCCACGTTGCGATAGAGATTACAGAGTGTTGGAGCCATTCCACGCGCGACTATGTGATTGACGACCTCATACGGTTAAGAGGCCCCGACAAAGGCAAATATTTTGATCTCCTTTATGGCTTGCGTCTCACTTGGATGTTCCCCATCACAGGAAAGACGGCATATGACTACTATTATTATTGATGTGCATGCACCTGCTATACAACATTGGCATTTGGCTTTTCGGCGTTGGAGTAAAGGTGGCCGCACGGCACAGTCTCAAGGCAAGGCGGTTGGCAGAAGGCTGGCGCCACAGTTTCGACAACCTCTCCCGTTTGGATGGCCGTAAGGTGGCGTGGTTCCATGCCGCCTCGCTGGGCGAATTTGAACAAGCGCGTCCTGTGCTGGAACAATTCCGCCTGCAGCACCCCGATTATGCCGTGTGCCTCACCTTTTTTTCCCCTTCTGGCTATGAAATCAGAAAGGACTATAAGGGAGCCGACATTGTGGCCTATCTTCCTTTAGACACGCCCCACAACGCGCGGCGCTTTATGCGGGACCTCCATCCGCAGGTGGCCTTTTTTGTGAAGTATGAGTTTTGGTTCAATATCCTGCGCCAACTGAAAGTGAAACAGGTGCCCACCTATCTTTTTTCCGCTATATTCCGCCCGGGTCAATATTTTTTTAAGTGGTATGGAGCATGGTACCGTCGACAATTGCAATGCTTCAGCCACATCTTTGTGCAAAACGAAGAGAGCGAGAGGTTGTTGCGCAAAGCCGGCATAGGTCGCGTGTCGCAGGCTGGAGACACGCGCTTCGACAGGGTGTGCGAAATAGCCCAAAAGGCTCCGCGGCGCGAAGAGGTGGAACGCTTTGTGCAAGACAAGGCCGTGGTGATGGCAGGCAGCAGTTGGCTTCCAGATGAGGAACGTTTGTGCCGCTTTTTGAAACAGTGTGGCGACAATGTGAGAATGGTGTTGGCTCCGCATGAGATAGACGAAGAGCATTTGCTGCGCATAGAGGAACTTTTTGCAGGCGAGACAGTGCGCTATACCCGCCTTTCCGCAGACACAAGGCTGGTCGGCAAAAGGGTGCTTATTGTGGACACCATGGGGATGCTGTCTTCGCTGTACCGATATGCCACGGTGGCCTACGTCGGCGGCGGTTTTGGTAAAGGCATACACAATATATTAGAAGCCTTGGCTTTTGGTAAGCCAGTGGTGTTTGGACCCAATTATGGAAAGTTCCAAGAAGCCAGGGATATCATTGCCATTGGTGGCGGCATAGGCTATGAGGAGGATGGCCACTTGTTCGCCTTTTTGAATGACATGCTGGCGCAGTCCGACGCCTACCAAGCTGCATCCAAGAAATGCTACGACTACATACACAACCATAGTGGCGCAACAAACACCATCCTTTCAGCGATAAAAGTATCATAGGCATGGCACAAACACGGCACACAGCGATGCGTATACTTGCTACCGTGCTTTTGGCGACGGCTTTCGTCTCGTGCAGCGTGGACCGCTACCTCGAGCCAGGACAGCTTTTGCTGAACAACGTAGACCTGGACGTGCGCATGGCCGACAGCAGCGCTGCCACCAAGGAGGTGAAAGAGGCCTTGTCTAATGCGAATCACTATCTGTTGCAACGACCCAATACGCGCTTTTTAGGCGTGAGGGTGAGCATGTGGGAATATTGTATGGCGCATCCCGACAGAGATTACTTTTTCAGCCGCTACCTACGCCGCCAAGGGTCGCCCCCTGTGGCCTATGATGAGAACAAAACCCTTCGTTCCGCGCAGCAACTGCAATCACTCCTCAATTCCAAGGGATGCTTTGGCTCCACAGTGACATTCGACACCGTGCGCAAAGGCAAGAGGGATGTGATGGTGACGTATGTTGTGCGCGCCACATCACGCAGCCGCATAGGCGACGTGACATATAGCAGCGACACACCAGAACTACTGCCGATGCTGCAAAAATGGGGGGAGACCTCATCCTTGAAGCCTGGTAATTATTATGATCAGGAAGAATTGAACAACGCTCGCTCTCGTTTGACCGATAAGTTGCATGACGAGGGTTATTTCCTTGCCGACAAGTCGTTAGTGACGTTCTTCGTGGACAGCACGTATGACCGAGAGAACCTCGGAGTAGAGGTGCGGCTGGCCAACCCGAAGATATACGACAGCCAAACCAAGGAAACCTATACAGTGCCGCTGCGCAAATACTATATATCCAATATTTACGTCTTGCCCAACAGCGGCAGCGACACCGAGCCTTACGACACTGTAGTGGTGCCAACCACCGTAACCAATCGCCTTGCCTACTACCGTTTTCTTCACAGCGGACCTCTTGTCGTCTCGCCCTCCACCATCAGCCGCAACATGCTGTTGTTTGAGGGCATGCGCTACAAACCTGAGGCAATAACATCTACCTACAACGCGCTGCGAAACTTGCAGAATTTTCGTTACATCAATATTGAGTTGCTACCGTCGCCACTTTCCACCGACACGTTGCCCCTGCTTGACGCACGCGTGCGCTTAATCAATAGCATGCGCCGCAGCCTTGCGTTTTCGCTCGAAGTGAATAATTCATCGTCGCTCACCAGCAAAGAAGGAGTGCTGCAAAGCGGAAATTTCGGCATTGAGACGGGTGTGGAATACAAAAATAAAAATCTATTTGGGGGCGCTGAACAGTTTAGAGTGCAACTGTCACTGCTTCAAGAACTACCCAAACTTGTTTTTAACAGAAATGCTGAAGTCAGCGCCTTCACTGACCTCTTCAACGCGTTTGAGGTGGGGCTTGATGCCAGCCTCAACATACCCAAATTCCTGCTGCCTTTCAGCGATGGCATAGCATGGCAGCGCGTGCGCCCACACACACTCGTCAGTTTGGGTGGCAGTTATCAATATCGCAGTTACCTCACCCGCATGTATGCCAACAATTCCTTTGGTTACACATGGAGCCGCACCCGTACCCGCAGCCACCAACTGTTACCTGTGGAGTTAACCTTTGTGCGTTTCCTTGACATTGCCGACGACTTTCTTAGTCGCCTGCCCAACCTGGGCGACGCGCGCATTCTTTACCTCTATAGCGACCACTTTATCCTCGATGCGCGCTATGACTATGTGTACAATACACAGCAGTTCAATACCCGCCAGAACTTTTCCTTCTTCCACCTCTCCTTGGAGAACGCCGGCTTGATGCTTAACCAGGCAAGCCGTCTTTTTAATGCACCTGTTGACGATTTGGGAACGCGGAAGATATACGGCGTGCCTTTTTCGCAGTATGTCCGTATGAGCAGCGAATACAAACGCTATTGGTATTTCGGTGATGGGCAGACCTTTGTGCTGCGTGGTATCTTGGGAGTGGGGCTGCCGTATGGGAACAGCCATGCCATGCCGTTTGAAAAAGGTTTTTATGGCGGAGGTCCCAGCAACATACGTGGTTGGCAGTTGCGCCACCTTGGACCAGGCGTATTCAATTCCGAAAATGCGCAATACGAGTATGAAAGGGTAGGGGACATGACCCTTGTATCCAACGCGGAATATCGCTTTCCATTAGGAAAAAGCCATTTTGAAGGGGCACTGTTCATGGATGCCGGTAACGTGTGGCTCCTAAAGCCCAGCAGCGAGTTTCCAGGAGGAGACCTCACGTTGCAACATTTTCTCCAAGGCATCGCGTGGTGTTGGGGGGTTGGGTTGCGGTACAACTTCTCTTTCCTTACATTTCGCATCGATGTCGGCGACCAAATCTATAACCCAGGCTTTGAACAAGGCAAGCGTTGGCGAATTGCCGCCAAGAGTAGGAGCGATGTTGAGGTGAACTTTGGCATCAGCTACCCGTTCTGACGCGAAGAAGCCGCATATATGACCCTCTTTCAAGGCTTTCCGTCATAATGCGGTCCTACTTGACAGTATGTGGGTTTATCAATTGCTTTCTTGCAATTTTGATTGAATTGTCGGCATCTTGCTGTTTGTTAGTGGGTCGCATAGTGAACTATGCGACCTAATGATCTAATTTGATCATGCGACCCCCCTGCATAAAAATTCCAAAGCACAATATAAAGAAAGAACCCACGTTATTATTAAAATACACTATGTGTGTTGTTACCTTAAAAAACATAGAGGATTAATCCATAAGATAAGAATAGAGGAACGATGAATACGATAGAGCAATTGTTGCAGAAAACCAAGTCGCTCTTTACGCAAGAAAACTTCATTCATGAGCCACGCGAACTGTATGACCCCATAGCCTATACCCTCGCGTTGGGTGGTAAACGCATACGCCCCGTGATGCTGATGGCGGCGCACGAGATGTTTGGCGGCGACGCAGATGCCGTGGCGCATGCAGCCTTAGGCATTGAGATGTTCCACAATTTCACGCTGTTGCATGACGATCTCATGGACCGCTCGCCCTTGCGTCGTGGCCAGCCCACGGTGTATTGCAAATGGAATGAAAATGTGGCCATCCTCTCGGGCGACACCATGTTCGCCCTCGCTTGGCGCTATTTCCTCGCCCAGCCCAGCCCACGTCTCTATGAGGTGCTGAAGTGCTTCAGCCAAACGGCTATAGAGGTGTGTGAGGGGCAACAATTGGACATGAACTTCGAAGGACGCAGCGAG
>JAXFQM010000199.1:0-18219 GCA_034178965.1 Bacteroidales bacterium | reverse complement strand
TGTGGGCCCCGCGGCCGCACCCCCCCCCTGCTTGAGCAGGTGGTGTGGGCTGCCGCGGTGCTGCCACGGTGCTCGCACCTTTCTGTTTGCTTTCCGTTCCTGCTTTTACCTCCCGATGGAACGGACGTTATGGCATACTATTTCTTCACTATCTTGGCGGTGTGCTCTTTGGCTTTCAACACGTAAACGCCCTTTGGCAGCGCGCTGACGTCGATGCCGCAGCCTGCCACGCCACGCCACAGCGTGCGGCCCGACAGGTCTGCAATGGACACCCTCTCGCGGCTTTCAACACCCTTCACATTGACGAAATTTGTAGCGGGGTTTGGATACACGGCGATGGCGTCATGGCTCGCCTCGCCAATACCCACGCCGCCCGTGGTAGCACCGGCCAATATAGAGACACCTGGCGTGCTTTGGAACGCGTAGCCGTAGAGCGTGAGGATGCGATTAGCCGACATTGACAACTTCGCCCATCCGTAATACGTATTTCCGCCTGCCACGAATTGCAGCCCTACATAGGCTGTTTTGCCCATCCAGGCCGAATAGAGTTCCCTTTGATACAGTGTGGCGAAATGGGGCACGCCTCCTTCGCTGCCGACGTATGTTCCCGTGGCACCTATCTCCGCGTTGGCTTCCAGCGGAGTAACTGCAGTGCCGATAAGTACATCGTTATAGTTGCCCATCACCTTGGCGCCGCTTTCAAAGCAAGCAAAATACGATGATTCAGAGCCGTCGTATATGGCGGCATAGTTTTGGATGGCATACTCCGCGCCGCCGCCCAAGAAATTGATTTCATACCCCATATCGTGCACGCTTACATAGGCCGAATCCATCACCACGGGGTTCGACTCCAAATTGGTGTACACGATTTGCGCATGCAGCATGCTTGTGGCGGCAAAGGCCAACATAGACAGTAATAAACGTTTCATGGTTTAAATGTTTTATGGTTTTTTATGATTTTTTTTAGATTTAGACTATTATTGACAACCTTAGGTTCCGCCGCCCCATCCGCCGCTTCTTTCTCACCCAGCCGTCAGCGCTTGATGACGAGCACTCCGCGGCGCGTTTGGTTTTGCGCGCCAAGTTGGATGACATAGAAATAATTGCCGTCGGGCAGGTCGGAACCCGAGAATGAACCATCGTAGTTGGAGGAGGAAAAGACCAGTCTTCCCCGTGCGGTGTATATTTGCACCTTGACGGGGGCAAAGTCGTTCAGCACGTCCAAACGCCACGTGTCGTTGATGCCGTCGCCATTGGGCGTTACGACGTTGGGTATGGCGATACGAGTTGGTGGAGCCGGCGCGGGCCGCGCCACGTCGGCGCCACTCTCTTCCTGCCAAGACACTATGGAAGCGGTATCGACATACTCGGTGGCGTATTTTTCGTTTTCCGTCTCCATGGCAGGCTCCGCCTCGGCCAAACGAAGCTTCCTTTGCGGCAGGCTTTCTGGCAACACGGCGCGGTACGTTTCGGGCTCGGTATCGGCGGGCGCGGATGGCAATACTCCCCGCTTGGCGCACGGCATGGCCTCCAGGCAAGAGGGGGATACCTCCGCTTTTTCCGCCGAGGCAGGCCGAAGGGCCGCTTTGGGGTGTTCTTGCACGCGCTGCGTCGCGGTCTTGGCCAACGGCGCGCCCTCCTTTGCCGCAGAGGGCTTGTGTGGATGCCATAAGGCCGCCGCCAACGCAATGGCCATCGCGAGGGCGCCCATCCATGGCAACCAGCGTCGGCGCAGCGCGGCACGGCGTCCTTGCGCGGCCAAGCGGTTGGAGATTTTGTCCCAAGCGTCGGAGGGCGGAGCCGCCTCACGCCCTTGCAGGTGCCGCTTATACAAGTCTTCTATTTTCATTTGCTTTTCAAACGTTTTTCCATGGCGCACCTCAAGAAGTCGCGTGCACGGTAATATTGGCTCTTTATCGTTGTGACGGGGCGCTTGAGTCTCTGTGCGGTCTCTTGATAACTGAAGCCCTCCAGGGCAATGAGGTTGAACACCAGCCTATCTTCGGCCTTCAGCGCGTTGAGCGACTGTTGCAGCGCGTCGGCCATATCTATGGTTGATGCCGTGTCCTCGTCGCATGTCGGCTCGACCATTTGGCTGCTGTCTATCACCACGCGCTGCGCTTGCCGCTTGGCACGGTGGTAGGCGTTGATGGCGGTGTTGACAAAAATGCGGTACATCCACGCCTCAAATGGCCCTTTGCCCTTGTAGGTGGGCAAGGCCCTGAACACCTGCATGAACCCTTCCACCAACAGGTCTTCCGCTTCGTGGCGCGACGCTGCGTAGCGCAAACAGACGCCAAACATTCGGGGACTGAAAGCCTCGTACAGCTTGTGCTGCCATTGCTCTTCGCCACGAAGGCATCCTTCTATCATGCTATGCAGCTCCGTCATACGTGGATAATGACAAACCTCGCCAATCAAAAGACGAAGAGGTTGGTGTTAATATTTGTTAATACAGACTTCCTGCGCAGCACGGACAAGGCGAGACGGAGCCTCATTGAACGAGCAACTTCATGTGGCTTGTGCCAAAAGCGCCAGAGAGCGTGACGACATAGGTGCCGGCAGGCAAGCCGTGGAGGATGGTTTCGTTGGGCTGCACGTTGTGCCGCTGTAGGACGCACCGTCCAGTGAGGTCGGTCATGCAAAGGTCGTAAGGCACTGGTGCGACCACGCGGAAACTGTCGCCGGCAGGGTTTGGAAACAACTGTGGAGACGGATAGGCGGCGGATTGCGAAAGGGAGAGACGGTTGAGGATGGCGGTGTCTACCACTGCAAAGGTATATTCCCCTTTCTTTAGGTTCGTGGTGTAGAAATATCCGCTGGTGCTGGTGCCATCACTGCGTTTTCCCACCACGCGCCACGGCGCACTGGCCGAGGGGCGATATAGCAGCCGCACGCTGTCGAACGATTGCAGATTAGGCTGGTAGAGCCCGCGGTCGAGGTCGTTGAGGGAGTAATCGAAAAATCCGTAGCACTGCGTCTCGCCAGGCAGTAGCCCCGTCACCGTCCAATAATGCTGTGCGAAGCGGACGTAGGGGGAAAGGCTGTCGACTTGGTCTATGGGGGGCGCTGTGTAGTGGTGCGTCACGGCAAGGAACGCCGTGGCTGCTCCCACGCGCTGCGCCTTGGCCTTGAAATGGAGGTTGTCCATCCTGTAGTCGCCTCTGGCAGCGATGCGCACGGTGTCTGCCAGGCTGGCGTAGGAGAACCGCTTTTCCAAGTCCACCACTGCGAAGGCGTATGGGCTGCCCTCCCCCGCCCTGCGAGTTTCGTCCTTCAGATAAGCGCCGTCCATGCAGTAGGTGACGGTGCGGGTCTGCAAATCGTCGGAAAAGAATGTCACAGGCACCTTGCAGCCATTGCCCAGGACGTCTCCCCCACGCAGCGACTGCCGAAGCTCCACTCCGTTTCCCGAAAGTTGCACGTTGAAATCTTGCCAGCCTCGCCCGTAGACGTTGAAGGCAAAGAAGTCGGCGAGGTCTACGCCACTATATTCCGAGAGTTTGCGCATAAGGTCTGCCGTGCCGACGTGGCCGAAAGCCTCGTCGGCAAAAAGGCGGCGCATGGAGGCGTAAAACAGGCTGTCGCCCAAGTAGCTGCGCAGGCTATGCCACACGCACGCCCCCTTTTTATAAATGGTGGTGCCATACGTGTTTTCGTGCTCCGGGGCATAGAGAGGGATGTATCCGCCGTCTCTCAGATGCGCGTTGTTGAGGGCGTCGAGCAGCAAGTTCGCTTTGTAGTGCGCTTTTCCGGCGTCGCCGCCGTATGCCGCTTCCATGGCTATTTCCTCGCAAAAGGAGGCTCCTCCCTCGTTGAACCACATGTCGTGGCTTGACGCGGCCGTCACCAAGTTGCCAAACCAGGCGTGTGCCAGTTCGTGTGCCACGACAGACTGGCAGTCGAGATCCATGCTGGAGACGCAATGCTCAACAAGGTGTATGTTGTTGGCGTGCTCCATGCTGCCGCGCGGCGTGGCGACATAGCCTATCGTGTGCCAACGGTAGGGTCCAAAGCAATTTTCCAGAGCCGTCATCACGTTGGGCAGCAAGGCGAAGGTGGCGGTCACGGCGGCAGTGTCGTTGCCGCGGAAGCCGGCGCGGAAAGGATAGGAGGCGAAGGCGCCCTGCACGGTGTCTTCCCATATGCTGAACGGCGCCGCACTGACGGAGAGCAGGTAGGTGGGAATGGGTTCGTGAAGCGTCCAATGGCTGGCAGCGCTGCCGTCGGCATGCAGCGTCACGCTGTCGCGCTGTCCGCTGCAAAGGGCGGTCCAGCCCGGAGCCGTGGTGACGGACAAAGCATAGGTGGCCTTGTCGGTGAAGTTGTCGCGACATGGAAACATGCTGCGCCCGTAGGGGTTGGGGTCCGCGACAAATCCCACGCCAAGGTTGTAATAGATGCCCGCGTCAAGGTGCAACCCTCCGAAGCCGCTGCTCTCCACGCGCCCCGAGGTATGGTAAAACACTTCTACCTCCAACACGTCGCCCGACGAGACGCCGGCGGGCGTGGCAAAGCAAAGGCTGCGGTCGTCGTAGGTGAATGGCGCAACAGCCCCGTTCACGTGCAGGCTGTCCACGGTGGTGTGCTCCAAGTCCAAGCATACGTTTTCCATGTCGCCCAACAGACGCAGTCGCAACGTTGCGTCGCCATACATCTTACGCGGCGCCGTGCGTCCCAAATCCAACTTCAGGTCGTAATGCAGCACGTCGAGCGTGTCTTGCGCCGAGACAACCGGCTGCGTGCAATACAACAGCAACAACAAGGGCCATATCTTAGTTAACGATTTAGCATTCATAGCCATAATACAATATTTGATGCAGCGTTATGATTTTGCAAAGTTACAAAAAAAAACAAACATGCACGGGGATTTTTGCCACGAAAGGGCTTTCATAACCGCCACGTCATGGGGCTGAGAGACGGAATCAGCACGCGCATGCCCTACCGGCACAGCAAGGCTGCACTTGGCTTAACGTATAATTAACATTTTTAACCATGTAAAATTTGCACAGAAGGGAATTTGGTCATATTTTTGCATTTTGATATTAAAATGATATTTTAAAAATAAATAATTAGAAAACATTGCATTACAATGGAAACGAAAGAGTATAACAAGCAATTGGGTGGCAAAAACAATGGCTTTCTGCACCTTTTCATCTACTTTTTGCTGATGGCGGCCCTCATATTCGGCATGGTTGCCAACGCTACTTACGGACGCACTGGCGCCGTTGCGATAATCTGCGTACTGCTTTGCCTGGTTGGCGTAATCTACCCCATCGGATTTTTCATCAACAAGCCCAACATGAGCCGCGTGCTCACTTTCTTTGGCAAATACAATGGCACTGTACGCGAAAACGGCTTCTTTTGGATGAACCCTTTCTATGCCAAGAAACGCGTGAGCCTGCGCGCACGCAACATGAACGTTCCCCCTATCAAGGTGAACGACCTCAATGGCAGCCCTATCATGATAGGGCTGGTGCTGGTGTGGAAAATCACCGACACCTACAAGGTCTCCTTCGATATAGACGTGGATGACGTCAGCATCCCCGAAGGACAGGAGAAAGAGGCGAAAGCCAGCAAAACGCTGAACGGCTACGACAATTTCGTGAGCGTGCAAAGCGACGCAGCCTTGCGCAAGGTGGCGGGACAATATGCCTACGACAACATCAGCCACAAAGAGGAAATCACCCTGCGCAGCGGAGGAGATGAAATCAACGAGAAACTGGAGCAGGAACTGCGCCACCGTCTCACCATCGCTGGCATAGAAATTGTGGAGGCACGCATCAACTACTTGGCTTACGCCGCCGAGATTGCCAGCGTGATGCTGCGCCGTCAACAGGCCGACGCCATCATCAGCGCACGGGAAAAGATAGTGGAGGGCGCAGTGAGCATGGTGGACATGGCGCTGAAGAAACTGGACGATGAGCACATTGTGGCGCTGGACGACGAGAAGAAAGCCGCCATGGTGTCCAACCTGCTGGTGGTGCTATGCGCCGACGAAAGCGCAAGCCCCGTCATCAACACGGGCACGATCTACCAGTAGGCAGCCTTCAGAGGCAAGCCTTGGCGGGTTCCGTAAATTCATCCTCTCACCAAGCAAGGCCTCATTAAATTCATAGAACCCACCAAAACAGCGGCAAGAAACCACGTCTCCAAACCAAAACCACGATTGCTACCATGAAAAGAACCACCCTGCTGCTTACTCTCTGCTCTCTGCTCGCCGCTGCAACGGCACAGGACACCTTGCGCTATGGCGGACGCCTGCACATAGACAGCGCAAACAGTCTGACGTTGACGCTGATGCAGGTGACAGAAGCGGACACCACACGCTTTTGGCTGGGCTCGCCCGACCAAACGGAAGAGTTGTTTCCCGCCTCGAAGGCACACTACGAGGGCGACAGCCTCGCCATCAGCATCAAGAGCCTGCACGCCACGTTGCGCGGGCGCCTGACGGACGGCAAGTTCAACGGCAAGTTCATGCAAGGCTTGCTGGTGCGCCCCGTGGCAATGCAGCGCTTCGAGGGCGAGAAGCCCTACCGGCGCCCGCAAACGCCCATGGCGCCGTACCCCTATGTCACACAGGAGGTGGTGTTTCGCAATCCACACACGCCCTACCTGTTTCACGGCACCGTTACGCGCCCTGACGCGCCAGGACGCTTCCCCGCCGTGATACTGGTCAGCGGCAGCGGCGCACAGGACCGCGACGAGACCATCTTAGGGCACAAACCTTTCGCTGTCGTCGCCGACCACCTCACGCGCCACGGCATCGTGGTGCTGCGCTACGATGACAGGGGCTGGGGCAGCACGGACACCAACCTCTACGCCGGCACCACGGCCGACTTTGCCGAAGACGCGCGTCACGCGCTGGAGACGCTGCGCGCATTGCCCTACGTGGACAAGAGACGCATCGGCATAGTGGGGCACAGCGAAGGCGGCATGATAGCGGAAATGCTGGCAGCCGACGGCGCGGCGAACTTTGCCGTGCTGATGGCCGCGCCAGCCATAGGCGGAAAGGAGGTGCTGGAAACGCAAATCAAGAAAATCACCGGCAAGGAGCCAGACGTGTCGGCCTATGCCAACGACACCACCAGCATGAACGGACGCTGGATGAACTATTTCTACCATTTCCAGCCCAAGCCCTATCTGCGCGCCATGCGGCGTAAAAGGGTGCCCGTATTGGTGCTGCAAGGGCTGAACGACTGCCAGGTGCTGCCGGAACCCAACCTCAAGGCGATGCGCAAGCATCTAAAATATAAGGAAGCTGAAATACATGCTTACGACAAACTTAACCATCTCTTCCAGCCCAGCACTACGGGACTTCCTTTCGAATACGGCCAAATAGAGGAGACCATGAGCCTCGACGTGCTGCGGGACATGGCCTCATTCATCAACAAATAGCAAAATGCCCAAGAAAAACTTTGCGCTGCGCGTGGACGCTGAGGTGTTTTCCGCTTTGGAAAAATGGGCTGCGGACGAATTTCGCAGCACCAACGGGCAGATAGAATACCTATTGGCGGAAGCATTGAAGAAAGCACGGCGCTATCCCAAACAAACCACTAACGAGGCCGCCAATCCTCGCGAAAAAAAAGAACAAGCAAGCAGCCATGAATAAACGCCAAATAGCCTTCTCCGTGGCCGCCCTCCTGTCGGTGGTGTTGGTGGTGGCCTCCACCGCCGCATGCCTTGCCATGATGCAGCGCAGCCCACGCCCCGTCGGGGCAAAGGACTATCTGCTGCTGGGAGCGGTGTTCACAATAGCCTGCGGGCTCTTGTGCCTTGTGGCCGTCGGCCACAAGGACTCGCCGCTGCACCGCCTCGTGGCCGGCACCCGCTTCGAGCGTCTCCTGCGCACGATGGGTACATCATACGGGCCTGCGCGCCAAAACGGCAAACTGAAGTTATTCGTGCCGCGCAAACGACAGTCAGACCCCCACGGCCGACGGCTCACGGAAAGCGCACTGGCGATGCTCGCCATAGCCTTTATGGCCGTGCTGGTGGAGAAGGAACTATTTTTCGGCCTCCTCGGCAAGTGGAAAGGAATAAACACCCTCTTCACCGTTGTGGCGCCATTCTTCGCAGTCCTCTTCCTCCCCATTGAGGCACTTCTATTCCTCGATAACAAAAAAGGCAGGAGAAAGCAATAATAAACATCACCCTAAAAAAACAACGTATCTTTGCAACTTGAAATCATAGCAATACCATGACGAACATTGTTGACGTGCAAGCAGTTAGCAAAACATTCACGCTCAGCCGCAAGCAACAAAAGATTGAGAACACGCGCGACAGCCGCAAAGTGGCCGTTGACGATTTGAGTTTCGCCGTGCAGCCTGGCGAGATTTTCGGTCTGCTGGGCCCCAACGGCGCCGGCAAGACCACCACCCTGCGCATGCTGGCCACGCTGATAAAACCCGACAGCGGCGACGCGCTGGTGGCAGGACACAGCGTACTGACACAACCCAACGACGTGAGGAAACACATCGGGTTCCTCACCAGCGAACTGAAGTTGGAAGACTTCTTCACGCCCAACTACCTCTATGACTTCTTTAGCGAGTTGCACGGCGTGGACCCTCACGTGTCGCAGGAACGCAAACAGGTCTTTTTCCAAAAATTCGGCATTGACCAATTCGCCGAGGTAAAGGTGGCCGACCTCTCTACCGGCATGAAGCAAAAACTCTCCCTCGTCATTTCGCTCGTGCACGACCCTGAAGTGATCATCTTTGACGAACCCACCAACGGACTCGATGTCATCACGGCGCGCACTGTGACCGACTACCTGCAGGATTTGCGCAGCGAAGGCAAGACCATCATTCTCTCCACCCACATCTTCAGCCTGGTAGAAAAACTCTGCGACCGTGTGGGTGTCATCATCAACGGCAAACTGGTAGCCTGCGATACCTTGGCCGTCGTGCGCGGAGAACAAAGCCTCGAGGACGCTTTCTTTGACTTATATAAAACCACTGTAGAATCGCGACAACTATGAAAAACATCACCTGGACCATCGTGCGGAAGGAGTTCTTCCGTTTCTTCAAAGACCGCAGCCTCTTCTTCACCGTAGTCATCATGCCTGGCCTGCTCATCTTCCTCATCTACACATTCATCGGCGACAACATGGGCAAGCAGTTCGAGGAGGACACGAGCGTGGTGACACCCGTATACGTGGACCGCCTGCCCGCCGAGTTGCAGCCGCTGTTCGACTCGTTGCCGTATGCCTTGGTGACGCAGGGTTTCGACGTGGACAACGTGAAGAAACAGCTGAAGGACAAGGACAACGACCTGCTCTATGTGGCTTTTCCGAAAGGCTTCACCGACAGCATCGCTCATGCCGATGGCAACACGGCCTGCGTACCAAACGTGCAAATATTCTACAACTCCTCCTCGCCCAATTCCATGGCTGCATTCTCGACGGTGTCGACCCTGCTGAACGACTATGAGAGCACCCTGTGCGCTCCCTGCAACCGCTTCGACATCAATGTGGACGAAAACATCTTGGAAGGCGGCACAGAGTACAACAGTGGCAATGTCTCCGACGAGATTGGCTCCGTGCTGGCCACCCTGCTGCCCATGCTCATCATCATGATGCTTTTCAGCGCCTGCATGAGTGTGGCTCCCACCTCCATAGCCGGCGAGAAAGAGCGCGGTACCATAGCCACCCTGCTGGTGACCCCCATGCCTCGCAACCAACTGGCCCTGGGAAAGATATTGAGCCTGTCGGGCATCGCGTTGCTCAGCGGCCTAAGCAGTTTCCTTGGCATCATCCTTTCGCTGCCCAAAATGATAACAGGCGAAAGCGACGAAAAAATGGCATACCTGGCAAACGAGACAAGACAACTGTACACCGCCAACGACTATGTACTGCTGCTGGTTATCATACTCACCACCGTGCTGCTATTGGTGGGGCTCGTCAGCGTGGTGAGCGCGTGGGCCAAAAACGTGAAGTCCGCGCAAACCATGACGTTGCCGCTGATGATAGTGGTCATGGCGGCCAGTTTCACGCCCATGCTGGGCAGCGATGCCACCGCCGCCGCGCATCTCATCCCTTTCTATGGTAGCGTGCAATGCATGGCCTCCGTTTTCAAGCACGAGGCCACGCTTCTGCCTTTCCTCGTAACAGTGGGTAGTAACCTCGCCTACACCGCAGCCACTATCGTGGCCCTGACGCGCATGTTTGGTAGTGAGAAAGTGATGTTCTCCAAGTAGGACGGCAGGACAAAAAGCGGGCATGGACGGCGCACAACGGCAGGCATTCCGTTGTGCGCCGCATTGCGCCGCAACCTAACAAGCAGGCTATTTTTTTCAATGCGACGCAATAAACAACGAGTTCTCGCGTTATATTCATAATATGAAAAAGCATGTGAAGACATCCGTGGCCGTTTTGCTTTTCTTCGTGGCACTTGCTGCAGGGCTGGCGGCAGGAGCCTTGTTGCCACGAACAAATACGCTGCTTGGCACAAACAGCAGCAGCAGACGCAACTTTGCCTTGCGCAAGTTAAACTACGCCATGGACCTGGTGGAAAACCTCTACGTTGACTCTTTCAGTTACGACACTTTGGTGGACAACACCCTCTCCACCCTGCTCTTTTCCCTCGACCCCCATAGCGCCTATTATTCCGCCGAAGAACTGAAACATAGTTCCGAGGAGTTGAGCGGGCACATAGAAGGTATTGGCGCCCTGCTTCGCCAAAAGGACGACACTGTACGCATACTGCAAGTGATGCCTGGAGGACCCGCCAGCCACTCCGACCTACAGCCAGGCGACAAAATAATCGCCGTGGACGGCAAGACGGTGGCAGGGGTGAACATGAGCATAGAGGATGTCATCAAAAAGATAAAGGGGCGCACCATGACGCACGTGACGCTCACCATCATGCGATACGGCACAAGGGAACCACGCAATATCAACTTGAAGCGCAACGCCGTGAATACCCCCAGCGTGCTGTTCCGCGGAATGCTTACCGACACCATCGGCTACATAGGACTTTCGTCGTTTACCATGACCAGCCACGACGAGTTTTGCGATGCCGTGAAAACATTGAAACAAAAAGGCATGCGACATCTCGTCCTCGACCTGCGCAACAACGGCGGCGGGCTGATGAGCGCAGCCACCTCCATAGCCGATGAATTGCTGCCCGGTAAAGAACTGATTGTTTACACGCAAGGCGCCCACCAACCTCGAGAGGACATACGTTCCACCCCCGGCGGGCTGTTTGGCCAAGGGGGCGTGACGGTGATGATTAACGAAGCCAGCGCCAGCGCCAGCGAAATAGTGAGCGGAGCCGTGCAGGACAACGACAGAGGATCCATTGTGGGACGCCGCTCCTTTGGAAAAGGGCTCGTGCAGTCGCAATACCCGTTACCCGACCACAGCGCACTGCACCTTACCACGGCACGTTACTACACCCCCTCGGGACGCTGCATACAGCGCTCCTACGAGAAAGGCACCCAGGCCTACATGATGGATTATATCTTGCGTCTTTACGACACCCAGCAGGGGGACACCTTACCCCCCCACCCCAACGACACGACACGCTACTACACACGCAAAGGACGCGTGGTATATGGCGGCGGCGGTATTACGCCCGACCACCAACTGCATATCTTCACCGACAGCGCACTTATCTATTTCAACAAAATGAACGAGAAGGCGCTATTGGACAACGTGGCCCTACAATTTGTGGAACGCAACTACGCCGCCTTGAAAAAACACTATCCAACAGAAAACGACTTTGTGAAACGCTTCACCACACCCGACGCACTGTCCCGCCAACTGCTGCACGAAGCCGACAAGGCCGGCCTGATGCGCGACCCTGCCACCCTGGCCAAATATGGTTCCTACATACGTCTCACCATCAAGGCACGCATTGCCACAAGCCTATACGGAAGCGCGGCAAACGCACGCATACTGCTATCCGAGGACAAAGAACTGGAAGAAACATTAATGCTAATTACAAAAAGATGAAGACTCTTATGCAACGCCTCATTCCCATACTTCTGTCATTCACCGTGGCCCTCGGTGCACTGCAAGCCCAAACGGCAACGATGAAAGGACAACTAAAAGAGTTTGAGAAATACCCCGTGGGCATCATCGTCAATGAAGTGAGCCCCAGGGGACTGACACCCCTCGACACGTTCTACACCAACGCCAAGGGAAAATACGAGATAAGCCTCGCCGCACAAACACCCTCCTTGTATGTCTTCACCTTCGACTATGCGGAACGGTCGCCCATGCTGCACGTGATGGTGATGCCAGGCGAAAAGGTCACCTTGGACCTAAGACACACCTCCGACATCGATTTCGTGGTCGTAGACAAGGTCAACGGCTCGCGCAACATGGAAGCATACAAACAGTTCAACGCAGCCATGTATGAGCCACTGGCACGCTCACTAATATTGGACACCGAATTTCGCGACAGCAACACCAGCGCGTTGCGCCGGCAACAACTGCAAGAGGACGCAAAGCAAATCATGCTGCAACAGCGCCAATGGGTGCGCAAGGTGGTGGAGGACAATAAAGACTGCCTTATCAGCGCTTTCCTCGTCACCTTTTTAGAGGACGACTTCAGCACCTATGCCAACCTCTTTGAACAAGTGCGCGACGCCCTCATCGAGCGGTATCCCTCAAACCCCTATGTGCAGCACCTGGACCAAAAGGTGAAAAGCAGTCTTGAGACAGGTTCGCTGGCACCCGAAATAGCCATGCCCAACGCACAGGGTGACACGCTGCGACTGAGTAACTTGCGCGGCAAAGTGGTGTTGGTGGATTTTTGGGCCTCGTGGTGCCGCCCATGCCGCATGGAAAACCCCAACGTGGTGAAACTCTACAAAAAATACAACCCACTGGGCTTTGAGGTATTCAGCGTGTCACTTGACAGCGAACGCACCTCTTGGCTGAAAGCCATTGCTGACGACGGCTTGGCGTGGCCCAACCACGTAAGCGACTTGCGCGGATGGGTCTCCAGCGGCGGCACGGCATATGGTGTCACCTCCATCCCCACCACCATCCTAATAGACGCGCAAGGCCGAGTGGTGGCCAAAAACCTGCGCGGCAAAGAACTGGCACAAAAATTGCAGGAATTATTTGGAGAGTAACAACCTCTCCTCAAAAAGCCAACGAAACTTAATCGCCAACCACGCACCTTGCTTCCATCACTCGAAACCAAAAAAAGTCTCATGCCGTACACCTATGCATACCCCCGCCCCGCCGTCACCGCCGACATACTTGTGTTTGCCGATGACGGGCGCAGTCTGCTACTCATACAGCGCGGCAACGACCCCTACCAAGGCTTGTGGGCCTTTCCTGGTGGTTTTTTCGACATGTCCGACACGGACATAGAGCACACCGCCGCGCGAGAACTGGAAGAAGAAACAGGGCTTGCCAACATTCCCCTTGCCCTCGTTGCCGTAGCCTCGCGCGAAGGGCGCGACCCGCGCGGCCGCACAGTGACGGTGGCCTTCATGGCAGACGTGAACAGACAATCTGTCGAACTGCGCGCCGGCGACGATGCCAAATTGGCACAATGGTTCCCTCTCGACGAGCTGCCGCCCCTGGCCTTCGACCATAGTGAAATACTGGAGAAAGCGCTCCGCGCAAGGCACGGGGAAAAACCAGGCTCACACGAAGGCACCCCTGCAAACCCAACTTAATGTCCCACCCACCATTCAAAAAACCGTATTCACATGATCCAAATAACCAAGACACAAATTGAAATGGCGCTGAAACACGTCATGGACCCCGATTTAGGCAACAACCTAATCGACTTGAACATGATAGAAAACATCGCCATCGACGGCAAGAAAGTCAGCTTCGACCTGGTGCTCACCACCTCGGGCTGTCCCATGCAGCACAAAATGAAAGAGGATTGCGTCAACGCCATCCATCAACTGGTGGACCGCGACGCAGAGGTGACCGTGAATCTCACCGCACGGCCCACACGGCTACCCGACCCAAAGGCCGAGTTCCCCCATATCAAGCACACCATCCTCGTAGCCAGCGGCAAAGGCGGCGTAGGTAAAAGCACCGTGGCAGCCAACTTGGCCATTGCACTGGCACGCACTGGCGCCAAGGTGGGCCTTGTGGACGCCGATATCTACGGCCCCTCGGTGCCCACCATGTTCCACATTGAAGCCGAGGACATCTACGGCGAAATGCATGAGGGAAAGGAATACATGGTGCCCGTTGAAAAATACGGCATTAAGTTGATGAGTATCGGCTTTTTGGTGGATTCTGGCAAAGCCCTTGTGTGGCGCGGCCCCATGGCCAGCAGCGCACTGAAGCAACTGCTGACGCAAACTTGGTGGGGCGAGTTGGACTACCTGGTGGCCGACATGCCTCCCGGAACAGGCGATGTGCAACTGACCATTGCCCAAACACTGCCCTGCACCGGAGTCGTGATGGTGAGCACGCCACAGCAAGTGGCCATCGCCGACGTGACGCGCGCGGCGGAAATGTTTGCCATGGACGGCATCAACATCCCTATTTTGGGTTTCGTGGAAAACATGGCCTACTTCACCCCAGCCGAACTGCCCAACCACAAGTACTATATCTTCGGCAACGGCGGCTGCAAGAAATTGGCGGAGGATATGCAGCGCCCTGTGCTGGGAGAAATCCCCCTGGTGCAAAGTATCGCCGAAAGTGGCGATTTGGGCAAGCCCGTGGCTTTGTGGAATGAGAAGCCCACCCCCGAAAGCGAAGCATTCATGGAATTGGCCAACAATGTCATTCGAGAAGTGTGCAAGTTAGAAAACAAATAATGTTACTTTCACTTCTGACCGCTTAATATACTCAAGAATGAACGAATGAACAGGTTGTAATACTTGAATACATGAAACCGGCCGATCAAGAACACCAGCAAGGTAGCCTATCCGCACTATTCAATGCATTTCACGTATGTTTTTTTTAACACACGACAAACATTCTTCCGTTCTCTACTTCACTTCTTGAGATTGCAATAATCATCCATATTATCATTCACAAAATTGTAATAGGGAACCGACGGTTCAACCCCCGAAAAACAACTCCTAACCAACATGACTGACGAAGAAAAAAGCATCCTTGAGCGCAAGGTACAGAATGCCTTGAGCCAAATACGTCCCTACCTACAGCAAGACGGTGGCGACGTGGAATACCTGGACCTCACCAACGAAGGGGTCGTTGTGGTGCGCCTCAATGGCCATTGCGGAGGCTGCCCCCACGCCCAACAAACCCTCAAGCAAGGCATCGAAAAAGCCCTCAAGGACGCCATCCCTGAGATAAAGGCCGTAGAACGCATCTGACTGGCCTTGGACACAGCCGCAAGGGAACGACCTTGAGGCAGAGGTCATCCCTAACCGCCGTGGGGGATGACCTCTGTTGTTGAACGGCCAAAAGGAAGACATGCACGGGAATAGGATTCTATGCCCACAGATTGCAACAACCTCCAAAGCAGACAGCCCCCGCTGCGCCTACCTAACATCTGTGCTTTTTGACTCTTTCGCCGCGACAGTCCTCCCCTAAAAGCATCTTAACAATTTTTTTTCGCGTATGTAATTTTTTATTATTACTTTTTCAGCACGATAAAAGGGAGGCGTACAGCACGAAAGTCGCTGGCATGCAGAACGAAAAGAGCAAAATATTATGTGGGCCTACGCCCTATTTTTTATAGATTATGAGCAAAATATATACTAAAACTGGCGACAACGGCACAACATCTCTGGTGGGCGGCACCCGCGTGGAAAAGGACGACGCCCGAGTGGAAGCCTACGGCACTGTGGACGAACTGGGCGCTCACGTGGGCCTGCTTTGCGTGAGACTGGACCAAATGAAAGCCATAGATGCCGACAACGCCCTCTTCTACGGCCGCCAAGTGAAACAAATACAGCAACATCTTTTCGTTATCCAAACACTCCTCGCAAACGAGGACGAGAGTTTGGCGCAAAAGTTGCCACACCTGCCCGCCGATGCCATTGACAACTTGGAGCATTGGATAGACGCCATGCAGCAAAAACTGCCCCCCCTCACCGCTTTCATCATTCCTGGCGGCACCCTCGCCGCTGCTGACTGCCATGTGGCGCGCACCGTATGCCGCCGCGCCGAACGACGCGTGGTAACCCTTACACGCAACTCCGCCACAGACCCCTCCATTGGGCAATACCTCAACCGCTTGAGCGATTACCTCTTCGTCCTTGCCCGGCTCCTGGTGCACGTGGAGGACATGGAGGAAATAGTATGGAAAGGCTGACTTCCTTTCTTCGCATGACTCCAGCGGCAAGGAGGAAGGGAATAAATAAAAGAACCCTCCCAACATAAAAAAACATTCAAGCCAACAATCTTATATTAACATCTTTATTCATGTACTGGACTCTTGAATTAGCATCAAAACTGGATGACGCGCCGTGGCCCGCCACGAAAGACGAACTTATCGACTACGCGCAGCGCACCGGTGCCCCCATGGAACTGATAGAAAACCTCCAAGAGATTGAGGACGAGGGAGAACCCTACGACAGCATTGAGGACCTTTGGCCCGACTATCCCAGCAAGGAGGATTTCTTCTCGGACGACGATGACGACAACTAAACAAACCATCTCGTTCGTCGGCTCTGGCAACGTGGCCACCCATTTAGCGTTGGCCTTGAAAGCGGCTGGCCACCAAATCTTACAGGTTTTCTCCCGCGAGTACGACCACGCGGAGCGGCTGGCCCACCAAGTGTTTGCAGAGCCCATTGACAAACTGGCGCTCCTCTATCCCACCGCCGACGTGTATGTCTTGGCGGTGAGCGATGATGCCCTCTTTGACCTCGCGCTGGACCTACGCCTACGCGAGGCTTTGGTGGTGCACACTTCTGGCACTGTGCCCATGAAAGTGCTGGAACCTATCAGCCGGAAATGCGGCGTAGCATGGTCGCCACAGACTTTCGTGCGCGAGGTGGCCATGCAATATGATCAACTGCCTTTCTGCATTGAAGGCAGCACGCCACAGGTGGAGCAACAAATCGCCGCGTTGATGGAAACCGTGTCGCAAAAGATTTTCAGGCTGAACAGCGAGCAGCGGCAGTGGCTGCACTTGTCCGCCGTTATGGTGAGTAACTTTGGCAATGCCCTCAACGCGCTGGCGCAGGAACAATTGGAACGACACGACCTGCCTTTCGACGTACTTACCCCACTCATACAAACCACTGCGGAAAAAGCCCTACACGGCGACCTCTGGAGCCTACAGACTGGGCCTGCACGGAGGCGCGACCAAAAAACGATTGACCGTCACCGACAAATGCTGCTTGACCAACCTCGACTGAAGGAACTATACGAACTCTTCACCCAAATAATACAGGAAAGATGATGGAAACGCCCCAGGCGGACGCAGAAAACCACTCGCTCATCGACACGCACACACATTGCTATGGGGAGGAATATGCCGATGACCAAGACGACATGCTGCACCGCGCCTTTGCAGCGGGAGTGGACATGATGCTCTTGGCCGCCACAGACGCAGATTGCGCCAATGAACAGGACGACCTGCAACGGCGTTATCCCAACCACATGCGCCAAATGATGGGGCTGCACCCCTGCGAAGTGGGAAACGACTATGAGGAACGGCTGGAAGCAGTGAGGAGACTGCTTTTCTCACGCACCGAGCATTATGTGGCCGTGGGCGAGATAGGACTGGACTATCACTGGGATGCCACTTATCGCATTCAACAACTGGATGCTCTAAAAAGACAGTTGCTGTGGGCGCAACAGTTGGATCTGCCCGCTTCCATACATGTTCGAGACGCCTTTGAGGACTTCTTTCACCTGCTTGCTGAAACAAGCAACCCCCGCCGAAAACATCCTGGAGTCATCCATTGCTTTGGCGGCACAGTGGCACAAGCCGAACAACTTGTGGAAATGGGCTTTCTGCTTGGCATTGGAGGCGTGGCCACCTATAAGCACAGCAGCACAGCCGAAGTGGTGGCCGCCATTCCGCTGGAGTGCCTTTTACTCGAAACCGACGCCCCCTACCTGACTCCCGTACCCCACCGCGGCAAACGCAACGAAGAAGCTTTCCTCCTCGACACTGCAGCCCGAGTGGCTGCCATCAAAGGCATCGAATTATGGCAGGTGGCCGCCGTCACCACCGCCACAGCACGTTGCCTTTTCCGACTATAAGAAAACAGGATGCCTTTCCGCACCAGTAGCGTGCCATGCACAAACATGCAGTCCCTTAGAAGAAAAAAGGTTGTATGTCAATTTTTTTTCTTACCTTTGCA
>JAXFQM010000177.1:0-6082 GCA_034178965.1 Bacteroidales bacterium | reverse complement strand
GGGGGGGGCGCCCAACCCTGTTTGGGGGGGGGGCGCGCGCCCGCCCCCCCCCAACACCATGTGGATGTTTTGCATTAGAGACGGGCAGTAACATCATTGCTTTTCGAAATAGGCAGGTAGATTGGCAATGATGCAGAACGCCTCGTTGCCGTTGGCCACAAATGGCCGCTGGAAATCATAGCCAAAAGAGGGGGTGTCGTGCCCCGATCCCGTTTCAGGCACAGCCCAATTCAAATAGAGGTTTTCGGGAGCCTCGTCCAAATAATCTCTAACAAGAAATTCGGTCACATGGAACTTAATGATGCCGTTGACGTACTCGTAGGTGCCCTTCATACGCTCGCTCCACACGGGGATGATGAAGTCGAAGGTGTTACCCTTGAATTCCAACGAGCCACGAATGGTGTTGCGGTCGCCATGCATGTACCAAAACCATTTGCCCTGGATATCGGCCTGTGTGGCGGCAATGGTGGCGTTTTCTCTGTAATAGAGGGCAAACTCATGTGCTATGCCCCAGTCCTCGCCATACGGGCTTTTGAAACGCAGCACAAGTGTGTTGTAGTCATAGAGCATGGTCACTTTAGCCTCGTTCACCAGCGAGTCACCGATTTTCATGGTAAGAATGTCGCCGTTAATGGAATAGGTGCCGCTCGTCTCATAATTGCGTTCTTGCTGTGTCCACGTGTTTTTGCCAAACGTCAATTTGCTGGAGAAATCCTCCCCATCAATCACCCAGTTGCCAATGATTTTTTCTGCGGTGGTTGGGGAGACGTTGTCGGTGCCGCCCTTTTCGCATCCGATAAATACGGAAACGAGGGCAACGAATGTTAGTAAATTGAACTTTTTCATAGTGCTTGATTTATTGCAGAGTTCTTTTTGTTATTTTCCTCCGTTCGCGGGGCAGAACTCCTTCACCCCGACCAAGAACGTAGTTATTTCGATTCAAAAATAGGTATACCAAATTCTTTTGCAAAGGTACTAAAAATATTTGAACCATGGTGAATTATTTTGATGAAACTCTTGTAATAATTTATTTTTCAATAATTTACAGAAATATTTTTGATAGTTGAGGAGCAAGGAAGTCTTTTTTGAAGCCTTAATTTACAGAAATATTTTTTGATAGTTGAGGAGCAAGGAAGTCTTTTTTGAAGCCTTGAGGTGAGGGGGAAGGATAATTGTCGGAGCTTTAATTGTTGTCACGAGGTGGGTGGAGAGAGTGGTTTTTTTCCGTGCAGCCAAAGGTGGATAAGGGGGCGCGTTGTACCATTTCTGACGTCAGCAGACACGAATGTCTCCCCCCCATGTTTGCCCGTAGGGGGGGGGGAGAGGGAAGTATGGTTTATTTCCCTTCACTCAGTTTGCGCGGCGGCAATCCGTGTCTTTTGGCGCCAATCAGACGAGAAGGCGCGAATGTGATGAGGCCAGCTCGCCTTGTTGATAACCCTGTTATTATATTTTTCGAGACAAAGACGTGCATATGCCTTTTTTATCGTATTTTTGCAAAAAAAATCGAGATACATTACATGGCAACAAAGAAACGCAGGAAGAAGGCATTAAGGGTAAAGTTGACGTTGTCGGTGCGCGATGCGGAGCACTTGCGCGGCGTGGCGCGCCAAATGGGCGTGGGACGCAGCGTGGCGGCACGAAGGCTGATGCGCGAGGCCTTGAAACTGCATCCGCTTGAGTTGGCTGATATTCAGTCGGAAAACCAACTCTCCATATTCGACTCGATGCAATATGACATCATGGGTAAAACGGCGAAAACCGCTGGTCACAAGGGCGAATAAGACAGTCTAAAAATAGAACGCGCATTTCTGTCGCTTTGGCAAAGTTTTTTTTAACAACTGGGATTTATTTCGTATCTTTGCAATCCATTAAAAAACAGAGCAAGAATAATAACATTAATATTAACCACTGAATATCATGAAGATAAAAGTCTTTGCCATGATTTGTGCTTTCTGCGCTTGGGGGATGAACCTGTGCGCAGAAGAGAAAGTGTATACAGGCTTTGAACCCAAGGATGAATTGCCCGATATTGAGCAGATAGACACTACCGCACTGGCGCAAGAGATGACCGCCGAGGAAATAGCCGCATTGGACTACGTGGCGCAGGAAACGGAGGAGGGATTGAACCCGGGTTCCATCATCATAGGTCATGTGACCGACGCGCACTCTTGGCATCTCTTCGACTGGCAAGGCAAAGACGGCAAGGAACACGGTGTGGCGGTGTCGCTGCCTGTGATACTGGTGAACGACGGGCACTTGGACATCTTCATGAGCAAGAACTTCGAACACGGGCATGCCGACTACAAAGGCTATAGGCTGGTGGGTGGCGGAATGGAAAAGGAAGAAATTATCTGCGTGGACCAAAATACGGGCATGCCCATCCTGAACGCCGATGGCACTTACAAGAAACCAATAGATATCTCCCTTACCAAGACCTCGGCGGCCATTATCATCGCCGTGGCCTTGCTCATTTGGCTGGTGCTGGCAGCCGCCAAGCAAGCCAGGAAACGTGGTAACATGGCCCCCAAAGGACTGCAAAATCTGGTAGAAATATTGGTGCTGCATGTGAAAAACGACATGGTGAAGCCCATGTTAGGCGACAAAAGCGACAAGTATTTGCCTTATCTACTGACTTTGTTTTTCTTTATTATTTTCTGTAACGTGTTGGGTCTTATACCGTTCTTTCCGGCTGGTGCCAATATCACGGGAAACATTGCCGTTACGGGGGTATTGGCGCTCATCACCTTCCTCGTTACCAACTTAAGCGGAAATAAGCACTATTGGAAAGACATCTTCAACACCCCTGGCGTGCCGGCATTCCTCAAAGTGTTTCCTCTCATGCCAATAGTGGAGTTACTTGGCATCTTCACCAAGCCCATCGTGCTGATGATACGACTTTTTGCTAACATGACAGCTGGGCACATCGTGGTGCTGGGCTTCATCACCATCATCTTCATCATCAGCAACGCCTTTGGGGCGGTGGCGGGAGGTTGTGTGACACCTGTGGCGGTGTTCTTCGCCGTCTTCATCGATCTGCTGGAATGTCTGGTGGCATATCTGCAGGCGTTCGTCTTCACCATGCTTAGTGCGTTGTATATCGGTATGGCCGTGGAAGAGCCTGAGTCGGCGGAAGCGTAAGGACAGAACCATGATAATTCGCCATTTTAGCAAACAGCAAAAAACAATAAAAAAAATCATGATTTCAATCAATAACATCAATTTCGCAGGACGTAAGGTGCTGCTGCGCGTGGACTTTAATGTACCCGTGGACGAACATAAGAATATCACCGATGACACTCGCATGCGCGAGAGCTTGCCCACCATACAGAAGTTGCTGGGCGATGGCGCGGCGGTCATCATCATGGCACACTTCGGCCGTCCGAAGAAAGGCGGTTTCGAACCCGACTTGAGTCTGGCTCCTGTGGCAAAACATCTTGAGGAACTTATTGGCCGCCCCGTGGCATTCACGCAAGAACTGCTTGGACCCAAGGTGGAAGAGATGGCCAAAGGGCTGAAAAACGGTGAAGTGATGCTGCTCGAAAACATTCGTTTCTATCCAGGAGAGACCCAGGGCGACGTGGATTTGGCGCAACAACTCAGCAAATTGGGCGACTGCTATGTGAACGACGCGTTCGGAGCAGCGCACCGCGAACACAGCAGCACGGCCGTCATTGCGCGCTTCTTCCCCAACGACAAGTATTTCGGCTTTTTGATGGAAAACGAAGTGAAGAACCTCGAGAAGTTGATGCATGATGCGCCGAGACCTTTCACCGCCATCATTGGTGGCAGCAAGGTGAGCAGCAAGATTGGCATTTTGGAGAACTTGATGGACAAGGTGGACAATATTGTCATCATTGGCGGCATGCGCTACACTTTCACCAAGGCCATGGGAGGCAAGATAGGCAAAAGCATTTGTGAAGACGACAAGATGCCACTGGCGCTTGACCTTATGAAACGCATGGACGATAAGGGCGTAAAATACTACCTGCCCGTAGATAGCCTTGTAGCCGACAACTTCAGCAACGACGCACACACGCGCGTGGTGCCGTCTAACGACGTGCCCGACAACTGGGAAAGCATGGACTGCGGGCCCCACAGTGTGGAGGCTATTCGTGACATCATACTCAAGAGCAAGACCATATTATGGAACGGCCCTGCCGGCGTGTTTGAACTGCCTGCCTTCGCAAAAGGAACGCATGAGATAGCTAAAGCCGTGGCGGAGGCCTGCAAGAAAGGCGCGTTTGCGGCAATAGGGGGCGGCGACAGCGTGGCGGCAGTGAAGCAAATGGGTCTTGCAGACCAAATGACTTACGTTTCCACGGGCGGAGGAGCTATGCTGGAATACCTCGAGGGAAAGACCCTGCCAGGCATAGCGGCCATCACCGACTGAAGGCTGGAAATGCAAGCCGCTGAAAAGCGCCATGTGGCGGCAAGCATCACCATTAAATAAAACAAGAATTGTTGCACCCGCAAAAGACATCTTTTCGCTTTGCGCGGGAGCAACAATCTACAATATCCACATATGAACGCCTTTCTACCCATTACGCTTGAAGAATCCCGCCGCAGAGGCTGGGACGAGTTGGATGTGGTGTTGGTTTCGGGAGATGCCTATGTGGACCACCCCTCGTTTGGCACGGCAGTAATAGGCCGGATGCTGGAGGCGGAAGGATATCGTGTGGCAATCATTCCACAGCCAAATTGGCGCGACGACCTACGCGATTTCAAGAAGTTTGGCAAGCCACGCTTGTTCTTTGGCGTAACAAGCGGCGTGATGGATAGCATGGTGAACCATTACACCGCCGCAAGGAGACTGCGCCACGACGACGCGTACACGCCTGGAGGAATGGCAGGTTTTCGCCCCGACAGGGCGGCCTATGTGTATTGCAGAATAATCAAGAACCTTTATCCCGAAACACCTGTGGTGGCGGGAGGAATAGAGGCCAGCATGAGACGGCTTTCGCACTACGACTATTGGGACGACAAACTTTTCCCTTCTTTCTTGGCAGATACCCCAGCCGATCTGCTTTCTTATGGTATGGGAGAGAAAACAATAGTAAAGATTGCAAACATGCTGGCAAGCGGGGAAAGAATGGAGATGTTGCGCGAACTGCCACAAGTGGCTTTCATGTCGGATATGATGCCGGGAGAGAAGTTCGGTTTGGGCAAAGCACGGTGTCTCACGCCGGTAATAGAGTTGCACCCATTCGAAGAATGCGAGAAAAGCAAACGTGCGGAGGCTGAAAATTTCCACATCATAGAAAGGGAGAGCAACAAGATGCGCTCCGCAAGGCTCGTACAAAGACATGGCGAACGATATGTGGTGGTGAACCCGCCGGAACTGCCTTTTACACAGGAGGAGATGGACAGGACCTTCGACTTGCCCTATCTGCGCTTACCGCATCCCAAATACAAGAAGCGGGGAGCCATACCTGCCTACGAGATGATTAAGCACAGTATCAATACTCATCGCGGATGCTTTGGGGGTTGTTCGTTTTGCACCATCTCGGCGCACCAGGGCAAGCAGATAGCCTCGCGCAGCGAGGTTTCCATTCTGAAAGAAACGCAGCGAGTGGCGCAGATGGAAGACTTCCATGGAACTATAACCGACCTTGGGGGGCCCTCCGCCAACATGTACCGCATGGGCGGGCGGGACAAGACGCTGTGCGAAACATGCCCACGATACAGTTGCATCCATCCCTATATTTGCAAGAACCTCGATAGCGACCACGAGCGCCTACTAAGGCTATACCGACGTGTGGCGCAAGTGCCAGGCATAAAGCACGTGTTCATTGGCAGCGGTATACGCTGCGACTTGTTTACCAAGGATAATGGAGGATTCGATTATTTTCGCGAGGTGGTGATGCGCCATGTGAGCGGACGGCTTAAAGTGGCACCAGAACACACCTCTGTCAAGGTGCTGGGTCTAATGCGAAAGCCCTCCTTCGACATTTTTCTGCGCACCAAACGCGACTTCGACGAGACGTGCAGGAAAAACGGGCTGCGGTACCAACTGATTCCATATTTCATCAGCAGTCACCCAGGGTGCACTTTGCAGGACATGGCAGACTTGGCGTTGGAA
>JAXFQM010000070.1:0-17421 GCA_034178965.1 Bacteroidales bacterium | reverse complement strand
ATATTAGAGTTTTGCTTGTTTTCTTTTTGCAACACTAAGATAAGTGAAAATTCTGACATGGCAAAATCCTGGGCAACTTTTTGTTGCTCAGGAACTTATAAATAAAGTTAAATTATAGTGTTGCGGAATTAAGGTTTAATACTTTAATACTGACTCTAAACTAAACACTGCACACTCAACTCTCAACTGTTTTTTATGGAAAAAAATTCAAGGATATATGTTGCAGGCCATCGTGGAATGGTGGGGTCGGCTATTGTTCGCGAGTTGGAGCGTCAGGGATATACCAATATCATCACCCGAACTCATAAGGAGCTCGATTTGACTCGCCAAGAACAAGTTGAGTTCTTTTTTGCTAAAGAGAAACCGGAATATGTTTTTCTTGCCGCCGCCAAGGTGGGTGGCATCGTCGCCAACCAGTCTGCATTGGCCGATTTCATGTACGACAACATGATTCTTGAAATGAACGTCATTCATGCGGCCTGGAAGAATGGATGCACGAAACTTGAGTTTCTTGGTTCCTCCTGCATCTACCCCCGTATGGCGCCGCAGCCTATTCCCGAGTCGTGCTTGCTTACCGGCGAGTTGGAGAAGACCAACGAGGCTTACGCGCTGGCCAAGATTAGCGGTCTCAAATACTGCGAGTATCTCAACAGACAATACGGAACCGACTACATCTGCGTGATGCCCACCAACCTTTATGGTCCCAATGACAATTATCATCCAGAGCACAGCCATGTGCTGCCCGCTCTAATCCGCCGCTTTCACGAGGCCAAGGTGACCGGGCTGAAAGAGGTGACTTGCTGGGGTGACGGCAGTCCGCTGCGCGAGTTCCTCTATGTGGACGACTTGGCAAACCTTTGCGTTTTCTTAATGAATAACTACTGTGGTGACGAGACAGTCAACGCCGGCACGGGGAAAGAAATCTCTATAAAGAGGCTTGCGGAGTTGGTGGCCAAGGTGATTGGCTACAAGGGAGAAATAAAATGGGATACCTCCCGTCCGAACGGCACGCCACGCAAACTCTTGGATGTGAGCAAGGCCGAGAAACTCGGTTGGAAATACAACGTGGAGCTTGAGGATGGTATCTTTCTCTGCTATCAAGATTTCCTCCATAGTCCAACGCGCTCCGAACGTTAATAGTGAGCAATTGACGACTAGTGACATTCGTTTCCGACCATTAGTACGTCAGGTTCATTTGGTGACTAATGAAAAGGGTTGACACTCGAAAGTGTCAACCCTTTTTTTGTATTGAGCCGAGAATGAGTTGGCATATTAAAGCCAGCAAAATCAGCAAAAGGGTGTAAGGCTGAAACAAGGAAAATCAGAAAGTGGTTGAGCCCAAACGTGACGAAGGAGAGAATATTAGGTTTGAAATAGGGCGGGATGAGTATTTGGAGATGGTAATAAAAGCAGATGAGGAGGCAGAAAGTTCGCGAGATATGCCGTAACGCCACAACGGAAAGCAAAAAGAACGTGTTTCTGAAGAGAAATGCGTAAGTGCCAGTCTGTCTTATGAGGAAAAGGAATATTGGACAGAAGTCATGGGGTGGAGAACCCGTTCGGCAAAGAGACGGTGCGGGCGGCTTATTGCACGATAGAGGACATGGAGGAGGAGAGGAAAGGCATCAAGATAGGCAAAAAAGCGTCATAGGTCCGTAAAATGCAGTATGGTGCCAAGCAGGGCGGCAGCCCGCCTACGGCCATGTTTTTATGTATCCCTCCATTGTGACGGAGGCCCGTCTGCACGCACTGCGCCAAGGCGACACAGCATGAAAGGTGCTTTATGCAAACAAAATCATCAGTCAGCAAGGCCGATGGTGGCAACCGAAAGCCAATGCGGCGGTCTTGGCTTCACCCGCGCCGTCAACAATAATAGGCCGTTGTCTTCTGTACGGGGTAAACAAGAATGCTCCGACTTCCGTTCGGAAAGAAGAAATACGGTTGCAACCACGGGCAGTTAACCATGAGAACTGGTCGATAATGATTTAACCCGTCAATTTGCCTGGTCTCAAGGCATGGTAGAGCAGACCTAAATTAGCATCACAATCTGATAAATCACCCATAAGGTACCCATAAACTACTTATAAATTATGAGTAGTTTATGGATAGTTTATGGGTTGTTTATGGGTACTTGATGGGTAGTAGATGCCTGCTATGTGCTAATTACCTCTGATTTGCTTTGTGTTACGCCGCATTGTGTGATGCGGAAGGTGGGGTTACCTCTGTTTTCCTCCGACTTGACCACCTTGTTCGTGGATTTGGTTGGCGAGTTCCAGTTTGCCAAAGCGCCAGCACAGTCCGGCAAGGAAATAGCGGCTTGTGAGGTTGTAGGTGTTGTCGGTGCCGCGGAAGGAGGGGTTGGTGCGGGTGGTGCTGTTGCCTATCGTGGCACCCCAGTTGAAGAGGTCTTCCACGGCGACCCACACGGTCATGCGGTTCTTGAAGAGGTCGCAGCTGGCTCCGAGATCCATGCTGCAATCCTTACCTTCCCTGCTACCCAGCGAGATGGTGGGCGAAGCGTAGCGAGCGTTGGCAAAGATTTGCATTTTGTCCTTTATCTTCCACCATAGGTTGGCGTTGACGCTGTAACTCCATGCCGCGTCTTTCAGCGCACCTTGCGCGCCGCGGTCCATGCTATAGTTGTAGTGGAAGGCGTTGGCATAGAGGCGTAAACTCATCTTGCCGTTGGGGTTGAACATGACCTTGGCGGAGGCGCCGGCCATGCTTGCGTTGCTCATATTGGCGAATATGCTGTAGTAAATGTAGCGGTTGAGGTAGGGATCAGGCAGTGGTGCCGCGTCGGAGAGCGTGCCAATGGTGTTTTGGTTGACGTAGCAGTAGGCGTCGACTCCCACGGTGCCGAATTTGTTGATATACTTGCTCCATCCAGCCTCGAAGCGATGCGACAGTTCGCTCTTTAGGTTGCGGCTGCCTGTGGTGTAACTATCGGATGCATAGTGGCGGAAAGTGGTGAGTTCTTTGGGATCCGGGTTTTCCATGTTCAATGTGTAGTTGAGGTAAAAGGAGTGGAAAGATTTGGTGTTGTAACTAAAGTGCAGCGAGGGTTTGAGATTGAAAAACCTTGCCGTGGTGTCGTCTGCAAAGGGCATCTGAGAGGAGCGTATGAGACGCACGCGTTTGAAGTATCCGCCCAGTCCCAGTTCCATGGTGAACAGGCCCCATTTTTGCTCCAAGTTCAGGTCGCCGCCTGTAGAGACGCCATCGTCGGCGCCTACGAAGTTGCGAATGGGGTCGGGCGTGAGGGCCGCCACCGTGCTGTCTCTATATTCCACATCTTGTTTGAGAAAGCGAGTCTCCCTGCCCAAGGCTACGCCTGCGGAAAGGATGGTGTTTTTGTTCAACGGCTTGAAGTAGCGCGCTTTCAAGTTTATGCCAGAATGTTGGTTGATGTTTTCGTAGCGCTGTTCGGAGCCATGGGTCTCGAAGGGTGAAAGGTATTTTCGTCCTATGAAAGCGTCGGTGTTGCTTGTCATGCCGTTTGCCGAGGCTTCCAGCCGCAGTTGCTGGCCGAGGGTATCAAGCTTGTGGGTGTAGAAAAGGCCCATGCCGCCGTAAAAGCCCTTGCTGTCGTTGTCTACGCTGTCGTTGAAGCGATAGGAGACGAAGGCGGGGCGAAACACGTTACGCCATGTGTCGGATTTTTGGAGTTGGCTGTTTTTCCAATGTCCCATGTAGCCGTAGCTGTTCAGGTTGCGCATGCTGTCGAAGTTATAGTCAAATGAGAAGCCCATGTTGAGGCTGTTATTTTTTCCGTTGTAGTTGGAGCTGGCGCTGTCCCACTGTGTGAGCACGGTGTCTTGCAACGCGGCATCCCAAGGGCTGCTGGTGCTGCTGATGGTTGACTTGTTTTTGAATGGTGCGAGATAAGTCCCGGCCCACACGTTGAGCATGGTTTTCTTTGTGGCCACCATGTAGCTGAGCCAAGGGGAGGCCATGGGTGTGGTGGTGCCGTTGAGGCCCACGCTGAGCAATTGGTTCATCTCTATTTCCGCGTCGGTCACTATGTTGATGATGGCCTGTTTGTCGGTGGCGTATTTTGCGGAGGGGTTTGTGATGGTTTCAATGCGCTTGATGCTGCTGGCGGGCACGCTCTTGAGATATGCTTTCAGCGTCTCGGCGGAGAGGTGGCTGGGATGGTCGTTAATCCAGATGTCCACGCTGCTGATACCGCGCAGTTTCACGTTACCCTGTATGTCCACCTCCACGCCGGGGGTGTTTTGCAGCGCATCGCCCGTGTTGCCGTTCCTCACGCTGGGGTCGTCCTTTACGCTGTATATCATCTTTTCGCCCTCCATGCTGAAGAGAGGTCTCTCGGCAACGATATTGGCGGCTTGCAGCATCTCGCTGCCGGGCTTGAGGAGAATGGCGCCCAACGAGACATCCTTGCCCGTCAACGTGAAAGGCACCAAACGGCCGCGATAGCCGATGCTGCTCGCTTTTAAATAGTATTCCCCAGGTTCTATTCCTTTTGCAAGGAAAGCACCCTTCTCGTCGGTGACGGTGCCTTTCACAAAGGCGGTGTCGGCTTTTGCTGCCACGATGACGTTCACATAGGGAATGGGTTCGTTCGTAAGGCTGTCGCGTAGGGTGCCGGAAACATGATATTGAACCGCCTGCGCGAATGCTCCGCCGGCAATAGGCAACAGCATGAGCACCAAAAGTGTGGAAAGTTGTTTCTTCATAGTGTCTTGTTTGGATTTTACAGGCTTACGCCCATCTGTATCTCTTTTTCAGTGATAGTTGCATTTATGAGTTGAACTTATGTCTTTTGTATTTGCTTTTGTTTAGGGCTGACTTGACGCCAGGGCTTCTCATACTATAGTATTAACGTGATTTGTTGGGAATTATTTTGTTGGGATGTTTTTTTGAAAGTGGTAGTAAGCGGCATGTTTGTCTTCAAAAAAGCGGCAAACATGCCGCAGGGCGGTGTTTGGCGGCAACGCTGTGGACGGATGCTTTTGTGGGTGGCATTAATGATGGCGCCGTTTGGGCGTAGGAATTGTCAGGCGGCCGCCGTTTTGCAGCGCTGCCTACCGTTAGTCCTCTTTCGAGGGGGCGTTGTTTTGGATGCTGATTTCTTTGGCGAGCAGTTGTTTTTGTCGGGGTGTAAGGAAACCGATGGGGATGGATAGGCCATCGTAGCAGATGATGGCCGTGTCGGTGAAGTGATACTGGTTGTAGTCCATCCAGCGGCTTCCGTGTATCCATAGGTCTCGCCTGTTGCCCTCGAAGTCGGCTTGGAAGATGCAGCCTTGGTCGCCGTAACTTTCTTGGTGGTTGACGTAGGGTAGTGCGTCGGGGTTGGATAGAAACGTACGGCGAAGCAGCGCATGCTGGTCTGTTCCTCCACATTCGCAGCCGTTAGGACGGAGGTTCATCATGGCCAGTGTCAACAAGCGTTTGTAAATATTTTGGCTGTCGTCCGATAGAGTGGTGGATGTTTCCTCCTGCTCCGTAAACGAGGGCATGCCGCTGAAGTCGGCGAGGATGCGTACCCGTTCCGCCATGCGTTTCCCATAGAAGATGTCGAAGGTTAGTTCGTGGTCACTTTGCTTGATATTGCGCAGCCGATAGGTGAATTTATTTGGGGTAAACAGTCGCCTGTTTGCATAGTATCTCATTTCGTCCTTGCCGCTCTTTCGCAGTTTGCCGCTTTGGTATGGGTAGAGGATGGCAAGTCCCTCGGCAGCGCTGTCGCCGACGAACTGGACGCGATACGTATCGCCCAGCATGGGCAGGTTGTTGACAGCGCTGTCTGAGGAGCCGTAGAGGTTGCAGGCATAGTTGGGCGCAATCACCTGCACGCAGAAATTTTCTTCGCCATCCAGCATTTGTGGCGAGCTGAAGTCTTGTCTGTTCCACTTGCACGAAGTCAGCAACAGGGTAGCCAGCACTGGCAATATGAATGTTCTTTTCATGTTTCTCTTGTTTTTTGCCCGCTTTCAAGGAAAGAACCTGGCCGCTTGCGGCGAAAAGGCCGAGTGGCCTTATCACCCAACCGGCCGCAGTCCCTCCTGCAGGCGGATTATTGGTTTAATTCCTTTTTTATTTCCTCAAAGGTGATGCCGAGGAGGCGCATCTTTTGCAGGATAGGGACAAGGTCTTCCTCGAAGAATTGCTTTCGTTGCAGTGCCTTCACTTTCATGGGAGCATCGGTGGCAAGGAAATAGCCTATGCCGCGGCGGTTGTAGATGATGCCCTGCTGTTGCAGGTAATCGAAACTGCGCAGCACGGTGTTGGTGTTCACCTGCAGTTCTGTGGCTACGTCGCGCACGCTCACCATCCTTTCGTCGGGTTTCCATTCGCCCGCGACGATGCGGTCGCACAGTTGGTCCGCTATCTGCTGGTAGATTGATTTTTGTTTCTTGAAGTCCATGGCGTTAGATTTTTTTTGTGTTGGACGTTTAGTACGCCATCTTTTTCAGCCTTCGGCCGCCCCACCAAGAAAAGACTGCTATTTCGATGGCGTTCAAGACAATGGAACTCCAATACATCAATCTAAAGAAGAGGTGGGGATTGCGCTCTATCCAAGAGGCGAAGCGTTTGATAAGATCAAAAGAATCGATGTTGTGAATGAGGGACAAGGAGATGGGGGTGGCAATGATGTTGAGCACGAAGCCTATGAGAATAATCCACAGGAATGTTTTCGCCACTTTGTTCTTCTTGAAGAGTGTGTTGGTGAAGAAGAAAAGCGCGGCGTAGGAGAGGAGAAAAGACACATAGCCAATGAACATCATCCAAAAGTTGCCGAAAATATCGAGCAACGGTTTTTGGATGCCAAGATTTTCCATTAGCCTGGTTTCGTCCGTTAGGGAGGGCCAGTAGTGCCAAATCCAGTCCACATATGCCCCAAAGGGCAGGAGGGTGAGGAGCAAGTCGATGATGATTCCGGCAAGCAATGCGGACAACGGTATGAGAATGTAGCACGTCAGTATTTGGCTCCAAAACTTTTCAGTTCGGCTGGCGGGAAGCATGGCGTAGTAAATGCCTTCGTTGGGCAAATTCACGGTGCGGTAGATGCGGCTGGGAGCCATGATGGCGATCAGAATCATGGTGACATAGATGGTGATGCGGCGAAACAAGGGCGAGAACTCGGTGCGTCCCGTATCGCCAAGCACCAAGTTGAACAACCAAAAAACCACCGGAATGGCGCAGATGATGAGGAAGGAAGTGCGGAAGAGCGGCCAACTGCTGCGGAGGTCCTTTGCCAACACCATTTTGAAGCGATGGGAATCAAAGTTTTTCATGATGGCTTATTTGTTAAAGATTTGTTTCACTTGTTTTGTATTTTTCAGCACGGCGTTAAAGAGTGCCTCGATGTTTATTGGGCTATCCTTACCCTCGATGTTCTCTACTACATTCAAGTAGCCGCCAGGCTGCATCTCGCTGTATAGCGCGTCGTGGCGCAAAATGGTGCCATATTCGAAGAAAAGATGCTTTGAGATTTCCGCCACCGAGGCGTCCAATAGCAGCTCGTTGTGGCTGATGATGACGATGGGGTCGATGAGATTTTCCACGTCTTTCACTTGGTGGGTGCTGATGATGATGGTTGTTTCCGTTCCCATGCGCTGCATCAGTATCTTTCGGAAATCGCTTTTAGAGGGGATGTCAAGCCCGTTGGTGGGCTCGTCTAACAGCAGATACTTCGTTCCGAGGCACAAGGCGCAAGCGAGGAGGCTCTTTTTTTGCATGCCGGTGCTCATCTCCTGGAACTTCATGAGGGGGTCTACCTCCATTTCGTGCATCAAGCGCAGGAAGTCGTCGTGGCTGTAGAAGGGGTAGAAAGCCCCCAGTTCCTTGATGTACTGTTCGGGTGTGCTGTCATCGGGAAGCGTGACGGAATCGGGCATGAAGAACAACTCTCGCAGCATCTCCGGGCGACAGTCGAAGCTGGCCATGCCGTCCACCTCGCAACGGCCGCCGGTGGGCCTTTGAAGGCCGCTGATGATTTTAAGCAGGGTGGTCTTGCCCACGCCGTTTTCGCCCAACAGGCCATAGATGTTGCCCTCCTTGAACTGGAGGCTGATGTCCTTGAAAACAGCCGCTTGTTGGTAACTGAAATCGAGATTTTCAATGTTAATCATAGGACAGTTTAATTTGATTTGTTTTCTTATATTCAATATTTTACACCGATTATAGTATAGTGTATTAGTTAACTATTACACTGCAAATGTACAACACTTTTCTGATATACACAAAAAAATCTTTCATTTTAGGAGATATTTAACATTTGAGTGCCCTCGGAAGGCAGCAGAGTCACCCTTTCTGGGGAGGGTACGAACGGCTGAGAGACGGAAGAAAGCCTCATTACGATACGTGTCACGTACCCCGCCAAGACACCGCCGTTCCGGTGGCGGGCACAACGGCATGGCATCCAGCAAGGGATATTTGGATTGCTGTTGTTTTTGGTAATGGCCTATGATGCTGCGCCTAAGCCAATAAGAATGTACAAAATGTGGCACAGGAACCATTCCGTTCCAAGAATGACGGGGTATCCTCATGAACAGAAGATATCGCAAGTCTCCTGCTTGTTGCTTATTGAGCGCTTGTGGAAAACATCAAAGACCAAATGGGAGCGAAACAAAAAAGCAGCCACAATTCATTGTGGCTGCTTTTTCTTTATTTCGTGAAAAACGGAGGGAAATCTTTATTGAATGTCCTTCGTGTCGAGGGGTTGAGCCAAAAGGCCGATGAATTTCCCCGTGTGGTCAAACTCCAGTCGGGTGTAGTCCACACGCTTTTCGTCCCGGTTCTTCTGTGAGACGACGACGTAGGTATAGGGCTTTGGTTTTTTGCCGTCGGCACCGCGATATTTGGCGTCAAACTCGTAGGTGACCATCTTTTCAATCTTGTATTTCTCGCCATAGAACTTTTCGTCGAGATATTTCTTGATGGTGCTGGGATAACGTTCTTTGAGGAGAATCTTGCCCGTTTTGATGAGTTTCTCGGATTCGTTGTCGTAGACGCATTCAAATTGGTTCTTTTGGTTGTTGGTGAAGTAGGCCACAAACTGGTTGTCGCCGCGCTGGTACCACTCGGGGCCGCTTTTCAGGCGAGTGGAAGGGTAGCGTTTGTTGAAGTTGGCCATGATGGCATCGCTGGGCATGGGGCGCTCCGCTTTTGGAGCGTCCACTTCCGCGTTGTCGCGCTTGGCGTGGTGTCTTGATTTCTTTTCGGTCTGCTCGCGTTCGGCCTTGTCTTTGGAAGTATCGAAAGTCTCTTCAGGGTTGTTGTGGGTGTAATAGTCTCGCTTCACAGCGTCGGGGTCGGGTGCTGTGCTCTTTTGCAGTTTGCCGCGGGTGTCAAAGATCAGTTCGCAGTCCTTGCTGCCAACCCCTTTCTTCACAATAATCAAACGATAGTAGTTGTCGCCGCTCATCTCTTCGATGTAGTCTGTGCTCTTGATGCGGTAGCCAGGATAGTTGTTGACGAAATAGGTGTTCATCAGCGTCGGGCATTCTTCCAGCTTGACGGGGAAAGCGCTATATTGCCAGTCGCCCAAGTTGGTGAAATAGCAGCGTCCGTCTTGTCCATCGGTGACAAAGTCTGCGATATATTGCCCCGGCGCTTGGTACCACGTTTTCACCTTATAACTTTCATAGGTCCTTTCAAGGGAAAGCAAGACGCTGCGAGGTACGTCGGTTTCTTTTATTTTCTGCTGCGCCCCTGTCAGCAGTGGCAGGCACATCAGCAGGGCTATGAGGGTCTTTTTCATTGTCTTTGATGCTTTATTTCGTTTATACTAACGCCATTATCGCAGTAATATTGCCCAATTGGTTCCGAAATATTTCGTATTATTGCGTCCTTAAGAAAAATTATGATGCGCCGTGCGATAGGAACGCAAGGCACTGACACCGCGTTTTTATAGGAGGTGGCGTCCATTCTCTCATGCGGTTTTTCTATTTGAATAACACATCCTTGCGGTCTGGGCTGATGGAGACGGCGCGCACGGGCACTCCCGTTTCCTTTTCAATGGCATGATAGTAGGCCTTAAGTTCTTCGGGGAGCCGGTCGTAGTCCGAGTAGCCAGCCAAACTCTGTTTCCAGCCCGGATGCTTCTTGAGCACGGGTTTGATTTCAACCTCGTTGTATTCGTAGGGCAGTTCGGTGGTTTGCTTGCCGTCAATTTCGTAGGCAGTGCACATGTAAATGTCGTCGAAGTCGTTCATCACGTCGGCTTTCGTCACGAAGAGTTCTTTCACGCCGTCAATCATGCAGGCGTATTTTAGGGCGGGTATGTCTATCCACCCGCAGCGGCGTGGGCGACCTGTGGTGGAACCGTATTCGTGGCCTTTTTCGCAAAGTAAGCCACCCGTTTCGTTGAGCAGTTCGGTGGGGAAGGGGCCTGCACCCACGCGGGTGCAATAGGCTTTTGTGATGCCCATAACCTTACCTATCTTGCTGGGTGCAACGCCCAGTCCTGTGCATACGCCAGCGGTGATGGTGTTGCTGGAGGTAACGAAAGGGTAGGTGCCGAAGTCTATGTCGAGCATGGCGGCTTGTGCCCCTTCGGCCAGCACACGTTTGCCGTTGGCCAAGCAGTGGTTAATAAAGTATTCGCTGCTGATGAGTTGGAACTTCTTGATGGTTTCAAGGCTTTCCGTCCATTTCTCCTCATACTCTTCGAGGGTCATGCCGTCTATGTGGAACCCCTCTATGTTGTATTTCAGTGTGTGGCAGGTTTGTAGGTGCTGGTATTTCAGCAGTTCATAGCGCTCCTTGAAGTCTATGGCCAATAGGTCGCCGATGCGCAGACCGCAGCGGGCTATTTTGTCGGTATAGGCGGGGCCGATGCCTTTTAGGGTGCTGCCAATTTTAGCGTTGCCCTTGGCTTGTTCATAGGCGGCGTCGAGCATGCGGTGCGTGGGCAGGATGAGGTGCGCCTTTTTGGAGACGGAGAGGTTGCGGGTGGCATCCACTCCTTTTTCTTTCAGTGCTTCAATTTCCTGCTTGAAGATGACAGGTTCCACCAGCACGCCGTTGCCAATGACATTTATCTTATCCTTGTGGAAGATGCCGGAAGGGATGATGTGCAGCACATGTTTTGTTCCTCCAAACTCTATGGTGTGGCCTGCGTTCGGGCCGCCCTGGAAACGGGCGATGATATCGTAGTTAGGCGTAAGGACATCCACTATCTTGCCTTTGCCCTCGTCGCCCCATTGCAATCCAAGCAATACGTCAACTTCGCTCATGACTTATGTTTTATGTTTATCAGATTCTTACCGTGACAAGAAAAACCATTCCCACCTTTTTTGTTCCGCGCTTGCGCCAACCACACTGTGGGTTGCGTTTTGCACAATCTTGCGCTCTTTACCCTGCGCTAAACAGATTGATAAGTCTTTTTCGTTTAGTGCCTTAAACGGAAACGAGGAGGAGGAATGCCATCCGTTTCACGATGCGAAGATACGAAATATTTCGTTCATGGCGGAAAAAATCTTCCTGTCTGTTCTGCAAAAGCACATGAGCCCACCTTCGAAGGTGGGCTCATGTTAGTTTTAGCCGTTGTGATTAGGCTTAACGGTTGCGATGAGACTTAAAGCGTGCTGACGTGTACGGGGTTTGTTATCGCGATGCCTTTCTTGGCAACGTGCACAGAGACTTTCACATATTGGTATTTTTTGCCTTCGGGGCCGTTGGAACCCACATAGGCGGTAGCCTTTACGTTGTAGTTTGGCGTGCTGTATTCCGCCATGTTGTTGCTGTAGTACTGCGCTCCGTTGTCGTCGGTGAATGGGCCTGATATGGTGCTTAAATAGTAGCCAGCGGGGATGGTGGTAGCGCCCCTTATTTCGTGGCGTCCAAGTTCATCGTTATAGGTCTTGGTGGAGGGCCACAGGTAGACTTCGAAGGTCCACACGCTGTCTTCTCCCAAATTTTGAAGCATCTGCGAGGAGTAGAGGTTGTCTAGTCCAGTGATGTCGAAGTGCACAACTCCACCAGGGGTGACGGTGATGTAATCGCTGGCATGGGGGCCAATGGCAATGGAGCGGTAGTAGGCCTCCATCGCGTTGTTGTTTTCGGGGTTGGGAACCACCTTGCTGGTGCGGATGTAGAAGTCGTCCGCTTGACAAATGTATTCAGCGAGGCCGGGGATGGGCACGTCTATTGTGATGTCGTCCGAGGTGAATTCGGGAGTGTCCTCGGTGTCGTCCGTTGACGGCGTGCCAGGGGTGGGCGTGCCAGGGTAGTTGGGGACAAAGCCGCTGTTCACGCTTCCGCAGCCGCACCAGCAGCCCCAAGGCATGCACTTGCCGCAGTTGACGCACCCGCCGCAATATTCGTTCTTGGTGCCGGTAACCACCTTGTAGGTTTGGCCATTCTCATCGGTGCGATTTTCGAAATTGTAGAAATAGTCAAGGTAGTATCCGAAATTGTCAAGGCCTTCGTAGGCAAAGACGTAATGGCATAGGTAGTTGTGGTCTGTGTTCAGCACTTCCACGTCTGGTGGCAGACTCTTCATTTGTATGTTATGGTATTCGCCGCCCATGTAGTAGGCGAAATCCCAGTTAAATAGCACGTAACGGTATGTGCCGAACGCTCCGCTTGATGGCGTTTGACGCAATTCATCGGGAGAAACTGCTTTTGCGGTGGCGTCTTTGGCGGATATTTTGAAAGCCACACCGTTGCCATAGTCGGCGATGATCGCCGTCACGGCGTTGAGGCCGTCATCGTTCTTTTTGCATGCCGCCATGGCTACCGTCAAGATGGCCGCCGTTGTCAACATAATGATTTTCTTCGTGTTCATAATGGATTGATGTTTTTATAAGATTTGCAAAGATAATCAAAAATAGATTAATGGCAGAAAATATTTTAGTTAAATAATCTATTCATATTGGTTTTCAATATGATGCGAGGTGTTTTTGCCTTTTTGGAGCGGGGAAAGCCCCGCTGCTGTCGTCCTTGCGGAACGGCGGATGTTGTCTAAATTGTGCTGCCAGGTTTTGGGCTACCCTACCAAAAAATCACCTTGCTGGCGAAGTGTGCGGCTTCACTCTTCCATTTCTTGGTGCCGTCGGGGCCAAAGCAGAACACGTCGCTGTTGCTGCCAAACACGCTGTTGCATACGTAGAGGTTTCCATCGCCGTCCAAGTTGATTCCGTAGGCGTTCGTCAGCACCGACTCGTATGCCTTGAGCATGGGGGTGACTTGCAGCGTGGCGCCGTCAATGCGGAAAAATTCGCTGCGTGTTTGGTTTAGTCCCGCGTCGTAGGTGATGGTGTAGCCGTAAATGTTGCCGGCCGCGATGTCTATGTTGCCCAGCGCCACGGGCAGTTTGGTCACGCTGTTGTCGTCCAGGTTCACCACCACGGCACTGGATGCCGTGGCGCCATAGTCGCCAGTGCAGCACACCACCAGCCTGTTGCCGTTGAGGGCTTTCACTCGGCCGGGGTTGAGTCCTACGACGATGTTGTCGGTTTTGGTGAATGTGGTGAGGTCCACCACTTGTAGCACGCTGTCGTAGACGAAGCTGCCGTTGGGCAGCAGGCTGTAGGTGCTGGTGACGTATAGGTTGTTGCCCACGATGGCCATCTGCTCGGGCAGCATGCGGTCGAGTGGGCAGATGCCGTCAAGTTGCAGCGTGGCGGTATCGAGGCGCACGATGGTCTTGTCGTAGTTGTCCACATACACTTTGCCGTCCTTGCATGCGATGCTGCGTGGCTTGCCGCTTAGCATAATTTGTTTTATTGCCTTGCTGGTGGCGGCGTCTGCCACCAGCAGTGTCTTCGATTCGGTAACGGAGACATATAATTTGCTTCCGTACACCACGGCGTCCTGCGCTTGGTCTCCCAGTCCGCGCCCGTTGACTTCGGCGAAGAAATCGGGTGATATGTCGCCCGTGTTCGTGGCCAAGCGGCAAAGTTTTGCGTCATTACCGCCCCACACACCTTCGCACAGCACGTAGGCGTCGTACACGGGGGTGATTTGTGGTTTGTTGTCGGGCGTTTCGCCGCCCTCTCCTCCGCAGGATATTGCTACAAGGCATACCGCCAAGAGCGTAAAGGTTTTTGAAAGGATGTTGTTTTTCATGTCTATGATCTTTTCATGTTTTTGTTTTCGGTTAGAAATTCGCATATAGCGATAGTCGGAAGTGGCGTCCCATCATGGGGTAGCTTTTTACTACTTCGTATTGCGCGTTAAATACGTTTTGCACTCTCAGCCGCGCCGTGAGGGTGCAATATGGCAGGAGGAACTTTCGCGCGAGCGTCGCCCCTTGGTCCACATATCCCATCACTTGTGTGGCTTCTGTGTTTTGCGCCGTGTAGTAGCGTTTGCCCACAAACATGGCGTCGTAGCCGAAATCCACCCACTTGTTTGCCAGCCACAGCGTGGCGCCGCCACTGTGGCGCGGGGTGTAGGGTATTTGGTGTCCATAGGTCTTGCTGTACGCGTCGCTGCGGTCCAGGGCTTGTTGGTAAGAGTAGGTGAGGTTTAGGGTGGCTTGCACGTTTTGGAAGGGCAGGACGGTCTCCGCCCGTGCGTCCAGTCCTTTTATCTCTACGCGGCCGAAGTTCGCCATGCTCCAAAGGTACATGTTTTGGATGGGTATGGCCACAATTTTGTTGTCCACGTGGTTGAGGTATCCGTCCAGTGTGAGTGTCAGGCGTGAGCCGTTAGGCGCCAAGCGTCCGTCGCTGTCTTGGCCTATGGTCCATGTCAGCCCCACGTTGTGCTGCCGCGCCTCTTCGGGCTTTAGCCTGCGTGTCATCGTCACGTAGTACACTTCCCCAAAGGTGGGCATTCTGAATGTCTGCTTGTAGAAGTAGCGCAGGCGCAGACCTTGCAGCAGGGGGGGGCCGGTGTGGAAGAAAGGTGCGGCGCTCATGGCCAGGTAGGGCGAAAGCCGCCGGTATTGCAGTTTTCGGCTCACGGTGTCGGCTGGTTGCGTGCGCGAGGTCTCGGTGGCGAAGGTGCCGAGAAGGTTGGCGGTGGCATCGAAGGCTTGCCGTTGGTAGGCGGCGGAAAGCACGTTCAGCGAGGAAAGGCGCACGGCGTCATTGTCGTGTGGCAGGTTGGTGGAGAGGGTGTTTGCCGCCTCGTCGGTGGCCAGCCCCACACTCAAGGCCTTGCTGGGGCGGAAAGCGAGGGCTGCGCTGGCGTAGCCTTCGTTTTGTGCATATTCGTTGCGCAGTGTGCCAGTGGAGGAGGAGAGGAGGGCGGTGTCTTCATATACGTCCTTTGAGCGTTGGTATTTCGCCGCCACCTGCGCCTCCCATTTTTCCGAGAAGCGGTGGCGATAGCGCAGTTGGGCGAAGAACAGTTTTTCCTCACTATGTTCCGAGCCAATGCTTTGCGTGTAGTAGTTCACGGGTCCGGGCAGTGCGTGGTAGGCTTGCATGTAGTGTGCCTTGCCTGTTAGGGTGCTGTTGGGCGAGGGGGTGTAGAAGAGGTTTGCGTCAAGGGTGCCCATCCTTGCCTGCGAGTTGATGCGGCGTTCGAGACTGCTACTGTCGTTGTGGCTGGCGGTATAGTACAGCCGGAAGGGGTAGTCGCCGTTGCAGCGCAGGTAGTTGCCCCAAAAGGAGAGAAGCAGTCGTTTTGCCAGCCGTTGCTGCCAGGCGAGGGAGGGGGAGAAGTATCCGAAACTGCCGCCTTCCAGTCCCACTCCGAAGCGGCTTTTCTCGAAAGGCAGCAGGTCGGGGGCTTTTGTTTCCATGTTCACCACGTTCCCCGCCGCGAAGACGCGGGCGGTTTGCAGCAAGTCGTTCTGCATGCCGCTGGTGAAACTCACGTATGCCGCGTTGCCTGTGAGGTAGCGTCCCAGGTCCGCCTGTCCGTTCTGACAGTCGCTCACGGCCACGCCGTCAATGGTCAGTGTGCTGAACTGGCTGCCCAAACCGCGCGCGCTCACTGTCTTCAGTCCGCCTACGCCGCCATAGTCCTTCAGCGTCACGCCCGCCATTTGCTTTAGTGCGTCGCTCAGTTGGGTTGCGGCGCGTTGCTCCATCTTCCGCGCGTCCACCACCTGGGTGGGGGCTTGCGCCTTGGTCTCCGAGGGCACGGCTTGAGTGGTGATTTCCACCTCCTCCAAGTAGTGGCTTTTCACGGTGTCCTGCGCCGTGGCGCGGAACCCCGTGAAAAGCATGGCCGTCGCCAGCATGGCCGCCGCCAGCGAAGTGCGCGGCGTGGTCATTCTTTGTGGGATTGCTTGGGCAGGAACCCTGCCTGCTCGCAAAACTCCAAGTAGGCTTGGCTTATTGTCTCGTTGTTTTTGCGGGGGTATCGTATGGCGGTGAACAGTTCCGCCAGGTTGCGCACCTTGTTTTGGCGCACCATTTCTTGGTTGAAGGGAAACGTCTCTCTCACGCGGTGCACCTGTTCTATCTCCTCGTCGCTATAGTCGTGGTAGGTTTCCCAATGCAGCACCCCCTCCGGTTCCAGCCGTTCGCTTTTTGGGGGGTGCTCGTCGGGGTGGCCCAAGGCAAGCGCCGCTACGGGAACCACCCCTGCGGGTAGCCGCAGCAGTTCGGCGATGGCCTTGGTGTTATACATCACCGTGCCGAGGAAGCAAAACCCCAGCCCTTCCTCCTCCGCCGCCAGGCACATGTTTTGCGCCGCCAGCGCGGCGTCCACCGTGGCGCTCATCAGCCACAGGAAGTTGCCGTAGGGTTCGTCGCAACCCCTCAGGCGGCACCAATGGTGGTAGCGGTTCACGTCTACGCACAAGGTCAGCATAAGCGGGGCCGTGGCGCACTGTCCGTAATGCAGTTTGCACAACTCGCCCAGCAAGGGCTGGCGCGTGGTGGCTATTATGGAGTAGAGCTGCATGTTGCCCGTGTTGCTTGCTCTCAGCCCGCAATTCACGATGCGGTTCAGCATGTCTGTGGGGACGGCTTCGGATCGAAATTTGCGCACGCTGCGGTGATTCATGATAAGGTCTTCGGTGGTCATGTCTTTGATGTTTAATATTCAGCAAAAAAGGTGCTCCTACGACAAGGAAATGCAAAAATACAAAAAAAAAACGACATGCGAGAAGAAAAAGCGCCGTCTGTGGCGGCTTCGTAAGATGCGCGGAGCCAACGAGAGGTACTGCGAGCCCGCCTAATGGAAGTAGACGGCAAGTAGGGTTAATATTACTACGTATCTTGATGGCATACAAATTATTATATGAAAAACAGGAGCGCAGTCGAAGAAAGATGGTTTTTTATGTGGAAGTGCATTCTCTTCAACATGGTTAGCGAAGGGTAATGGATGTAAAATAATAGTGTAAATCAGTATTTTGTAAAAAAAATTTGGTCATTCCGAAAAAAGTTCGTACATTTGCATTCGCTTTCGGCAGAAAGGATAGTATGATCTGCTAGCTCAGTTGGTTCAGAGCGCATGCTTCACACGCATGAGGTCGAGAGTTCAAATCTCCCGCAGATCACCGCAAAACGGCGGGGGGGGGGGGGGGGGGGCGCC
>JAXFQM010000042.1:0-12836 GCA_034178965.1 Bacteroidales bacterium | reverse complement strand
CGATGGGAGGTAAGTGGGAGATGTGTGCCGCCTCGGTGCTTTTTGCCCACTCGCTGTGGTCTGCCCTCCTCACGCTACGGGCTGTGATTATCTCCACCAAAGACATTCATTCTGCCTATGCGCTTGCCAAAAAATACAAGGAAACGACGATAGCATAGGTACGGCACAGCTTTCGTGAGGTGGCTTATCGCGGAGTGTCTGCCGCTATTTGCATATTTTTAACAAAGTATCGCGTACCTCGTTGTCGTCTATGGCCACGTTGATGACTGGAACTCCCAAATCCTTCAGCAATACGCAAAGAATAAATCCGTTGGCGTTTTTTTTGTCTTGTTGTATCAGAGGCAGCAAAGCCTCGGTGTCGCGTAGGGTGTAATGCGGAATGGGCACCATTTGTTGCAGCGTGGCAAGGTATTCATGGAGGATTTCCGGCTGTAGCCCCATTTTGTGTTGCGACAGGTACATGGTGCATGCCAGCCCCACGCCCACTGCTTCGCCATGCGGCAGATGGCTATAAGTCTCGATGGCATGGCCGAAGGTGTGCCCAAGGTTGAGTATGTGTCTTATGCCGTGGTCATAGGGATCTCTTTTGGCAACGGCCTCCTTGAAAGCAGCGCAATGAGCCACCAGTTTGCGCAGCATGTCGTTGGGCATGTTGCGTTTTTCCTTTAGGTACGACATGACGTCGCGATAACAAGCCGCATCGCTCAACAAGAGTGTTTTCAACATTTCAAAGAGTCCGTTGCGCATTTCCGCGGGTGGCAGCGTTGGCAAAAAGACAGGGTCTGTGCAAACGGCGTCGGCCTTGCAGAAGAGGCCCACGGCATTTTTCACCCCGTCCACGTTTGCCGCCGTTTTGCCTCCCAAGGCAGCATCCACCATTCCCACAAGAGTGGTGGGCACATTGAAAACAATCATGCCTCTTTTGTAGCAAGCCGCCACAAATCCGCCAATGTCGCTCACGCATCCGCCGCCCAAGTTAACGACCACGCCGTCGCGGCCTGCGCGAAGTTCCAGCAGGCTGCTCCAAAGCCCCTCGGCTACCTCCAGGCTTTTTGCCTCCTCTCCGACAGGAACTTCCAGCACCGTGGCGTTGCGCAGGACTTCAACGTGCTCCATTAGGATGGGCAGGCACAACTTCATTGTGTTTGCGTCCACAAGGATGAAATATTGCCGCCCAAGGTACTTTTTCTTCCCCAGCATGCGACTTAAGTCGGAAAGCGTAGGTAATATCATAGACATCGGTTTTCTTTTTTTCATGCGGGTTCAGCGGGGTTGGTTTCCGAGAACTCGTTGGTATCCAAAAACGGTTACAGGGTAAGGGAGCGAAAGCGACCGTTTGAAATATTACGGAAAAAACGTCTTTTTATTGCATTGGCGGCCCTTCTTCGTAGAAAATGAACTTTTTTCTTAACCATTAAAGTTTTTTTTAGTAATTTAGCACGTTGAAATCTTGTGTGCGAAAGATTGTGAAAACAACATAAACACACTGATAATAATATTATTAGAAGAAAACATACGCTATATGAATATGCTGAAAAAAACTCTTTTCCTACTTCTAATGGCCATTGTTGCGACGCCAGCCACCTTTGCGCAGACAAAAAGCATGGCGCAGAAAGCCGATGAGCTTTTCCAACAAAACCGCTATTTGGACGCCTTGGAGGCTTACGAAAACGCCTATAACAAGATACGTTCTAACAAGGCAGAAAAGAACCGCGTGTATTTCCAAATGGGTGAATGCTACCGCCTTATGAACAACTTTCCTAAGGCACAGCGTGTGTATAAACGTCTTATCAACTCCGAGTACTACACTACGGAACCGAAGATATTCTATTATATGGCTGAAATGTATCGCTTTGAGAACAAGTTTGACGAAGCGGACAAGTATTATGGCAGATATTTGGAACAGGTGCCCGATGACAGTTTTGTGCAAAAGCGCAAGGCGAGCCTCACCTATGTGAACCAGTTGTTTCTGGAGCGCACGCGCCACAAAATAGTGCGGTTGGACAAATGGTGTACCGACTACAATGACTGGGGGCCTCGCTTCGTGGGCAACGACACCACACGCTTGGCTTTCGCAAGCAGCCGCTTTGTAGGAAAGGACAAGGCCAATCACGATGCCTGGACGGGACAGGCTTTCAGTCAATTGTACACTGTTTACCAGGACCGGCGCGGCGAATGGACCGACGAACCCGAACTGCTGGACAAAAGCGGGCGCATCAATTCCGACGTGAATGAAGGTGAACCCGTATTTTCCCCCGACGGCAACACGATATATTTCAGCCGATGCGATGCCCGAAAAAACCAAACGCAAGGATGCTATATCTACTATTCCAAGAAAGGCGGAGAGGCTGGGGATGCCAAGGGGAGCAGAGGCTCCTCGCGCAACAAGAAAGACGAGGGCGCTGCAATGAATGGTGAATGGAGCGAGGCGATAAAGATTAACCTTGGCGACACTGCATTCAATTATCTGTATCCAGCCGTGACGGAAGACGAACTGACCTTGTATTTCGTCAGCGACATGCCTGGCGGCAGCGGCGACTACGACCTTTGGGTGGCCACCCGCAAAAGCAAAGACGAAGATTTTGGCACACCTATAAACATGGGTAGCACGCTGAACACCGAGGGAAGGGAGGTGATGCCCATGCTGCGCAACGATAGCACGATGTATTTCTCCTCCAACGGACATCCAGGCGTTGGAGGACAGGACCTCTTTGTGACGCACAAAGAAGGGCGCCGCTGGAGCAAACCCACCAATTTGGGAATCCCCATCAACAGTAGTTACGATGAAATGAGCATCGTTTTCTATCCTGAAAACAACGACGTAGCGGCTACGGAGCGAGGCTATTTCTCCTCCAACCGCCCCTTCGAAGATCCACACAACCGCAAGACCGACCGCAAGGGGAAACGCCGTCCGCCCGTGAACGACGACCTGTATTATTTTGAACTCCCCCCGCTACTCTACAGCATAGAAGGCACCGTGCGCGACGAAAAAAGTATGCAGTTGGTGAAGCAGGCCAAGATACGCATTGTAGGCAACAACAACACCAGTTTTGAGACCTATACCGATGACAACGGTTTCTATCGCTTCGGACAAGATAAGATAAAGCGCAACGTCATCTACAAGATGTATGTCAGCAAGGTGGACTATTTCTCCATCGAGGGCAGTGAAAGCACGTGCGGATACAATACCGACAAGGACATTGTGCACGATTTCCGCATTGACCCCGTGCCGCGCCAACCCGTGGTGCTGCCAGAAATACGCTATGATCTTGCCAAGTGGGACCTAAAGGAGGAGTTCTTGGATAGTCTCATGGACCTTTATTTGGTGATGGTGAATAACCCGAATATCGTAGTGGAGTTGCGCGCCCATACCGACTGCCGCCCATTCCTGGGTCTCACCAACGACACCCTCAGCCAACGCCGCGCGCAGAGCGTGGTGGATTATCTCATCAGCCGCGGAATAGAACCCGAACGCTTGGTAGCCAAAGGTTATGCGGAACGCGTGCCGCGCGTCCTGGAGCGCAATATGACGGTGTATGTGGGCGGACGGCCCTACACTTTCAGTGCAGGCACCACACTGGAATGCGACTATATCAATGAAATGCCGGACAAAGACCGTCAAGAGGCAGCGCATCAACTCAACAGACGCTTGGAATTTCTTATACTGCGGACAGACTATGTGAGCAAGACTCTCATCAACAACTTGGCGGCCGACACCACCAAGAAAAAGACGACAAAGACGGAAGACAATGTCATCGACTTAGTGGAAACACCAGTCAAGCCAAGCGGATATGTTCCAACCATCATTCACGACGAAGGCACCGTCACCGCAACCATGATTTCTTCCTCCAAGGGCGAGATTAGTTGCATAGTGAACGGCGCACAAATGCCCATGCTGATAGATGAGCGCTATAGCGAGCCTGTGGCCATCTCATGGGAAGAAGCTATGAATTTCCTGTACCAACGACGCATCAACAAGGAAGACTTCCCCGACCGTGACAATGCTTTCGACCACGAAGGAAACATCATAGACAAGAGCACGATTATCTTCAAAGAGATGCAAATAGGGCAGAAGCATCTGAAGAACGTGGAGGTGGTTGTGGTGAAAGGCATCGAATACAAGTTCATCATCAATAGGATAGGACTTGGGCAGTTTGGCGAATACGAATTCGACAAACAACGCGGCAAGTTATATTTCAAAGACTAAGGCCTTTGACAGGCAATGGGTCGGAAAATGGGCGGCAGATTCATCGAGTGCCAGTTTTTCCGCTTTCTGCCTGATTCGGGGTTATATAGAACCCATGCGTCCCACTCTTCTCGTAATTCTTGGCCCAACGGCATGCGGCAAAACGGTCGTGGCATCAGAATGTGCCTATCGCCTTGGGGGCGAAATAATCAGCGCGGACAGTCGTCAGGTCTTCAGAGGTATGGATATTGGGACAGGCAAGGATTTGAAGGACTACGATGTTCATGGCGTGCACATACCCTATCACTTGATAGATATTTGCAACCCGGGCGAAGAATACAGCGCATACCGTTTTCAGAACGACTTCATAGCCGCTTTCAATGCCATTGTGTCTCAAAGCAAGGTGCCCATCCTTTGCGGCGGAACGGGGCTGTACATTGAAAGCGTGGTGAGGAACTACCGGTTGAGCGACGCGCCCGTCAGTTCGGAGTTTAGGGAGAGCATTAAGGATAAAAGCAATGAGGAATTGACAAGACGCCTGGCATCGCTCATAAAACTGCACAATCACACCGACACCGAGACGCGTGACCGATTGGTAAGAGCGTTGGAGATTGCCGAATACCAGCAGCAGCATCCAGATGAATTTCCACACATGCCTCCCATGAGACATGCCATAGTGGGCATCGCCTGCCCGCGTGAGGAGTTGGTGGAGCGAATAGGGGCAAGGCTAAGGCTGCGGTTGAAAAGTGGCATGGTGGAGGAAGTGGAAAGACTGTTGAAACAAGGCGTCTCTGAAGAACGTTTGCTACGTTATGGCTTGGAATACAGGCATCTTACACGCTATCTCACAGGCAAGTGCACCTACGCGGAAATGGAGGAGAAACTATTTACCGACATACGCCGCTTCTCTAAACGCCAAATGACGTGGTTTCGCCGCATGGAACGCAACGGCGTGGCCATCCATTGGATTGATGGAACGAAAAGTTTGGATGAGAAGGTGGAAACCGCTATTTCTTACTGCCAAAAATGTTAATTACGGGGATAATAAAGTTTTTTTTGCATCCGAGTCGCCAGGGCCTAACCGAAGATTGATAAAAAAAGTACACAACGTGTTTTAACATAAAAAATTGTATTTTAGAGAAATAAATTTCACGCGAAAACAGAAATCTGGCAATGGCGCAATATATTTTTGTCCATCTCGAAAAAAAATTGTACCTTTGCAATTCAAAATAGAAGTAGAACAAAACAAGAATATTATCGAAGTTACGGTTACCTTTTGAAACCAACAAATCGAAAAGTTTCTATGGACGCAAAAAAGAGTAAATCTAATGAACTCTCCAAATTAGACGACAATGCGCTCGTGGCAGGTTACAAGGACGGCAACTATGCGTGCTTCGATATCCTATTAGAACGTCATCAAGCAAAAGTCTACGGCTATCTTCTCACTATGGTGAAAGACAAGGAATTGGCTAACGACCTCTTCCAAGAGACTTTCTTTAAGGTAATATCCACTATTCAATCTGGAGTCTACAAAGACCAAAACAAGTTCATAAACTGGGTGATGCGCATCGCCCACAACCTCATTGTCGATTATTACCGCCAACAGGCCAAGATGCCCATGGTGCCTAATGAGTTGCCCTCCGCACCTGGCTGGGAATTGCTGGACAACATCAACCTGCAAGAGGGAAACCGCGAGAACGACATCATACGACAAGAAACGGGCAGTAGTGTGCGTCGCTTGGTCAAGATGCTTCCTCCCGAGCAACGCCGCGTCGTCATACTGCGCCATTATGGAAAGTACGACTTCAAGGATATCGCCAAGAAGACAGGTGTAAGCATCAATACCGCCCTCGGACGCATGCGCTATGCTATCATCAACTTGCGCCGCTTGGCCAAAGAGCACAAATCTACTATAGAACTATGAGCTCGGAGGTGTTGCTACACTACCTCGCCACCCTATAAAAAAAACAGGCTTCCAACATCGAACAGCGGTGCGTCGGAAAGTTCTTTCAATTTCATGTTGTGCAAGTGGATATAGCGTGCGATTTCCGCGCCATCGGGGTGGTACTTTAGGCTGCCAGTGAGGAAAACGGTACCCTCTCTTATTCCGCAACAACCCCCGAAGCACCCGTTTCGGTAACCAGGCAAAATAATTTCTTTAGGGGATACCAACAAACAAGTCCATCCCTTTTTTGCGATAGCTTTTGCGATGCCGCCGTCGGATGTAATTACGGCATCATCTTCAAGAATCAACGCGTTGCAGCGTGCCATGCTTTGTCTTACGGATAGGAGATGATGCCCTTTCAACGCCTCCAGCACGGTCGCATCCACATACTTCTCGTTGCCTATTGCAATGCGTCTCCCTGCCGCTACATTGTATGCACCCCACGCTGCCTTTCCATCGTCCACTGCAATCGTTCCTGCAAGATGGGGCACCATTTGCACATTCTGCGGTGCGTCGGGTGCCATAATACAGGTGTCATCCACCTGCGTGAGAAATAGGTCTGCATGTCCCCTCAACGCTTTTTCCTCCAGCAGTGGTGCCCAAAAAGGCACAATTTCCGCGAAGCAAGCTAAACGTTCCAATATTTTTGGAGGTGCCTCTCGGTTGACAATCACTTTCATTGATGGTTACTGTCGCGTGTCGCCTTTTCCTCGATGGCCTTGGTTTGCTTTTTACCATGCCAAATGAAGTCGCGACCGAGATACAACTCTCTGGCGTGCGGGTCATTGGCCAGATTCTCGGGAGAATCGCTCATTTGCACTACGCCGTCGTATAGCAGGTAAGCCCAGTCGGTGATACGCAACGTTTCGTTCACGTTGTGGTCGGTGATGAGTATACCGATGTTCCGTTCAGCCAAATGAGCTACAATATCTTGAATGTCCTGCACGGCGATGGGGTCCACGCCGGCAAAAGGTTCGTCCAGCAGGAGAAAGGCGGGGTCGTTGGCCAGCGCGCGTGCTATCTCTGTGCGTCTGCGCTCTCCTCCAGATAGTTGTATGCCTTTGCTTTTACGTATTTTATGCAGGCCAAATTCGCCGAGAAGCGATTCAAGTTTGTTGCGTTTCTGCTCCTTGGTAAGGTCGTGACGGAATTCGAGAATGGAACTGATGTTGTCTTCCACGCTGAGTTGTCGGAATACCGATGCTTCTTGTGCCAAATACCCAACGCCATGCTGTGCGCGACGATACATGGGCATGTCTGTAATTTCCATGTCGTCCAGGAACACCTTGCCGCTGAAAGGTTTAATGATACCAACAATCATGTAGAAAGTGGTCGTCTTACCGGCACCATTGGGGCCCAGCAGACCCACTACCTGCCCTTGTTTCACGCGCACCGACACTTGGTTCACCACGGTGCGGTTGCGGTATTTCTTTACTACGTTCTCAGTCCTCAGTTCCATGGTTAGATAATACCCTCGTTCAATATGTCGTGTATATGAAGGATGCCGACGTAATCGCCTGTGGCGTCAAGTACGATCAATTGCGTGATGCTGTTGTTACGCATGATGTTGAGAGCCTTTACGGCGAATTCCGTGTCTTGCACCGTTTTGGGCTGAGCGGTCATGATGTCTTTTGCTGTCAGTCCGTCCAGATTGCCATAGTTCTTCATCATTCTCCTTAAATCGCCATCGGTGATGATGCCGAGTATATTCTCCCCCTCATGGCTGCCGTTGCTTATTTGGTCCACCACCACAGTGCAGCCCAGCCGTTTTGTGGTCATTTCCAGTAATGTCTCCCTCAACGTTGTGTCGGCGGTCACGCAGGGTCTTTCGTTTTGTTTGTACAGGTCCGACACACGCATATACAGTTGTTTGCCCAAGGCTCCGCCGGGGTGGAAACGCGCAAAGTCACGCGCTGAGAAGTTTCGGCATTCAATAAGAGCTACCGCCAGCGCGTCGCCCATCACAAGTTGGGCCGTGGTGCTGCTGGTGGGAGCAAGGTTGTTGGGGCAGGCTTCATGTTCCACTGTCGCGTCCAGCACCATGTCGGCATGTTCCGCCAAAAACGACCCGGTGTTGCCTACCAAAGCTATGAGTGTGTTGCCAAAGCCTTTGATGAGGGGTACCAGCACCTTTATTTCGGGTGTATTGCCGCTTTTTGAGACGCAAATCACAATGTCGTCGTGCTGCACGATGCCCAAGTCGCCGTGTATGGCATCTGCGGCGTGCATAAACACCGCAGGTGTGCCCGTGCTGTTCAGAGTAGACACTATTTTTGTGGCAATGTTGGCGCTTTTGCCTATGCCCGTCAGCACCACGCGCCCCTTGCATTCGAAGATCTCCATCACGGCGCGTGCGAAGTCGTCATTGATGTAGTGCTTCAAGTTTTCTATGGCCTTTGTCTCCTCGTCCACCACTTTCCTTGCTATTTCTTGGATCTCTTCTTTTGTCTTCACAATGAAAATATTTTCTGCTATGTGAAAAATTATTCTTATCTTTGTACAACGAATGAAAGTTTTTCCGTATGGGCAAAAGTCACTCTCATAGCGCAGAATGAAGTCGCCCATTTATAAGTAATAACGTAAAGGTTGGCATTAAATTATGGCAAAGGCAGAAAAAAGTATCGTGGAATACGACTTGAAGGGCAAACTGAAGGAGTTTTTCGGTTTCGACCAGTTCAAGGGTGACCAGGAGGAAATCATACGCAGTGTGATTGAAGGCAACGACACGCTTGTCATCATGCCTACGGGTAGCGGCAAGTCGTTGTGCTACCAGTTGCCAGCCTTGATATTGCCCGGCACCGCCGTCATCGTTTCGCCCCTTATAGCCTTGATGAAGAATCAAGTGGATGCTTTGCGTTACAATGCCGGCATAGATCAAGTTGCCCATTTCCTCAATTCGTCGCTCACCAAACAGAAGGCCCTGCAGGTGAAGCTTGACTTGGTGGACAAGAAGACGAAACTTCTTTACGTTGCCCCGGAAACCTTGAACAAGGAAGACACCATAGACTTTCTTGCCAGCATGAACATCTCTTTCTTTGCCATAGACGAGGCCCACTGCATCAGCGAATGGGGGCATGACTTCCGTCCGGAGTACCGCACGCTTCGCGACGCCGCCAGCCGAATTAGTCCCAAGGTGCCTATGCTGGCACTCACCGCCAGCGCCACCCCGCGTGTGCAACTTGACATACTGAAGAACTTGCAGATGGAGAAGGCCAAGCGTTTCGTTTCGTCGTTCAACCGTCCGAATCTATACTATGAGGTGCGCCCCAAGCCTGAGGACACAAACACGTTACACAAGGAAATCATACGCATAATATTGGACAACGAGGAGGAGAGCGGCATTATCTACTGTCTTACGCGCCGCAAGGTGGAGGAACTGGCCGAGTTGCTTCAGCAGAACGGCATACGCGCGTTGCCTTACCATGCAGGGCTGGACTCCGCCGTACGCACAGAGAACCAGGACAAGTTCCTGAACGAAGAGGTGGACGTAATCGTGGCTACCATTGCTTTTGGCATGGGCATCGACAAACCCGACATTCGTTTCATCGTCCACTACGACATACCCAAAAGTCTCGAAGGATACTATCAAGAGACGGGACGCGCTGGACGCGACGGCAACCCAGCCAAGTGCATCGTGTTCTATAGCGAACACGACGTAGAACGTCTATACAGATTTTTCACCGACAAGAGCCTCACCGAGCAGGAGCAGAGCCTGCAGTTGGTGAACGAGGTGGTTTCGTACGCCGAGACGAGCGTGTGCCGTCGCCGCGCTTTGCTGAAGTACTTTGGCGAAGACTATGACGAGGAGAATTGCGGTAACTGCGACAATTGCACGCATCCCAGGAAGCACCTCGAGGCCAAGGAGGAAATGGCGTTGGCGTTGGAAACGATAGTGGCTATGAAACAGGGTTTCAAGGTAAACGACGTCATCGACGTGTTGTTGGGCAACAAGACTACCAACGTGAAGAACTACAGGCACAACCAACTACCCCAATTTGGACAGGGAATGGACCATGACGTGCTGTATTGGAGGGCAGTGTTGCGTGAGGGGCTCTTTGAGAATTTGTTGGTGAAAATCGTGGAGCAATATGGCGTGCTGCAGGTTACGCCAAAAGGGTCGGATTTCATCAAGAAGCCCTATGAGGTCATGGTTCCGTGCGACCACAACTACGAGAAGGAACTGGAAAGTGAGGAGACTGGATTGGCCTCTTCCGCCGGCGGCGAAGGGGTGGGGGACGAAAGGCTCTACGCCATGCTAAAAGAGCAACTTCGCACCATGGCAAAGCGAGCGAATCTGCCTCCATACGTCATCTTCGAGGATAGAAGCCTCAAAGACATGACCATACAGTACCCCTGCAATAACGAGGAGTTGTCGCACTGCGCCGGCGTGGGAATGGGAAAGGCGCAGAAGTATGGCGGCCCTTTCATAGACCTCATTCAGAGATATGTGGAGGATAACGACATCATACGCCCTCGCGATATTGTGCTGCGCACGTCTGGAAGCAGCAAGAGCGTGAAAGACAAGGTACACATCATCACAGCCCTCGACAGGCGCACCTCCTTCGACGACATCGCCAAGGGACTCAACATGAAGATGGGTGACCTGCTTGGCTGCATTGAGGACATTATTGCCAGCGGCACTAAACTCAACTTGGACTATTACATTGACGAAGAGGTGGACCACGAGCACATGGAGGACCTGCTGGCCTATTGGCATGAGGCGGAAAGCAGCAGTTTGGAGGATGCGTTGGAAGAATTCTACGACGATGATTACACCGAGGAGGAGATACGTCTCTCCCGCATCAAGTTTCTCAACGATGTGGGAAACTGAAACATTCTTTCTTTTGCGCCCTTCCTGCGGTGCAAAGGTGGGCGTGGAGCGGCGCCCTACATGGATTTCACCTTTCGGGTCAGCCACGCGCAGAGGCCAGGAAAGAAGCGTTTGATGTAAACCATCAGTAGTTCGTACCGCCCCACCAGCACTTCGCGTTTTTGCCTATAGATGGCTTTCACAATCTTGTTTGCCGCCTCCTCGGGGGTGCAGCCGTTGGTTTGCCCGGCGTCCATCTTGTCGTGCTGGCGGCCGTCTTTTTCGAGAGCATGTAGGGATATATTGGTTTGAACCCGTCCTGGGCACACGATGGTGACGCGTATGTTTTGGTCATGGCATTCCGCCGCCACGGTTTCAAAGAAGCCATAGAGCGCATGTTTGGCGCTGCTGTAGGCACAGCGCATAGGAAAACCGAAGCGCCCGTTGATGCTGGTGGTCACTGCCAATTGTCCGCCGCCGCGTTGTATCATGCGAGGCAGTATGTTCTTCGTTAGGATGACGGGGGCAAAATAGTCGATATCCATCACTTTCCGAATGACGCGCATCTCGGTTTCCACTGCGGTGCCGCGCTGGCTTATGCCGGCATTGTTGTAAAGTACATCAATGTGTCCAAAAGCGTTCCAGGCTGCGTCGGATAGGCTGTTTAGGTCGTCCGTCCTGCCCAGGTCAAAGGGCAGTGCTTTGGCATCTGGCGCGCCCAATTGCTTGCATTTGTCGGCCACTTTGGCGCAAAGGTCCTCTTCGAGGGCGGTGACCAACACTTTGGCGCCCTCTTGTGCAAAACGATAAGCAGTGGCCTCCCCTATGCCAGAGGAGGCGCCTGTAATCCAAACTACTTTGTCGTGAAATTTCATGCTTTAGGTTGCGTTGTTTTATGGGCATTCCTTTCCCCCGTGTTCTTGCCTTCTACTCTTTGTTTTTCATGTGCTTTGTTTCACGGCGTGCAATCCGTCTTTCTTTTCGCGCCCCTTTTCTGTCGCTGTGCGCCTCTTGGCTCAGCGTGGTGAACCATCGTGCCCTTGCGGCTCCCTCGCCCGTGTTCAGCACCACGCGGTCTCCGTTCCTTATCAATCCCTTTCGCAGTGCCTCATAGAATCCGGCGTAGCACACTACGCTGGCGGGTCCCAGGTGTATGCCCCTCAATAGATGTATCTGCCGGCCATAGCGTGGCAGGTCGGCCTCTGTCACGCGCAGGAACGCGCCGCCGCTTTCCTTCACCATGGGGGCCACCAGGGGGTACATGCCTGGATTGGCCGCAGTGAGTATGCTGATGCGTGTCCTCACGTCCTGTAGTGCCTCGTAGTCGTTTTCAAAACCTTCGGGGAAGTTGTTTGCTTCAGCTTTTTCCCAGGCGCGCACCATAGGGTCGCACAAGTCCTGCTGCACCAGCAGCATGCGCGGCATCTTCATTGCGGGATGTGTGTCATGAATTTCGCGAAACCCTTTTTCCAAAGCAATAGGTCCTGTGCCACCCGCCACGGCTTGCATGTACACGTCAGGCATGCCGCCCAGTTGTCTCATGTATTCAAAAACCATGGTGCGCTTGGCTTCTATGCGCATGGGGTCTATGTTGCCGGCAGAGATGGGCACATGGTTCTTTTCGTGATAGTCGGCGGCTTCTTTCTTGGCTGTGCCGTAATTGCCGTTGCATACCACAAGGTTTTGTCCCGTTTTGCGTATGGCTTTCAGTGTGTCTGGGTCGGTGAAGGAAGGGGTGAAGATGGTGAACTTGATGCCTGCCTTGGCGAGATAAGTGGCAAAGCTGACAGCCGCGTTGCCCGTGGAGGCGAGGGTAAATTCTTTCACTCCGTGTTCCTTCATCACGCTGGCGGCAAGGCTGGCGCTGATGTCCTTGAAGGTGCCAGTGGCGCCGT
>JAXFQM010000154.1:0-12467 GCA_034178965.1 Bacteroidales bacterium | reverse complement strand
ATTTTTAAACTACAGCATTATCGACCCATCCCGTTGGAACCACGCCCTCCCGCACGTCATCTTTGGATATGCTGTGGTGGATGAAGGCAGCGTGCTCGAACTGCATGCAGGAGAGAAGGTATTTTTGGCCGACAACGCCTATCTTTGGGTGTATGATGGTGGCACGCTGCGTGTGAAGGGCACGGCAGAAAACCCCGTGACGTTCACAGGAATGCGGCATGATTGGCTTTATGGCAGCCTGCCAAGCCAATGGGGATATATTTGGCTTAGCGGTGGCAGCAAGGACAACGTGATGGACCACGCTGTGATAGAAAACGGGTACGCAGGACTGCGCGTGGACACCTGTGTGAATGGAAACCCCACGCTGACGATATCAAACGCCGTTATCCGAAACCATTCCTTTGCCGGCATTGTGGGGCAGGGTGCAAGGATAGAAGGCGACAACCTACTGGTGACCAATTGCGGTAGAGCCACCTTGTTGCTGCAGGCAGGGGGAAATTACACTTTCACCTCCTCCACTTTTGCAGATTTTTGGGCATACGGCGGCACGAACCGAAGGAAAACGCCCTCTGTCATTCTTGCCAACTTCCACGAGGCCGGTGGCATCGTGTACCCGCGCCCCCTGACGGCCTCTTTCCGCAATTGCATCGTGTGGGGCAACCATTACGAGAATGGAAAGGAGGAAGAACTGATGATGAACCAAACCGACGGCGCGGTTTGGGCGATAGAGTTCGACCATTGCTTGCTGCGAACGCAGTTGGTGGACAGCACCTCCTTTCCAAACAAGGCATTGCTCATAAACAAAAACCCACTTTTTGTGAGTACAAGCGACTCGGCAGACTACCACCTCCGCGAAGAATCACCCGCGCTTGGCGCAGGCAGCCAAACGTTGCTGAAATCCAATGTCACCCTCGACAACCAGCCGCGCGGTGTGCCACCCGCAATAGGTTGCTACGAGAGGGGAAAGGGACGGTAGCAAGCCCCCCCCCCACACACACCTGGGGACACCAAGATAAGGATTACAGATATTTACCTCAAAGCCATGCTCAATTACATACAAGGAAAACTGGACGAAGTGACCCCCGCCTATGCCGTGGTGGACTGCGGCGGCGTGGGTTACCTAATGGAAATAACGCTGAATACCTACACCGCCATCAAGGACCTAAAGGAGGTGCGCCTGTTGGCGCATGAGGCAATACGAGAGGATGCGCACTCGCTTTTTGGCTTTTTCACGGCCGAAGAGCGTGACATGTTTAGGCTCCTCATAGGAATAAGCGGAGTGGGGCCTGCCACAGCACGTATGGTGTTGAGCACCTTGACGGTGGACGAACTGCGCAGCGCTATCATCGGCCAAAACGCAAAACGTGTGCAAAGCGTGAAAGGTATAGGACCAAAGGCGGCGCAACGCATTGTGTTAGAGTTGCATGACAAGGTGGGCACCGGTGCGGCATCGATGGCTGGCGTCACTGCCGCCATGGCCGCCATGGAAGAAGTCCAGGCTGCCTTGTTGATGCTGGGGTTTGCTAAACCTGCCGTTGAGAAAGCTTTGACGAAACTCTCGCACGACCCGGCATGCGCGCACGCCTCGGTGGAAGAGCTTATTAAATTGGCACTCGGGATGTTGTAGGATGACGAAGATACCCCCCAAATTGAAGGCCGGCGACGTCGTTTCGCTGGTAACAACGGCTCGATTCGTCTCGCGCAAAGATGTGGCAGCAGCCATTGCCATGCTGCAAGGTTGGGGATTGAGAGTGTTAGAACCCGCACACCTTTACGACGTACGCGAAGAGAGAAGGTGCGCCATATCCCAGTTCGGAAACGATGACCCTGCGCGCGCCGCTATGTTGCAAGAGGCGTTAGACAACCCTGCAGTGAAAGCAATTTTTTGCTGCCGAGGAGGTTATGGAACGGTGCGCATGGTGGACCTGGTGGACTGGTCTTCTTTTGTTCGCCAACCCAAGTGGATTGTGGGCTATAGCGACGTGACCGTGTTACATAGCCACATAGCGCGCCAGTTTGGCATAGCCACCATGCACGCCATAATGCCCATAAACGTTCCGCCTGACACCGTGGCGGGAACGCGCCATCCAGCCATAGAGACCTGCCGCAAGGCCCTCTTTGAGGAAAGTTTGTCCTATGCCCTCGATGCAGATTGTCTTCGCGCTGGAGCGGCAGAAGGTGTCATTGTGGGAGGCAATCTCAGCGTTCTCTATAGCCTAATGGGCAGTGTCTCCGAAGTGGAGACAGACGGAAAAATCCTATTCATAGAGGACGTAGATGAATATCTGTACCATATTGACCGCATGATGCAGTGTCTGCGCCGTGCCGGCAAACTAAAGCGCTTGGCGGGGCTGCTGGTGGGACAGTTTACCGACATGCACGATAACGGGGTGCCTTTCGGCATGGATGTCAGGGATATTGTGGCCGATGCAGTGAAGGGCTATGCCTATCCCGTTGTGCTGGGCTGCCCTTTTGGCCACATCGGCGTAGACAATATGGCGTTGCCCCTTGGCGCAAACGTCAACATGCGGGCAGTGGAGGAAGGACGTACGGCTTTGACGTTAGCGTGGCGTTAATGTCCCCTGCGGTTCCTATTGCCCCCATGGTTTCCATAGGCCGTTTTGGCGTTTCAAATATGTCGCAGGAAAAGTGTAACCAGAAAAGGGCGGACGCGCGCCGTTACCACAATATTTTTCAGTGGTACAGCATAATATTTTCCTATTTCCCTCGTTATAATATTATGTTATTCCTTTGTTAGGTGAACACGAAACATATTATGTTGTTGCTGGCCATCCTGCTGATGGCACTGTCCCCAGTTTTCGCGCAACGCGAAGACGGCGGGGACAGCGTCTTGCACTACCCCCTTCCAAAGGAGGGAGAGCCTGTCAGCCCCCTTCAACTCCAGCAACCCGTGGCCATCAAGGATACGGTGGTGTATGACGCCAAGAACAACGAATATGTGCGCATGACGATGGCGGGAAACATCGTGTTGAGCCGCCAATACATGACTTTCGAAGAGTATCAAGACTGGCGCATGGAACAGACGATGAACCATTATTGGGGCAACAAAACAAAGGAAAAAAGCGCATTTGAGGGTGGTGCGGGCTTCTTGGATAAAATCCCGGGTTTCAGCGAGGTGAGCCGTAAAGTGGATGGGTTGCTGAATAATGTGCCGGAAATCAAAATAGAGCCCACGGGAAGTATCGACCTTACTTTGCAAGGGGTGTGGACGCACAGGGAAAACCCTATGGAGCAAGAGTCGAGAAGAAGGGTATTTCGTTTCGACTTCGACGAGAACATCCAGGCCAGCGCCAATGTGAAGATTGGCGATTTGGTAAACTTTAACTTAAATTGGAACACGCAACCCGTCTTCGACTTCGAAAACCAAATCAAACTGAAATACGAAGGCAAGGAGGACGACATTCTGCAACTGTTCGAGGCCGCCGACATTAGTTTCCCCCTTAACACCAAACTCATAAAGGGCAGCCAGCAACTGCTTGGTTTACACACAAAACTGAAATTTGGCAAACTTACCCTCGACTTGGTGGCCAGCCAAAAGGAGACCAGCACGGAGAACATGCGGATACAAGGCGGAGCCACCACGCAACAGTTTGAGATAAGAGCCGACGAATATGAGGAGAACAGGCATTACTTCATTGCACAGTATTTCTATGAGAACTACAATAAGGCGCTCTCTACGCTGCCCGTGGTGAATAGCAACATCAAGATTATCCGAATTGAAGTATGGCGTACTAACATCGGTGCAACGGTGAACAACAACAGAAACGTGTTGGCACTAACCGATTTGGGCGAATACAACCCCTCCAATCCTTTGTTTACCCAAGGTGTAAGCCGTCTTCCCAGCGGCAGTGCCAGCAACAACATGCTGCAGGTGTTGAACGTGGGCGCGCTGCGCAACATAGGCGGCATTACAAACTACATGCAGGGTGTGGGGATGACGAGCGGCAAGGACTACGAAAAGATAGAAAGCGCACGCCTGCTCAATAGCAGCGAATACACGTTCAATAGCCAGTTAGGGTTTATCTCGCTGAACCAGCCGCTCAGCAGCGACCAAATGTTAGCAGTGGCGTTCCAATACCAGGTGATTGGCGACACAACGGTGTATCAAGTGGGTGAATTGAGCACCGATGGCGTGAACGACCCCAACGTGCTCGTGGTGAAATTGTTGAAAAGCACCAGCGTGAATACGCATAGCCCCCTGTGGCGGCTAATGATGAAAAATGTGTACTTCCTCAAGAGCACCCAATTGAGCCGAGAAAAATTCCGCTTGAACATCCTCTACGAGGACCCCAACGGCGGCATGGGCATTGGATATTTCACCGATGGACCTAAGAGCGGACTGCCCTTGATAGAGGTGTTTGGACTGGACCGCATGGATGCAAGCCTTAACTACAAATATGCCGACGGAGTGTTTGACTGGCTGGACAGCGCTGCCTTCAAGGGGGGAATCATTCAGTCCAGTACGGGACGCATCTATTTCCCTTATGTGGAACCTTTTGGCAAAGACTTGCGCGAACAATTGGGCAACGACGAATGGGCCAACAAGTATTGCTTCGACAGTCTTTACACGATGACGCAGACTTTGGCGCAACAATATGCCGACAAGAACAAATTTTATCTGGAAGGCTATTTCAGCAGTGCGGTGAGCGGCGAAATAAGTTTGGGGTTCAGCGTGACGCCAGGCTCGGTGACGGTGACGGCAGGAGGTGTGCCATTGATAGAGAACGTGGACTATACGGTAGATTACACCATGGGTACCGTGCACATCATTAACGAGAACATCCTTTCCAGCGGAACACCCATCAGCGTGTCCAGCGAGAACAATTCATTCAGCATGCTGACCAAACATATGCTGGGCATCCACTTGGATTATGAGATAGATCCCAACTTCCACGTTGGTGCCACGGCAATGAATTTGCACGAACACCCCCTCACTACAAAGAACAACTTTGGCGAGGAACCTACCAGCAACAGCATTTGGGGACTGGATTTGAACTATAAACATGAGGTGCCTTTCATCACGCGCATGGTGGACCTCTTGCCAGGAATACAGACAAAGGAGGTCAGCACCCTCACGTTGCAGGCCGAGTTCGCACAATTCATACCAGGCATGAGCAACACGGGAACGGACGAAAACAACGTGAGTTATATAGATGACTTTGAGGGAGCGGAAAGTAGCATAGACCTTAAAACGGCTGCTTTTTGGCATCTTGCCAGCACGCCGCAGGACTACAATACCAACTTACCACTCTTCCCAGAAACGCAGAGGGGCACTGGATTGGCTTATGGATATAACAGAGCGTTGATTTCTTGGTATCGCATAGACGATATTTTCTTCAGCGGACAATCGCCCGACAATATTACCGAGGATGACCGCAGCAAGCCCTACGCCAGGCGCATTCTGGAGAAAGAAGTATTTCCGAATAAGCAGTTTTCAGCGGCTTCGCCACAAGCGGTGTACGAACTCAATTTGGCATACTATCCCAACGAGCGCGGACCGTATAACTACGATGTAGCACCCAGTCCATACAGCGCAGGCGTGGATGAAAACGGAAACCTAAAAAACCCACAGAGTCGTTGGGGCGGCATCATGCGCAGTTTGGATTATACAGACTTTGAGACGCAAAACATCGAAACCATAGAATTTTGGCTGATGGACCCTTTCCTTGACCCCGAAACAGGCGAGCATGACAATTCCCGAACTGGCGGAAAGTTTTACATCAACCTGGGTGACATCAGCGAAGATATCCTGCGCGATGGAAAGAAAAGTTTTGAACAAGGGCTACCGGCGGGAAATAGCGCGCAGGACTTCTTGGATTATCCCGTGGACACCACCATTTGGGGAAGGGTGCCGAAGATGCAGACCGTGGTGAATGCTTTCGACAACGCAAGCGCTGGTCGCAAGTACCAAGACGTAGGCCTCGATGGGCTGGGCAGCACTTACGGACAGCAAGACGAACAAGATTTCTTTGCCAACTATTTGCAGGCAATAGCGGCGGCTTTCGGAACGGAGAACGCAATATACCAAAAGGCTTTGGCTGACCCCTCCAGCGACGATTACCACTATTTTAGGGGAAGCGACTACGATGCGAAGGATGTGAAGATAACCAACCGTTACAAATATTTCAGCAACCCCGAGGGCAACAGCGTGGCCGATGCCGACAACCCGGAAAACTACAAAACCGCAGGCACGAACTATCCCGATATGGAGGATATCAACAAGGACAATACCTTGAGCGAGAACGAAGCCTATTATCAATACGAACTGAACTTGCGGCCCGACATGATGGAAATAGGCAAGAACCACATTGTGGACATACAGGAGGCCGACAATGTGCAACTGCCCAACGGTACCATTGCGCCTACCTGCCGTTGGTATCAATTTAGGATACCCATACGCGAGCCAGACAAGAAGGTTGGCGACATTAACGGCTACCAAAGCATACGCTTCATACGTCTGTTCCTGCGTGAATTCCAGCAGCCTGTCATTCTACGCTTCGCCACTTTCGAACTGGTTTATGGCACGTGGCGCAAATATACCGAGGACCTGCTTCAACCTGGCGACTATCCCACTGGCGGCGATGCCAATACAAGTTTTAGCATAGGTACGGTAGACATAGAGGAAAACGGCAGCCGAGCGCCGGTGCCCTATGTGTTGCCACCAGGTATACAACGCGAAAATTGGTACAGCACCAGCAACACATTCACGCAACTCAACGAACAGAGCGTGGTGTTGAATATTGACCATTTGGCCAGCGGAGACGCGCGAGCCATTTATCGCAACATGCAATATGACCTCCGCTTCTTCGGCAAACTAAAGATGTTTGTTCATGCCGAAGAGAAGGACCCCTCGCAACAACTGGCCGATGGTGATGTGGCGTTGTTCGTGCGCCTCGGTAGCGACTACACCAATAACTACTACGAATACGAGATACCGTTGAAACTTACTCCTTGGGGCACTACCAGCAGCGAGCCAGGCGTGATATGGCCTTCGGAAAACAACGTGGAAATAGACCTGCAGAAGTTGGTGGAAATAAAGACCAAGCGAAACACGCTGATACGATCGGGAAATACGGAATATGGAAACAACATCCTCTACAACGAATATGTAAACGGGCGAAAATATACGGTGCTTGGCATGCCCAACCTGGGCAAGGTGAAGGTAATTATGATTGGGGTGCGCAACCCTAAGAAAGAACAACTGGGAGATGGCAACGATATGCTGCCGAAGAGCGTCATCGTGTGGGTAAACGAATTGCGCTTGAATGACTATATCAACGGGGGCGGATGGTCAGCCATGGCTTTGGCCAGGACGAACTTGGCCGATCTGGGTAGCCTGTCGCTCTATACTTCATATGCCACGGCCGGCTTTGGCAATCTGGAGGACAATCTCGACAGGCTGCGACTGGAAGACGCCTTGAACCTACAGACCACGCTTAATTTGGAATTGGGTAAATTTCTGCCCGAGAACTGGGGCGTGCACATACCTTTCTATTTGGACCACAATCAAGAAATTGGCAGTCCGCAGTTCAACCCATTGGACCCCGACGTACTGCTGCGAAACGACATCAATACCTACCAAACGCAAGTCGAACGCGATAGTATCAAGCAGATGACGCAAAGGCGGCACGCCACGACCAATCTCGCACTCACCAATGTGCACATCGCCCGAACGGGCAAGAACCAACTGAAGCCTCATTTCTACGATGTCTCCAATTTCTCTCTTTCCTACGCCTATACAGGCGACAAGAGCAGCGATGACGAGATAGCATTCAGCAACCACTATCAGCATCGTGGCGCGCTAAACTACAACTTTGCCCCAGCCGACAATAAGCCCTTGGAACCCTTCACCAAGGTCAAGATATTCCAGCCAAAGTCGATGAAGTTGTTCAAGGACATCAACTTCTATTATAAGCCCAAGAACGTGTCTTTCGCCACCGAGATGTACCGCGAGTATGAGGAAAGCATGCTGCGCAATAAAAGCGAAGCGCTGGTCATCATGAAACCCACCTATTTCAAACAGTTCACGTGGCGCCGCACCTATGGGCTGCAATACGACCTCACGCGCGCGTTCCACATTTCCTACGATGCCAATGCCAGTGCGCGCATCGACGAGCCTATAGGCGCCATTGACACACGCAGCAAGGTCGACAGCATCTGGGAAAGCGTGTTTGGCGGAGGAACTATGGAGAACTACACACAGAACCTTAACGCATCTTGGGACTTGCCCGTGAATAAGGTGCCTTATCTCGACTTCCTGCGCGGGCAACTCAGCTATCGTGGCACATACAACTACCTTGGCTCCACTGTGGCTAAAGCAAGCCAAGGAGCCTTACTGCGCAACAGCGCCAATTTCAATGGCAATGCCACAGCCACCTTCACCACGCTATATAATAAGGTGCCATTGCTGAAAAAAGCCTATGCAAAACCTCGGCAAAATACAACAGCCAATAGCAAAGAGGAAAACAAGAAGAAAGAGGACGAAGACAAAAAACCACGCCGTCTCACACCCGAACAGCAAGCCGTGCAAGATTCTCTCGATGCAGAACGCAGGAAGGAAATCATGCGCCAAGTGGCCTACTTTGGCTTGCGCTTCATGACGGGGGTGAAAAACGTGTCATTCCAATACACACAGTCAAACAGCACTCAAATTGCCGGTTTCATGGGCGAGGCCACAGTGTTGGGCATGGACCCGAGAAGCTTGTGGATGCCTGGAATAGGATATGTTTTCGGCAGCACGCAGAGTATCGTTGACAAGTTGCGCGACAACGACCTGCTTTCCACCGATTCGCTGATGAACACACCGCACAAAAATGCCCGCAACTCGATGCTTACGATGCGAATGACCATTGAGCCGGTGCGCGACTTCAAAATTGACCTCACCGCCACGCGAAATTACGCACAGCAGGAAGAATATTACTATAAATACCTCACCGACCGCAATTTTGTGGAAGGCCCGTTGTCCCATACCCGCGTTGGAAACTACACCACCACCATTTGGAGTTTCGGGTCGGCATTCAGAAACAGCGACGAGTTGTTCAAAGAATTTCTCGAGAACCGCAGCGTAATCTCGCAACGCCTTGCCGACCTTAATGCCGACCCCTATACAGACCAAATGGTGCTCGACACGATGAATGGCAATTACTACCATGCTGGATACAGCGCAAACCAGCAGACGGTGCTGCTTGCCAGTTTCCTGTCAACCTATCTTGGCAACAACCCCAAGAAGCAGGGCTTCTCACCGTTCATGGGCTTCCCGCTGCCAAATTGGAACATCAGTTACAATGGATTGAACAACATTGACTTTCTCAAGCAATGGTTCTCCAGTGTCACGCTCAGCCATCGTTATGCCTCTACCTACAGCATTGGCAATTTCTACACCGACGCCGCGTTAGGCAGCGTAGGCGACGACTATGACTATGGCGCAGAATACATCCTGAACAGTACGGGCGACTACCTACCGCCTGTTTCTATGGATGCCGTTACCATTAGCGAGCAGTTTAACCCGCTCCTTAAGATAAGCGTGAATATGGTGAACAGTTTCCAGTTCAACCTCAGCGTGCAGAAAAACCGCATGCTTCAGTTGGCTTTCAGCAACAACCAACTCACCGAGACGGCAACGGACGGCATCACCTTTGGCACAGGCTATCGCTTCAAGGATATCAACGTGCAACTCAAGGCGGCGGGGAAACCCATCAACATGAAGAGTGACCTTGTTTTGCAGTTAAACATCACTTATAACAACAATAAGACAACAATAAGAAAAATTAGTTCGAACTATTCGCAGGTCACAAGCGGCAGCCAGCAGTGGATGGGTGAACTTTCGGCGGACTACAAGCCCATGGATGCCCTCACCGTGCGTTTTTTCGTGCAAACCAACATCAACACGCCATGGATTTCCAATTCCTACCCTACCAGCACCACCAAAGGGGGACTGATGCTGCGGTTCGACTTCTAATCATATAGGTGGGTTCTATCACGAACTTTCTTGCGATTTTCCGAGAGGGGAACGAAAAATGGAGTGGACCTTGAGAAATGCGTGAGTTTCGTGCCTTGAAAATAACAGGGCAAGGTGTGTCTCCTATGACGAGGCGCAGCGTTTTTCAATAACTATGAGTGCAACTTTTGACGAGGAAAAATTTGCGCTTTGCCTTGCACACGTGCCTGTCCGTATTCGGGATGTCTCATGCTTGGCCAGCACCCACACCTAGCCAGCACTCTGCCAGCACCGTGCCAGCACTCCACAGCACTTACACCCCTGTCTGGGTGCTCGCACGCCGCCCATACACCCCCGTAAACCCTAGCCGTGGCACCCGCAGGCCGCTCTCTCCCTGTCATAAAACACAGCGAAATCCTAATGGTCAGTTTAGGGTAAATCCATGTGCGCCGAACCCTTGGCGGAAAATGCGTCGGCCTTTCACCGTTAGCATCCTCTCGGGCAGAAGGGAGGCACACGTGCTTCTTGGAATTAAGGAAAGCCCAAACGCCCCAAAGCCCCTGGATACTATTTTCTCCAGGGGCTTTGGGGACAAGTGGTGAGTGGGTCTACATGCCCATTGTATCCTCAATCTCTTTCACGGTTTTGGGAATGGGCTTGCCCAGAACGCGGCAGCCGTCCTCGGTCACAAGCACATCGTCTTCTATGCGTATACCGCCGAAGTCCTTCCATTTTTCCAACTCGTTGAAGTTGACGAAGTCCCTGCAGGTGCCTTCTTTGTGCCATTTGTCGATGAGGGCTGGGATGAAATAACAGCCAGGTTCGTCGGTGAGCACAAAGCCGGGTTGCAGGCGTCGGCCGCAGCGTAGGCTTGCCAACCCAAACTGTGTGCTTGGGCGCGTTTCGTCATCGTAGCCCACGTTGATTTGGCCATAATTCTCCATGTCGTGCACGTCCAGTCCCATCATGTGTCCCAGCCCGTGTGGCATCATGAGACTGTGCGCGCCGTTTTCCACTATGTCGTCGAGGTTGCCTTTTAATATGCCCAGTTCTTTGTAGCCTTGTGCCAGTACGCGGCTGGCGGCGGTGTGCACTTCCTTGTAAGTGATGCCAGGCTTAATGGCTTTTAATGCTTCCATGTTGGCCGCCAGCACCAGTTCGTAGATGGTTTTTTGCCGTGCGTTGAAGTGGCCGCCTACGGGGACGCTGCGGGTAATGTCGCTGCAATAGTTCATGGCCGTTTCGCAGCCCGCGTCCATAACCACCATGCGCCCTTTTGTCAGTTTGTTGGCATGGCTGTGGTTGTGCATGGTCTCGCCATGTATGGTCATGATGATGGGGAACGAGAGGGGGCCGTTGCCTTTTGCCGCCTCGCCCTGCATTACGCCAGCCAGTTCGTATTCATAGCGTCCTTCTTGCGCCAGTTTCATGGCGTTCACATGCATGTTGTAGGCCGTGCTGATGGCTTTCTCTATTTCGGCAACCTCTTCGTCGCTTTTTATGCTGCGTTGTTTCACGCAGGCCATAACGAGTTCGCTGCTGGCGTATCGGTTCACGGCGGTGGTTTTTATGCCCAGCAGGCGTGCCAGCTGAAGGAGGTTGTCCGTGCGGTAGGGTGGCAGGTAATGGATGCGCGTGCCCGTTTCCACCGCTTTGTCGCAGAAGACTTGCAATTCTTTCAGGTTGCCGCTGTTGTCCACGCCCACGCTGGCGGCCAGTTCATTCACGCTGGGCAACACGCCCGTCCAAATGATGTCGTCGATATCGTAGTCGTTTGCGAAAAGGTAGTCCTTGCCTGTTCCGCAGTCCAGCACGCCGACGAGGTCTTCGCGTTGTAGACCAAAGAAATAGAGGAAAGTGCTGTCTTGACGGAAATGATAAGTATTGTCCGTGTAGTTGCAGGGAGCCTCATGGTTTCCGTTAATGATGATGATGCCGCTGCCCACGTCCTTGCGCAGTTGGTTGCGTCGTGCTATGTATGTTTCTTTTCTAAACATAGTATGAATGTGTTATTGGGTTGGTTAAATTTATTTGCAGTAACTGTCGAATACCTCGTTCAGCCGTTTGGAACATACTGGGCAGAAGGGGTGGTAGTCGCGCATCATGCAACTCGTCACAGGGCGGAATACCCCCTGGGGCACGTATCCCGCACCTTCATACACCCCCAAGGGGCCGCATTCGTTTTTCTTAAGTCCCTCAACGGGTTGTGTGGGAATGGGTGTGCCATCGGGTATCATGGCTTTCCATTTCTTGTCAAAGGCAACCAAGGTGGTGATGTTGGGTTCGATGGGTTCAACGTTGCGCGGATACATTTCGTCGAAACTCGTGTCGGCCGTAGCCTCTACATATTCGTCGGCCAGCCCGCCGATGCTGTGTCCCAGTTCATGCGGAAGAATCCATTCGCTCATGTCCAGCACGGCGCTAATGGCGTAGAAATTATAGATGGCGCCGCCGCCGTAGGTGTTGCTGTTGGCCATGATGATGATGTGGTCAAAAGGCACGCGGTCTA
>JAXFQM010000142.1:0-3185 GCA_034178965.1 Bacteroidales bacterium | reverse complement strand
AAAAAGACAAAGAAAATAGCGGAAAAACGATAACAGTTGAACGTGATGGTCTGCATCGAAAATGAAGGGTATGGATGCGAAAGTCAAAAACAAGGCCATGAAAGTTTTTTTGTGCACCATTCAATATTTTCATGAATAATACGTTATTATTGTAGAATACATCTGCTTTTTTGCAATTATTATGGACAAAATTATTGCGCAGAATTTGGAGAGGGTACGTAGTACTATTCCTTCAGGTGTGAGACTTGTGGCCGTGTCGAAGTTTAAGTCTGTCGAAGACGTGAAGGCTGCCTATAATGCGGGACAAAGGTTGTTTGGGGAGAACCACGCGCTGGAGATGCGCAACAAGCATGAAGAACTGCCTAAGGACATTGAATGGCATTTCATTGGTCACTTGCAGAGCAACAAGGTGAAATACATTGCGCCCTTTGTGAGCCTAATACAAAGCATAGATAGCTTGGAATTGTTGAGCGTAGTGGAAAAAGAGGGAAAGAAGAATGGCCGCATTATCCCTTGTTTGCTGCAGTTTCATATAGCGACGGAAGAGACCAAATTTGGCCTGGATGTGCCAGAGGCTGTGAAACTGTTGGAGAGCGAGACATACAGAGCCATGGAGCATGTGCGAATTGTTGGAGTGATGGGGATGGCAACAAATACATTGGATAACAGTAAGGTACACGGAGAATTTTGTCTTTTGAGAGGGATTTTTTCCCAATTGAAGGAAATGTTCTTTGCAGAGGATGACGGTTTCAAGGAGGTGTCGATGGGAATGAGCAGTGATTACCAAGCTGCTATCGAAGAAGGCAGCACGATGGTTCGCATTGGCAGCGGCATATTTGGAGCAAGGGAACTCAACGATAATTAAGGCCAGTCTTCTTGTTCGCGGTGCTATGTATATTGTTTGTATCAAATAAATATTTATCATCACGGTGTGGAACAACCATGAATGTTGATATTACTTCAAAATTAATATAAGAAATGCAAATATTCCAAAACAAAGGCCGTATCGTATTGAGTTACGTTATAATTACTTTTGGACTTGCGCTCTACACGTTTGCGTGGTCGGCGTTCATGCTACCCTGCAAGATTATTAGTGGTGGCGTAACAGGCCTATCCTCAATTGTTTATTTCCTTTTAGGCATTCCGATGGGTATTACATCGTTTGTAATTAACCTAATTTTTTTGTTGCTGGGTTTCAAGTTTCTGGGAGCCAAATTCGGCATCAATACCATATATGGCATTGTTATGTCATCGGTGTTCCTAATCATGTGGCAACAAGGCCTACATGTGGAGAACCTGTTTGACGTTAAGCAGTTTGGGGATTTCATGTGCTCGCTCATTGGCGGCGCCCTTTGCGGTATTGGAATAGGCCTTACTTTCAATAATGGCGGCAACAGCGGCGGAACGGATATTATTGCTCTTATTTTGAGCAAGTATTATCCCATATCTCCAGGGCGCGTCATACTATTGATTGACGTGGTCATTATTGGGTGCGGCTTCTTCGTCAGCCATCAATTGGAGAAGATAGTGTTTGGATACATTGTGATGATTACCATGACGTATGTATTGGACATGGTTATCGACGGCAACAAGCAGAACTATCAAATCACCGTGTTTTCACAGAAGACAGATGAAATAGGCGAAACCATAACAAAAGAGGTAGGACGGGGCGCTACGTTGTTGGAGGCCAGGGGCTGCTATACCAAGGAGCCTCAACAGGTGCTCATGGTGTTGGTGCATCGCACAGATCGCGCACAAGTGCTGCAACTTATTCACCGCATAGACCCAGATGCTTTCATAAGCATCAATAAGGCTGAAGGCGTGTATGGCAAGAACTTTGAAAAATTAAAACTGTAATCATGAGAATGTTGTCCCCGTCGCTGTTAAGTGCCGATTTCGGCAATTTGCAACGCGACATAGAGATGCTCAACGGCAGTGAGTGCGATTGGTTGCATGTGGATGTGATGGATGGCATGTTTGTGCCAAACATATCCTTTGGGCAACCCGTCCTGAAATATATTCGCAAACACTCAAAGAAGCCGTTGGACGTGCATCTGATGATTGAGGCGCCAGAACGCTATATTACGTCGTTTCGTGATGCAGGAGCGGATATTGTGACGGTGCACCAAGAAGCGTGTAGGCACCTGGACAGAGTGGTGCATGCAATCAAGGATGCCGGAATGAAGGCAGGGGTTGTGTTGAATCCGGCTACGCCCGTCACCTTGTTGATGGATATTGTGCAAGAGTGCGATATGGTGCTGCTGATGAGTGTGAACCCAGGCTTTGGTGGGCAGAAATTCATCAGGAACACCTATTCGAAGGTCAACCAATTACATCAGCTTTGCCAGCACAAAAGCCCAGACTGTCTTATTGAAGTGGACGGCGGCGTGAATTTAGACAATGCGCCGTTGTTGTATGCCGCAGGTGCTAACGTGCTAGTAGCGGGCAATGCTATCTTCGGGGCGGAAGACCCCGTGGCCATGATTCATCAACTCAAGCATGTGCACAACGATTGTTTGTACGACCAATAGCGCAAACGGCATCGATGGTGTGCTTTGTGAAAAGGAGGTAATATGAACGCTGAACAAATCAGGCCAAAACTCTACCTTATACCCGGCAAAGAAAAAATGTTGTGCCGCCGCCACCCGTGGCTTTTCTCAGGAGCATTTAAGCGTTTAGTGGGAACTCCTATGGAGGGAGACCTCGTTGATGTGGTCGCTACCAACGGAGAGTGGTTGGCCGTAGGGCACTATCAGAATGAGAGCATCATGGTGAAAGTGTTGAGTTATGACACACCAGTTGTAGACGAGGCCTTTTGGAAAAAGCGTTTTATGAGTGCGTTCTCCTATAGGAGTCGCATGGGGTTCTTCAAGAACCTTGCGCAAAGCAATGCGTTCCGTCTCGTCAATGGGGAGGGCGACAATATGCCAGGCCTTATCGTGGATATTTATGCCGAGGTAGTTGTGATGCAAGCCCATAGTGAAGGAATGCACCGCATGTTTCCTTTGTTTACGGAGATAATATCGAATATATTGAAGGAAAACTTCAATATCAGCGTAAAAGCAATTTACGACAAGTCTTTTGCAACGCTGAAAAGAAGCGATGCCACATCGCAGGATGCATTTATTTGGGGGACGCCAGTCAACGAATATTGCTATTTAGAAGCAGGCTCGAAACTCTTTGTT
>JAXFQM010000122.1:0-4216 GCA_034178965.1 Bacteroidales bacterium | reverse complement strand
ACGATGGAGATGATGGGTATGACGTTGTTACCGTTGCGGTCCACGTATTGTTCGCGGAAGCCTGTCATCCACGCTCCGCTGCGTTTGCTGGCGCGGGGGAAGAAGTCCATGTAAAGGATGGCGCTCACGCGGCCACTGTCCATGACGAGGAAACTGCGCGCCTCTTTGTCGTAGGTGGGCAGGGTGTCTGTTTCTACGAATTGCAGCCCATAGAGCCGTGTTGCCACGCGGAAGGCACCTTGCAGCACGCTGTCGAGCGGGAAGTAGGGGCGTATGCTGTCGTCGCTGAGGTCGTAGCGTTCCATGCGCATTTTTTCGCTATAGTAGCGCCAGTCCCAGGGTTGCAACTTGGCGTCCTTGCCAAGGTCTTTCTCAATCATCTTTTGGTATTCGTCGCGTTCCTGCTTTGCTTTGGCTAAAGCGGGCTTCCAAATTTGCATCAGGCAGTCGTATACGGCTTTCGGTGTCTTGGCCAGGCAGTCGTCGAGCACGAAGGCCGCATGGCTTTCAAAGCCGAGTATCTGTGCGCGTTCCATGCGCAGGTTGACGAGGCTGTCGATGACTTGCCTGTTGCTGAATTTGCCGTCGAGGCACCGGCTGGTGTAGGCTTGCCATATTTGCTGGCGCAGGTCGCGGTTTTGGGCATACATGAGGAAAGGTTCCCATGAGGAGGTGGTGAGGTTGAAGGCGTATTTGCCTTTCGTTTCGGGCTTTTCGTTGGCCAATTCCTTGGCGGCGGCCACTTGGCCAGCGGGCAACCCTGCCAGCTGTTCTTCCTTGTCGAGGACAAGGGTATAGTCGTTGGTGGCGTCCAGCACGTTTTTGCCGAAGCGGCGTTCGAGGTCGGCTATTTGCGCGTTCACTTCGCGGAATCGGGGTTGCTTTTCCGCTGGCACATTGGCGCCGCCACGCACGAAATTCTTGTAGGTCTCTTCGAGAAGCCGTTCCTGCTCTGGGGCGAGGCCGAGACTTCCGCGCTTATCGTAGACCGCTTTAATGCGTGCAAAGAGTTTGGCGTTGAGGTTGATGTCGTCGCTGTGGGCCGACAGCTTGGGTGTAATCTTTTCCGCGATGTCGTCCATCTCGGGGCTGTTTTCGCAGCTGCTGAGGTTGAAGAACACAGCCGAGACCTCTCCCAGCAGCATGCCACTGTTTTCGAGGGCTTCTATGGTGTTTTGGAAAGTGGGTTCGTCCTTGCTGTTGACGATGTCTTCCACTTCTTTTTTCTGCTGTCTCATGCCTTCTTCGAAAGCGGGCAGGTAATGTTCCGGCTTGATTTTTGCGAAGTCGGGGATGCCGTAGGGGGTGTTCCATCCCCCTTCTTGAAGAAAAGGATTGTCCATGTTTTTCTTGTTGCAGGCGGTGGCGAGCAGTAATGCTGCACAGCCCGCGAGGAGTGCTGTTTTTTTCATTTATGTTTGGATGTTCATTGGTTTGCGCCTTCCAACGCGAGGATGATTTGTTCGAAGAGTTCGGCGTTGAGTTTCTTGGCCAGAATATGCTTGTCCTTGTCAAGGAGGTAGATTTGCGGTGTGGTGACGATGTCGTACACGTCGTGCCAGTCTATGTTGCATTCTGCCCCGTCGAGGTTCAGCCAGCGGTCGTCGGTGAAGTTGTGGTCTTGTATGAACTTGATCCACAGTTCGTGCGTGTGGTCGTCGGGTTCGCTTAATAGAGTGAAAGCGTCGATGTCGTATTTGTCCTTGTATATCATGAACTTTTGATACAGTTCAGGGATCATCACCTTGCAGTGTCCGCAGGTGGGCGACCAAAACACCAGCAGGGTATATTTGCTTTTCAGCGCGTGCAGACTTCGGGGCTGCCCGTCGGCGGTGCGCAGGATGAGTTCCGGCGCGTCTTTCCCTATGAGCAACTTTTCCCATTTGTTGGCGCGCGCCACGTTGTCATCAATGGTGGATGGGCTGGCCCAAAAGGCTTCGCCGGTGGCGTAGTAGGCTTGTATCATGTGCACGTAGATGGCATCGTAGCTCATCACGTTGCTTTGCAGGTATTTTTCGCTGAGGGTGTGCACCAAGTATTTGAAGTTTTCCTTGGATGGTTTTGCTTTGGCCAGTAGCGTGTCAATGCGGGGAATGATAACGTCGGGCGTGGCGTTTCGCAGGTAGCGGTCGAAATAATCAACCACTCGCTTGTGGAAGATGAGGTCGGGCGTGCGCACCAGCGCGTCGTCGCCGAGGGCCATGTTGTCCCAGTAGTGGTCGAGGAAAAAGAGGTAACGTTCGTTGTCGGTGAGTGGCCTTCCCGTACTGTCGTACGTTGGCGTTTCGGGAAGCCGTGTGGCGTTCATCATGATGGCGAGCAGGCTGGTAGGATTGTCATTGATGAGAGCTACTTTCAGGCTGTCGAATTCGTGCATCACGCTATCGGAAAAAGCCTTATATGCGCTGTCGGACAGGGTAGCCTTGGCGTCGTCCAGCAAGTCGTAATAATGCCTGTTGGTACGATGGAAGCGGAAGAAGAACTCGTTTTGCGGGGAGCCTTTCACTTTCATGTTATCGGTCCATTGCTTTTCCTGGGTGGTGAATGCGAAGTCGGGCTTTTCGTGGTAGACGACGAATTCCACGTAGTTACCTCCCGGGTTGGAGAAGAAATAGAGCCCGGGGAAGATGGGACGGTTTTTTTGTTCGAACACGAAACGGCCTTTGCGGTCGCGGCGCGCCGTGTCGGTGGCGTAGGTACGGCCGGCATAGTAGTTGCCGAGGTACATTACGGAGTCGTCGTTGCCTTCGATGGTTAACACGAAACGGTATCCCCTTTGGGGCTCGCCGTCACCCTTGGCCGCCGCCACGACGGCGAGCGCGCAAAAGATAGCCGCAAATAGAAAATTCTTCGACATACAGTATCTATAACGCGAAATCTTCGGAAAAAGTATGTTTTTTTCTCCCATAATCAATATTTTTTGTAATTTTGCATTTTGAAAGGAACGGTGAGGTTCCACGAAACGCATTAAAGGAACGACAGATATGAGAAGGAACATATTATTAATCGCGTGGGCAGCAGCCATGGTGCTGCCTTTCTGCGCAGACGCGCAGCACTTAAAGAGCGATGCGGAGCGCGCCGGCTTCAAGAACGAGGTGAACATGGTGCACGAGGTTACGCGCGGCTCGCATGGGCAGGTGATGGGTTATCCCACCATCTATTACTATAATGCCGTGGGCAACTACAGCCGTGTCGTATATTGCGACACGACGGGTAAGGAACAGGTGGAAGTGCGTTACACCTACGATTCGCTGGGACGGCTGGCAAAGGACGGGCGCTATCGCATCAAAGGCAATGAATTGATATCGGAGAACACCTACGAACGTGACCGCCGCGCCAGGACCTACACCGTACAGATGAGTTACGCGCAGGATACGATGAGCGACAGGCTGGTGTATTCCTACGACAAACAAGGCAACGTGGAGAAGGTGAGCAACTATGACGAGAACGGGCGTTTGCTGAGCAGAGACTTCTACCAATACGACAACCATGGCATGGTGAGGGAGATTGTTTACACCGAAGGACGTGAGGAGAATTACCGGCGCACGGAGCGTTTCCGTTACGACAGCGACGGCAACGTGACGGAATGCCGCACGCTCTACATCACCTCCGAGCGCCAGCGTCTATGTTATACGTATGATTTTGATAACAACGGCAATTGGGTACGGCGCTCCATTTTCAGCGTGAAAGGCAACGCGGCCGAGTTGGTACAGACCACGGTGCGCGACATCGTGTATTTCGAATGAGGGCTTAACGAGGCCTTACGTCGGACCGCCTTCGCGCCAGCGTGCAAAATCCGCAGCAGCGCGACGGGTTTGTATGGTGGTAAAAACCCTAACGTAGGGAGTTGACCACTTCGCGGTATCCTATTTCTTGGAGGAACTCCATTGCCCCCTCGAACATGTCGAGGTTTTCGGGGGCGTGTGCGTCGGACGAGATGATGACGGGAATATGCTTGTCCTTCATGTGGCGCAGCAGGTCGCGAGAAGGGTAATAGTCGTTGTGCCGTTTCTTGTATATGCCGCGCGTGTTCACTTCGCAAATGCAGCCCGTTTCGGCAATGAGGTCAATGGTTTCGTGCGCCAGGTCCAGGTACAAACGGTCTTGTTCGCTGAAATAGCGGCCGCGGTTGTGCATCACTATCTTGTTGAAATGGCCCACTATGGTGGGTCGGTTTTGCTCAATCATCATATTGTTTTGGTGGAAGAAAGCGGTG
>JAXFQM010000118.1:0-8648 GCA_034178965.1 Bacteroidales bacterium | reverse complement strand
ATTACCGCTGGCGTACCTTACTTCAATTTGGAACGTCTTGGGATATTTTAGGCTCAGTAGTGATGAAGAATCCAGGCAGTGCTGAATCTCACTAGTTGATTATTTTTATAGTTGCCGCAGAAGCAAAGATAAGAAAAAGTTTGCTATTGAGAGTAAAAATATTACATGCGCCGCTTTGCGCAACGCGCAATCCGTTTGGCGGTTGCAAGTGGACCCGACAGCGCGAAAAAAAGTTTGCCTGCAATATTATCCCTAAACTCGCGTTATTATTATTATACAGTTACAGTAAATAGTAAATAATTCTTTGACAATGAAAAAAGTTCTAACCACCTTTCTTTTTACCATATCCGCCATGTCTATTTCTATCGCCCAGCCAGCCCACAACGAAGCGGCCTACAACAAGCAATGGGACGCTTTGGACAAATTAATTGAGAAAGCTGCCTACAACAGTGCCTACGACCAAGCCTCGACGCTCTTTGCGCAAGCCTTGCAAGAAAGCGATTCGCGCCAAACGCTAACGGGAGCCTTCTACCTTGCCCGCATTGAAAACGCATATCGCGAAAACGCCGCCGACAGCACTCTGCAACGATACCTATCCATTCGCGCTGCGCTGCAACCGGCCGACCAGGCCATTTGCAACGCCTTATTGGCACAGTTCTATTTCAACTACAAAGAAAACAACCGATGGACAATTGCCGACAACAAGCCCACGAACGAGGCCGACCTGGACTATAAGTTGTGGCCCTTGTCGCGCTTTGACGACACGGTGAACGCCCTCTTGGACGCCGCCCTCTCCAACGAGCAGCTGCTTACGACTATTCCCGTGGATGCCGTAAAGCGCTTCGCCACATCCAACGGAGCCATAGCTGGCGCATACAACCTCACGCCCACTCTCTTCGACGTTCTTGCTCAATATGGATATGAAGCCTACAGCGCTGACAAAAAAGAAACTTTGCTAAAGAGACTCATTGACTTTCACGCCAGCGACGACGACTGCATACGCCTACACTTGGACATTCAGATGCGCGACCTTTTGAACGGCAAAGACGTGGCATACGAAACAATCTCACTCATCAATAAATACCGCGGCTCCGCCTGCCCCATCCTTGCCGACCTCTACTACGACAAGGCCACCATGCTTGACAGCAAGGGCGACTACGTGAGCGCCGTGGCCTACTGCGACACCGCCGCTACCCTTTTCCCAAAAAGTGCTGGCGCGGCCAACTGCTTAAACCTCAAGAACACAATCGCCGCCACCAACATCAATGTTTCTATACAGGAATACCAAATGGAAAGCCGCCACATGCTGGCGAAAGTCACTGCACGGAACGCCTCCACCCTCCATTTCCGCATTGTCCGCAGAGCCGACATGACCCACATAAGCGGTGAGCAAGCGCGGGCCTTCCTGTCCAACCTCCCTGTCATCAAAAGTTGGCAGCAGGACCTTGAGACGCGCGAAGACTATTCTTACCAACGTGTATACAGTTACCTTCCCCCTCTGCCCGCAGGAGAATACTTTCTGCTCGTCTCCCCCGGCACCGACTTTGCTCAAAGCGGCATGGCCTATACTTTGCTAAACATCAGCGACGCCTGCCTTATCCCCGTAGGGAACAGTTCTTTGGAATCTTCGTTCTGCCTGCTCTCGCGCTCCACAGGCAAACCCCTCGCTGGCAAAAAAGTGAGACTAATCCACAAAACATGGAACGACCGCGACAAGGTAATTGCCACCAAAACCACCGACAACGAAGGCTACGTCTCCTTTGCAATGCCCGACAAGGAGGAGCGGCGCTATTACTATTATTATGCTTGTTACGACGACAACGCCATAAGAACGCAGGCGAGATGCCTGTTTGCCAACAAGGCGAACGACACCTCCGTCCGATGGAATATCTTTTTAGACAGACCTGTATACAAACCTGGCGAAAGCGTGAGTTTCATGGCACTGTGCTATGTCTCCGACGGGCACACCTATGCCCGCGCCGAGGAAGGCAGAAAAAACATTTTGCAGTTGCGCGACGTGAACGGAAAGGTATGCGCCAGCCAAAAAATCGCCACCGATGCCTACGGCCAAGCGCACGGCTCGTTCGTCCTTCCCGCCGATGCTATGCCTGGAGTTTGGAAAATACAAGGCGACGGCATTTTCCGCGCCATCAACGTGCAATACTACAAACAGCCCAAGTTCTCCGTGCAACTGCCCGCGGACAGTGCCGAGCACCGTTTCGGCCAGCCTGTGGAGGTGACGGGGCGCGCCATATCCTACACCCAAATGCCCGTCTCCGCCGCACAAGTGGAGTGGAGCGTTGAACGCAGCCAAATACGCCCCTATTGGCGCTGGTGGTGGCACGACGATATCGACTCTGAAGCGCGCACCGTGGCAAGCGGCAGCGCTGCCACACAGTCCGACGGCACCTTCCGCTTCTCTTTCGTGCCACAGCCCGACAGCGAGGCCAACCTAAATAATAAGCCTTGCTTTGAATACACAATCAACGTGAAAGTCACCGACCTCAACGGCGAAAACCACGAACAAACGCGCCGCCTACGCATTGGCTACGAAAACAGCGGCATCACGATGCCTGGCGGCGAAGTATCTAGCCTTGAAACTCTTTCCTACCAATACGTCAACTTGGACGGGCAGCCCCTTGAGGGCGACATGCTGGTGACGGTGGAGGAGTTGCAGCAGCCCCGTATCGCCCAACTCGACCCTGGCCTCGATTCGCAATACACGCAATCCCTCGGTCAAGAGGAATTTCGCCGCCGTTTTCCACTATATCTCTATTCCGCCGGCGGAAACGACCCCTCGCAATGGCCCACCAAGCGCACCGTACTGAAACAGGCGCACCACGCCTCACGCACCGCCCCAAACAAAGTGCCCCTGCCCTCGTTGGGTTCTGGCGTGTACCGCGTCACCGTCGGCACCGTCAACGCCTTTGGCGACACCGTCTCCGCCACCACGAATTTCACGCTTACGCTGCCAAACGAGCACAAGGCCCAAAGCACCCAGCTAATTTGGCACGACGTCAGCGCGCACACTCTTGAAGTGGGCGACACGCTCACGCTGCGCGTGGGGACGCGTTTCAAGGATGTCATTGCCTACTACGGTCTTGAAATAGACGGGCTTTTGCAGGAACGGAGACAATTCATGCTGAGTAACGAAATAAAGACCATCAAGATACCCATCGTGGAGAAGATGCGCGGCGGCTTCGTCCTCTACCTCTTCGCCGCCAAGGAAAACATGACGGCCTGCGCCAATGTGAACATCACGGTTCCCTACAGCAACAAGCGGCTCAACGTGCGCTTTATCACTTTCCGCGACAAACTGGAGCCTGGGCAGCAAGAGATCTGGACCCTGGAAGCGACGGAAACTCTGCCACCAAGTCTCGCACACGAAGGCAAACGAAAGCAGGACAAAGCCGACGCCACTCTAATGGCCACGATGTACGACGCCGCCCTCAACACCTATGGTCTCTTGGAATGGAACCTATGGCCTTGGCAAACGAACCAGGGACTCGCACACCATCTGTTTCGCGCAAACAACGGTTCTGTTGGCTCTTTTAGCCTTTTCCCCCAAGCGGCATGGCAACGCGGCAACACCACCCACTTCTTGATTTGGACGCTGCGCGGCTACGACCTTTGGGACTATGGAAACCCTCCCGGGGCCGCAAAATTGTTGGCAGTTGGCAACGCGCGATATGAGTCTACAAACCTTTCTTTAAACGAAGAAGTAGTCTTATTTAAAGACGATAGTGATGCCTCGGCGGCGACAGTTCGCGTCGCAGACGCGGCCACCCCCGCTCAAAACGAAAACAAAGGCCAGGCCGACGAACCAGCCCCTTTGAGGACCAATCTCAACACCCTCGCCTTCTTTGAGCCGCAACTGCGCACCGACGTCAACGGACGCGCCAGCATCACCTTCACTGTGCCTGAACTGCTCACCGAATGGCACATTCAAGGCTTGGCCTACAACAAAGAACTTCAAGTGGGCAACCTGCTGGCCACGGCCGTCACCAGCAAGGAAATAATGGTGGTGCCCAACGCGCCACGTTTCTTCCGCCAAGGCGACAAAACGGACTTTCTCATCAAGGTCTCCAACGCCAGCGGCGAAACGCAAGACGTGGAAGTGAGCCTGGAAATGACTGACGCCGCCACGGGAAAGGCCTTCTTCTTCCAAAGCCAATCCCTTCTCATTGACGCAGGTGCCAGTTGTCCCGCCACATTTTCGTTCGACGTGCCCCACGACATTTTCGCAGCCACCTACCGCGTCATCGCCAAGGGCAAGAAGCACAGCGACGGCGAGCAGGACGTGATACCCGTCCTAACAAACCACACCCTCGTTACCGAAAGCATGAGCATGTACATCAACGGAAAAGGAGAGAAGCGCTACGTCATGAACTCGCTGAAAAACCACACCTCTGCCACCCTAAAGAACAAGTCGCTCACCGTGGAGTTCTCCGCCAACCCCATTTGGTACGCCATACAGGCTCTGCCTTATGTGGAAGAGCACGAAAACCCCAGCAACATCTATTTGGCCAACAGTATCTACGCCAACGCGCTCGGCAGCCGCATCGTGAACGAGAACCCAAACATAAAGAAAGTGTTCGAGAACTGGATGCGCAACGAACCCGATGCCCTCACCAGCAAGTTGGAACAAAACGAGGATATCAAGCAAACGCTGCTGCGCGAGACCCCCTGGCTGCGCGATGGACAGGACGAAACAGCCCGAATGCGCCGCGTGGCAACGTTCTTCGACGAAAAGAAAATAGAAAAGACCCTCGACAAGGCCATCCACAAACTGCGCAACAGCCAAATGCCCAGCGGAGCGTGGAGCTGGATGCCTGGCGGACGATGGGAAAGCGAATGGGTTACCTGCTACATTCTCAAGACTTTCGGCCAAATGAAAGACGCCTCTGGCAGCGAAGCCTACAAGGACATGCACATGCTTTGCAAAGCCCTCGGTTTTGTGGACAACGAGAACTACAAATTCTACCTCGAATGCCTGAAACACCCCCTTTGGACGCCCGCCAACATCGACTACCTCTACATGCGCAGCCTTTATCCCAACGAAAAGCCGTCGGCGCAAAACCAAAAGGCCTACGACTTCTTCTACAACAACGCAAAGAAAAACTACCAAAGCTACAGCGGTCTCTACACGCAGGCCGAACTGGCACTCATCTTCCAACGCCACGGCGACACGAAGGAAGCGCGCGACCTCGTTCGACGCATGCGCGAAAGCAGCCTCACCAACGACGAAATGGGCATGTATTGGCGCGACAACGCCAACGGGTACCTATGGAACGAACACCCCATAGAAACACAAAGTCTCCTGATAAAAGCCTTCGAAGAAGTGACGCCCGAGGATAAGACTGCCCCCGCCCTCATGCGACAATGGCTGCTGAAGCAAAAGCAAACCACCAGCTGGAACAGCGACGTGGCCTCCGTGAACGCCATCCAGGCTCTATTGGGAGGCATGGATACCCGCATGGCAAAAGAGGGAGACCTAACCATTCTGGTGGGCGGAAAAGCCCTCGAAACCTCCCCCCAAGGCGCCACAGGCTACCAGCGGCAACAGTGGCAAGGCGACAGTATAGGACAGCGGCAAGCCAACGTGACGATACGTAAAAACACCGATGGCATTGCGTGGGGAGCCATGTTCTGGCAATACTTCGAAGATCTCGACAAGGTGCCCTACAGCGAAACGGGCATCAAGATGCAAAAGACCCTCTACCGATTGAACGCCACTGGCGATATGACCGCCATCAACGACAAATCCCCGCTGAAGGTGGGCGACAAGATAAGGGTGAGAATTCTCATCGACTGCGACCGCAACTTGGAATACCTCGAACTGAAAGACCCTCGCACCTCCGCCTTCGAACCCGTAAACACCGAAAGCGGCTGGCGTTGGAACGACGGCTTAGGATACTATGTGGCGGTGTACAACGCCTCCACCTCTTTCTTCATCGACCGTTTGGACAAAGGCAAATACGTGCTGGAATACGACCTCTACGTAGGCGGCAGTGGCGAAAAACTCTCCCTCGGAGCCGCCACCATACAGTGCATGTATGCCCCTGAATTTAGATGCAACACCAAGGGCGTCAGCCTAAAAGTGGAACGATAGGCCCGCCAGCAAAAGAACAACACGGAAAAGAGCCCGCAAAAGAACTTTTCTTTCGCGGGCCCTTTCCTTTTCGCCCAAATAGCCACTTTCGCCGAATCGCACACGACCACGGCAGTATGCTCCGCCCTTGCACTGTGGCGGCACCGTGGCAGCTCTTATTACAGAAAAGCCTGCACTCGGCTCTGCCATGATGCCGCCAAAGTGCCGCCAAAGACTCCCATCACCTCTCCCCGCAACGTTCCCGTCAACAGCACAAATCTTTTTCACATTTATTTACATTTTCACTTGCATGTCATAAATTATTCTTATATTTGCAATTGGAAAAAACAAAGAAATTGGCCACCCAATGCTTATCTAAGCAATTGAGCCACATATCTTTCATCAAAAAAAACACAAAAACAACACCGACATGAGGAAAAAATTATCCATTATGGCCATTCTTGCCATCGGCACAATGATGGCAACGTCGTGCGTGAAAGATGTCATTACTCTGGTGCAAAACCCTCTGTGGCTACATGCCGACTTCAACCCCACCCTCGGTGTGCCACTGGCCTACGGCGAATTGAGCCTTAGCGACTTGATGCACATGATGAAGAGGCAGCCAGACTATTTCAAGATCACCTACGACGAGACAACTGACTTGGTGACGTTAAGTTACGATTCTACTTTTCACGACCACATCGAAACTGGCGGGGCCAAAGAAGGCGACTTCGTGGCGCTGGACCAGCCGTTCCCCCAAAAAGGCAGCATCAACATCACCCTCTTCGACCAAGTGGAAGGCTTTCCCGACAGCACGCAACTGAAACTGCAGAATGTATTCCTTGACCTGCTCTGCCACGTGAGCGCCGACATGCAAGACGATGCGGTGGCGGCCATCGCGCGCCACAACGCCAAACTATACTTGAGCGACGTGATGGTGACGGCACTCGACGGAGACAACAACCCCTTCACGGTGAAAAGCCTGTCCGACACCATTTGGCTCACCGAACTGGCGCACGGCAACACCGTACATGCGCGCATCTTCAATAACGAAGACGTGGCTTTCATCCTCAACCACAAACCCAGGCAAATGACCTACAACCTGGCGTTGCACGTGGTGATACCCAAATACTCATCGGTGATGCCTATCATGCAGTTCATTCGCGACAGCCTGGGCATAAACACCTTCGACATCAATACCGACGTCAGCGTGCGCTTCCCCGTGACAGGGCGCATCAACGGGCTGATCTACGACAACAACCTAAAGATGAAAGTTGGCGACATAGACAACGAGAACATAAGTATCGACACGGCCCTGCTGGTGCTCGACCTTGAGAACAGCCTGCCCATAGCGCTGGCGCTGCAAGCATCGCTGGTGGACGAGGCCGGCAACGAGTTGTGCCAGCTATTCGAAGACACCCAATACGACACCATCCCTGGTGCCACCCTGCGATGGAATGCCGCCACGAATAGCTACGTGAGCGACCAACCTATTAGCCGGCGACACTTCATAACCCTCAACAAACGGCGTTTCGAGGCCCTGCAACGCACTTCGAGCCTACGCCTGAAAACCATCGCCAACACCTCCACCCAAGGCGCAGACGGCAGCACGATAGACGACGCCGTGGTGACCCTGCGCGGCAACGACCAACTCCGCGTAAGAGCCTACCTGCTGGCGCAGCCCCAGCTGACGATGGACACGGTTGTCAACCTCTAAACACACAACAAATAACAGACCATCATGAAACACATCATATTTCTTTCTTTGTTGGCCGCCATGTTAGTTTGCACCGCAAAAGCCATAGGACAAGGAAGCCCCTTGCTCTATGGTTCGCAACGCATTCCACAAATGAACGAACTCAACCCCGCCTTTTTCCCCTCGTCGAGCCGCGCGTACATAAGCACCTTCGGACTGCAAATGTCCTACTCGCTCCCCTTCGGCATCAAAGAGGTGGCCTACGACACGGTGATGGGCAACGCGCAATATCCCCATCAACAATACACATACGTAAACCTAAACAAACTGGTCGACAAGTTGGCTGACAACAGCCAACTAAACATCGGCTTCAGTTCCTATCTGCCCTGTTTCGGCCTGCAATTTGGCAAGAACTTCCTTACTTTCAGTTCCCAAATCAAGACCACCGCCAGCGCAGGATTCCCCTTCCAAGCCTTAAAACTGCTCACCGAGGGCAACGCCGACATGGATGGCAGCGTGCACCCTATGGAAATGGTGGCTGGAAAGTTGCTCGACGCGCAAGCCTATTTGGAATTTGGCGTGGGATACGGCCGCGAAATCATCGATGGCCTCACCGTTGGCGTGAGGGTGAAACCTGTGCTTGGACTATTCAACGTGAACACGGGCGACACGCGTCTCACACTGGAAACCGCCGAAGGCATGGACAGCATGAGCGCCAACGTATATTACCAAGTGCAAGCCGCGCTGCCTGTGCAAGCCACACTGGCGGACAGCACCTTGAAGGAACTGCTGGACAAAATGGACGCAGCGTCCATCCTGCAAAGCATCGGCAAGGCATTCGGCTGGGGGCTCGACATTGGG
>JAXFQM010000107.1:0-4807 GCA_034178965.1 Bacteroidales bacterium | reverse complement strand
TAAGGAAAACAAGAAGATTAAGGAGAGCAAGGGCGACGAATTGTGGAACGACAATCCTCACAAGAAGTACCATAAAGAAATAGATGCTCGATGGGTGAAGAAACGCGGAGAGTGGTTTTCTTTGGGTACAAGGACAATGTGGAGATATGCAACAAGACCATGCTCATCCGCAACTACATAGTGTGTTCCGACAGCCGTCACGATTCCAAGGAGACGGAACAGGTGCTGATGGGGCCGCCAAGGGAAGCCCATGGGGAACCGCATGGCTTGACGCTGGGCGGCCTAATCTTCAAAGGGGGGCGGAATGATAAGGGCAAAAAGCCAACTTCGCATTGACAAACCTCGTCTACAACATGTGCCGACTGGTGCAAATCAAGAAATATCAACCCAATTTAATCACAACACAACGAGCAGAATTTCAATAATTACCCCACACACCCACCTGTAAAATCCACCTGAAAATATTTCAGATAATTCATTGTCAGATGAAATAAAAATCGTATCGTTTCTTTGCACTCGAAAACCAACCGTTAACAACGGTCGTCGGGCAGATTAATGGGTTCTGTCTGTTTTGGCGGTCAAACAATGAATAAAAAGAACCCACCATAACATAAGGAGCGACAAACTGTTAATAAGTTTCAGGGCTACCTGTCGCCCATGTCATATATGAGGAAGCACCGAAGGCATGCCTTCGGTGCTTCCCGTCCACACAAATCCATTTAGTCTTTGCGAAAATGTGGCAGACGCCTTCTTCGCCTTATAGGTCTCTATGTCTCACACATCATAGCCAATATCCGCCAGGCATTGTCACCGTCTTCCATTTTGCCCGTCAGCCATGAAAAGGTTACAGCCTTGCATGGTATGACATATCAGAAATATCTTGCCACGGTGAGCGTCAGCGAGTGTCCCCAGTAACCGCGTCCCCCGACTGTCGGGAGGCCGATATTTTGTGGCACATCGTATTTCTTTGACAGAAAGGCCCCGGCACACCATTCGTACACTACTCCAATGCGTGTGTCGTCCAGTCTGTAGCCCACTCCCAACTTGGGAGCTATCACCACTCCGAATCTATTGTATGTATCTGTCACCACACCCGCAGTCACGGTGTTGCTTGCCAGCATCGCTCCCAACGCGAAGCCGTAAATGCACGTAACGTCGGGCATGATGTCTTTGTACGTCAAGAGTTCACCGCACAATTTGTTCAATCCATACGACTCATTGAATGTAGGTCTGATAAAGTTGGAAAAATCGCAGGAATACACTACACCCAGGGTGGAATGGTCCGATGCTGGCCAGCCAATGGAAAAACCCATTGATGGTACTGACTGTGGTGCCTGAATGTCCGAAAACAGCGACGTGCCTGAACTGTTGGACATCTGAACAAAACCCAGGCGAACGTCAAAGAAACGCCCCTGAGCAACTGCGTCGTTACAGAAGAACGCTGCCACAAAAGCAAACAACAAAGTTAGGAATTTCATTTTCAAAACAATCGTTTTATTCATAAAATTTAGTCTTACGCATTATTACTAATCGTTTTACTTTATCTTTAGCGGCTGCTAAGCGCCAAACCATCCAGCAATGACCCCTACGGCGGAACTCAAACCTAACACAGTTGCCAGAATCCATGGCTGAGATAATACAGCTGGAAAGTATTTTACTATCGCTTCTGCAGCCAAATAGTCAAAGACACCCCCGGATACGGCAGCGTTTTGAAGTTGTTTTTTGTGCGCTTTATACCACTTAGAAATTTTTATTAACAGCGAGAGAGAGCCTTTTGAATCAAATTGTTCTTGCATTGATTGCATAATATTATGCCACGGGTTCTTGCTATTTGTATATGCATCATCCCAAAACATCAGGCTGTTTTCAAAAATTGTCAGTGATAATAAAGATACGCTATCTTCATGTGTTTTCATATTAGAAATTATATCCGCTTCTTTATTACGAACATTTGTTAAGAGACTTTCCATATCTGTACTTTCTTCCAACAGGGACTCCATCACCTCATCCTCTTCGAGTTCTTCAAAGTAATTACAATATGTGATGTACGCCTCATTGAAAAAGCCGTCAAAACTTTCATTATTTGGCAGAGCATATCCTTCTAATTTGTTTTCTGAATATTTAAGAAAATCACCGATTAGTGTCTCGGCTTCTACGCTATCTAATTGTTTTTCATTATTTAATACAGACTGAAATTCATTACCCAAGTCCATCAGAAAGTCGTTATGAGCTTTTCCTACTAACGCAAATGGATTTTCGTTTGCATTTTTTTGAAAATCTTCAGTTGTAAAAACCTTGTCTTTTTGACAACTGGACAACGTAATAATTGATGCAACAAGCATCAGTCTAATTTTTTTTCTCATTTTAGTACTTTTTTAATAATTTTCAAGGTGGATTCTATTTATTCATTTTGACCGCCAAAACAGACAGAATCCATTAATCTGCCCGACGACCGTTGTTTAAAGTTTGGTTTTAGAGTGCAAAGATACGACTTTTATTTCATAATTCATTTGACAATGAATTATTTGCCATATTTTACAGGTGGGGGGGTAATATCATTTGCTCGCGTTTCTTGAAGAGACTGGTGCTCTCCACCACGATGCAGTCGCCCTCAGCGTGCACGTCGCCTTCGAAGTTGGCATGCACAGAGTCGTATTTGAACAGATATGCGAGGGTGTTGGCATCCGTCAAGTCGTTGATGGCTACGATGTCCAGCTCCTTGTGAGCCAGCATGGCACGGAAAGACATTCTTCCGATTCGGCCGAAGCTGTTAATAGCTATTTTTGCCATATATTATTATGATTTAAGTGTTTAACAAAAATGTTAAACATGAAAATGATTTTGCAAAAATACGATTATTTTTCCACATGGCAGAAAATATTTTTCTTTCCGCTGCCCTTTTCCTGGGGGCTTCTCTATGATTTCAGCATCTTCGGCGCCAGCTTCGCGTGCGTGGAAGCGCATCTGCACGCCCGAGGGCTGCAAGCGAAGGCGTTCGGCGCCCCTCGGGCACAACGGCAAGCAGGCAGGCGGCGGAGAGCGCCATGCCAGCACCAGCATAGCATGAGAATAGCACCAGCATAGCATCAGCATAGCATGAAACATGCCATGCGGGTGCCGTGCACATTCTGATTTTGTGCCGATTAGGTGCCTTTGAGGCGCGTTTTTCCACGGAGTAGCGCCCTTTGAAATCTGTAACAACCAGCATTGCAATATGTTGCAACAGCGCATTGCGGGCTTGCCAATTCCTCCCCCCCCGGCAGGTCCTTTGTGCATCCTTGTGAAAACAGCGCTGCCGTGCGGCATTTTTTTTCCGCCATGTCGTTTCTTTTGTGTACTTTTGCAACTGCTATCATGAAGAGGAAAAAGAACACAAGGGTAAGAAAACCAAAGCGCAAGGCGTGGAAACAACGCTCTTTTGTGGGCAAGTTATGGCGTGTGACGTGGATGGCGGCAGTGGCCTTGGTGGCGCTGCTGCACGTGGCGGTGGTGGCCTATAGGTTCATCTTCCCGCCACTGACGCCGTTGATGGTGCAGCGTTTTGGCCAGCAACTGTTCCAAAGGGACCGCAAGGTGAACTTTGAGCGCGACTATGTGCGCATCGATGCCATCAACCCCAACCTGGTGAACGGTGTGGTGGCCAGCGAAGACGGCAATTTTATGCACCACCATGGTTTCGATGTGATGATGCTTAAACAGAGTTACCTAAGCAATAAGCGGGGGCGGAGGGTGAGAGGCGGGAGCACCATCAGCATGCAGACCGCAAAAAATACCTTCCTGCCGCATAGGCGCACCATGGCTCGCAAAGCGGTGGAGGCATACTTCACGCAACTGATAGAATGGACATGGGGCAAGAAACGCATCATGGAGGTCTATTTGAACGTCATAGAGTTTGGCGACGGCATCTATGGCTGCGAAGCCGCTGCGCAGCACTACTATGGCCACAGCGCCGCCACACTATCCAAACACGAGGCGGCGGAACTGGCCGCCACATTGCCTTCGCCGCTGAAACGCAACCCGGGCCACAAGACCCCATACTTCAGAAAGCAAACCAGCATCATACAGGCTCGCGCAAGCAAATATGGGCGGGTGAGGCTGGACAAAGCGCGCGAGATGCGTGAGCGCGACAAAAAGGCAGGAAGGCACAGCGAGACTTTGTGGGACTTCGCTAAATGGCTTTTTGAGCAAAAGAAGGCGGAAGGGGCGAAAGATGACAAGTGAACTGGGACACCACGAGACGCTGGCCTCCATGCTGAAAGACGATGTGTGGAAAGGCTACCTGCGCGACTTTCAAACCCATTTGAGACTGGAAAAAGGGATGGCGGAAAACAGCATTCGAGCCTATATGGTGGATGTGTGTCATTTGGCGAAATTTGCGCAAGAGCGCAAATTGGCACCCGCAGAGGTGGCCACGGCGAACGTGGAAAAGATGCTTGTGGAGTTGAATGAGAGCGACGTGGCAGTGGCGTCACAATGCCGCATGTTAAGCGCATGGCGCATGTTCTACAAGATGTTGCTGATGGGCGGCGAGGTGAAGGAAAACCCCGTGGAGTTGGTGGAAATGCCGCGCCACGGCAAGCATCTGCCCGACGTGCTGACCAACGATGATATCGATGCCATGGAAGCCACTTTCGACATGAGCCTGCCCGACCAGGCGCGCAACTGCGTCATCATGGAGGTGCTGTATGGTTGTGGGCTGCGGGTGAGCGAGTTGACGAACCTGCGCCTAAACGACATATACGAGGATGAGGAGTGTCTCCTTGTGACTGGCAAGGGCGACAAGCAGCGCTGGGTGCCCATCAACCAC
>JAXFQM010000065.1:0-5888 GCA_034178965.1 Bacteroidales bacterium | reverse complement strand
CCCCTACCGCCTTGGCCAATTTCTTCTTACAGCAATGGAACGATCAGTGGTCCAGTGTACTGTCTATACAACAACAGATATTGCGACGCGCAAAGGGTCTGTTGGACGGGCAACGCAAGGAGTTGGATTACCTGTTGCGTTCCTTGTCCACGCTGTGCTTCGGACTGCTGCACAGACAGCGTTCCGCCCTCCTTGCGCACGACCAAATGCTTAAAAACGTGGCCCACAACTGTATTGCACACGCTCGCGAAGACCTCCGGCGACAGAAGGAACAACTTAACACGTTGCCGATGCGCATTGTGCAGGACCGTCGCAAGGATCTTGACGCCCTTGCCAAAATTGTGGACGCCTATTCCCCCCAGCGCACGTTGGAACGCGGCTATAGCATTACTCGTTTGGCTGGAAAGGCCGTCTTCGACCCCGCAAGCTTGGCGAAAGGTGAAGAGATAACCACTACCTTGGCAAAGGGGGTGGTGAAATCGGTGGTGAAATAGTGGTAGATAAGAACAAAATCCAACACATCAAGACCTTATACCAATGGAAGAACAAACCTACGAGAAAGCATACGCGGAACTGAAGGAAATCATGTCCTATCTCGACGGCTCGGACATCGATATTGACCAATTGTCGCAAAAAGTGAGACGCGCACAGGAACTCATAGCCTTTTGCCAGCAAAAGTTGACGCGAGTGGAGGAGGATGTCTCGCAATTTATTAAGAATGAGTCGGCGGAATAAAGGCGCTTGTCTCAAGAAAGCATTGGAGGAGAAGGTGTGTTTTACCTAAAGAATGCTCCAAAGCGGCAGTAAGGTGGAAGCCCCCCCCTCGTCAGCAGTCATTTCAATGCTGTTTTGATTCTCTCCAAGGCCTCTACCAACACACTTTGTGGACATCCGAAGTTGAGTCTGAAGTGGTTGGCACACAAACTGTCGTTTTCTCCGTCAGGTGCGAAATCGGCTCCGTCGTTTAGGATCACCTTGGCCTTCCGATACAGCAGATTGCGCATTTCGCTATGTGGTAGGCCGTAACCGCCAAAATCCATCCAGGCCAAGAATGAAGCTTCGGGATAAAGTACCCGCACTCTCGGCAAATGCTGACCACAATACTGACGCATGTAGTGCACGCTTTCTTGAAGGTATTCCAACAATCCGTCAAGCCACTCTTCTCCCTCGGGGGTAAAAGCGGCTGCCGCGCCCGTATAGGCAAACACATTGCCCTCCGCCACTTTGTATGTTTCCAAATAACCTTCAAAGAAACGTTTCCGCAGGTCGGGATCGGGGCAATAACACACGCTGCTGCCCAAGCCTGCTATGTTGAACGTCTTACTGGGTGCAATGAAGGTGACGCTGTGGCTGCGCGCCGCAGAAGACACGGTGGAGTAACTCACATGATGGAAGCCAGGAAATGTGAGGTCGGCGTGGATTTCATCAGCAATCACCAGCAGGCCATGCTTGTCGCATATTTCGGAGATGCGCAGCAGTTCCTCCCGTCGCCATACTGTGCCGCCAGGATTGTGGGGGTTGCTGAAGATGAATAGGCGACAACGCGCCGCCTTGCGTTCGAAGTCGTCAAAGTCCAATGTAAACCGGCCCGCATTCTCCACCAGCCCCGAGCATTCCAAGCGACGCCCGCTGCTGCGAGGTATGTCAATGAATGGGGGATAGACAGGAGTGGTGACCAACACGCCGTCGCCAATGTTGGTAAAGGCTTGTAGGACAAACGAGATGCCCGCCACGATGCCTGGGACGAAGTGTAGTTCATCGTGGTGTGCGGCGATTCCGTAGCGATGCGATAGCCACCAGAGGACAGCTTTCCAATAGGCCGCGTTGGCGTAGGTATATCCCAGCACCTCGTGGTTGGCGCGCTGCCGAATGGCATCCATTACGAAACGGGGTGAACGGAAGTCCATGTCTGCCACCCACATGGGCATCGCATCGTCCGTCTTCTCCAAGCCGAAGGCTTGGAATACGCCATCGTGCTTGACGCAAGCAGTGCCGCGGCGATTTATTTTTTCTTCAAAATTGAACTTGCTCATATCGCTGTATTTTAAAGCTATATATAAATATTAACGCACTTTTGGCTGAAAAATTGCGGTAGGTGCATTTTCTTCTTGCCAGCCATGTCTATCCTAACCGACATGTTTCTGCTGATAGCGGGACTTGCCACAATGCCTAGTTCTCCCTGTCATAAATTTTCTTAATTCCTGAATGTTGAATACTATTTTTTTGCTGTGTGCGTATAGTATATATACTAAAATTATATACCGATGGATTTAAGTAAAATTGTTGCCATCCCTGGCAAGCCTGGCATCTATGAGATGCTGTCGAATAGCCGCCGCGGCGCCGTGGTGGAATCGCTTGTAGACCACAAACGCATGCCTGTATTTGCGAACCAGCCGTTAAGTTCGTTGAACGAAATCACCATGTATGGCGAAGAACGTGACGTGCCCTTGCGTGAGATATTCCAAAACATATACCGCAAAGAAGACGGCAAGGAGGTTCCCTTTGACCCCAAGAAAGCCGGAAACAAGGAGATGTTTGACTACTTGAGCCACGTGCTGCCCAACTGCGACAAAGAACGCATCCATGCCAGCGACTTGAAGAAACTCTATGGCTGGTACAACATTCTCCAAGCGGCAGGAAAGGTGGATTTGGAAGAGATGAAGGAGGAGACGGCTGAGAAGCCACAGGAGGATAGCGGAGCCAAGGATTGATGCCACCTGGAGGCACGGGCGGCCAAGGGTTGCCAGTGCCTCCCATCGGCCCTGTTGCCAAACGGGATGGCAGCGGTGTCTTATTCGCGATTTTTGGGGGAAATAACAAAGAAACATGAAGCGCAACCACGCAATATCTCTTATTCTAATCGTCCTGCTGGGGCTGGGCGCCGCAGCGGCTGTCTTTTGGGGTCTGACGTCTAAATGCGGCAATCCTACTGAAAAACAAGGTCAAGACACCATCGTCATCGACCAGCAGGAAAAAATAGAGCTGCCAAAAGAAAAGGTTGACGAAGAAACCGAAGGACACCACGACCTACGCGAAGGCGAAAGGTATTTGGTGACGGTGGATGGCGACACAGCCTTTGTGGAGGTACAAGAAATATCGGGTGCGCACGTTCGCGGATACGCCTATATTACACAAGGGGGAAGGGAGGAATTGGTGCCAGTGCCCTTCGATTTTGTCACGCGCATCTTTTCCAACCACTTGAAACTGGGTGATAAGGAGTACCGCTTCAAGAATGGGTCCATCATGTTGCGGGGCTATGTGGATGGGGAAGAGCATCTTTTGACAGACAAAAATGATAAGACATACCGCTTTAAAGCGGACAGTTATACAGACCCCGAATATTCTATCGTGGTGGATAATAGATATAGAAAGGGACTCTACAAAGTGCGCGTCACGCCCGATATTCTTTACGGCAAAAGCGAGGGCTATTGGACCAGCAAAGAATGGGATGAGAGTCACAATTATGCCAAGGCGGCGTTCAATGGTATTGCACAGACTACCGCCATGAAGTACCTGCCGTTGCGGTTGGATCTCTACCAGCCTGTTTCCAATGAAACAAATGCACCGCTTTCCGATGCGCCTTTCATTCTCTTCATCCACGGAGGCGCATTCTACGTGGGCGGAAAGGACGACTATGCCATCGTCAATTGGTGCAAACATTTCGCCTCGATGGGATACGTGTGCGCCAGCATTGACTACCGCATGGGGTTCATGCCGACGAAGGACGATTTCGTCCGCGCTTGCTACATGTCGGTGCAGGATGCACATGCTGCCATGCGCTTTTTGGTGCACAACGACAAGAAGTTTGGCATAGACAAGGATCGTCTCTTCGTGGCCGGCACCAGCGCGGGAGCCGTTACGGCACTCAACCTCGCATTCATGACCGACAAAGACCGCCCCGATGCTACGTTCGGATTCGGCCGCAAGGGACAAAAAGCAAGAGTGTTGCAAAGCCTTTTGGAACAAGGCGACACGGTCGACATGCCTACGGAAAAACAGCGGAACCGCATCAATAAGAAGAATTTGGGATGCTTGGCGCAAAGCGGTAACGTTATGACCGAGCCGTTCCGCATTCGAGCTGTGGCAAACCTATGGGGCGCCGTCAACGCCCTTGATATGTTGGGTAACAACCCGCAAACCGACATTATTTCGTTCCATGACGACGAGGATCCTGTTGTACCCTACGATGAAGGGTATGCCTTTTCCGACGCCAATGTGAAGGTGGGAAAAATGCTGATAGGAAAACTGTATGGCAGCGCAGCCATCACACGCCGCTCACTCGAGACGGGCAGGAGAGCCCATCTCATCACCTTGCACGGAGCTGGCCACGCGCCGCATAAGGACAATGGCAAACTGAATATCCAAGTAGCTAACATGATATCCGACTCCATAGCGTCGTTCTTCTACGAAGAGATGGTACCGCAACCGGCAACCATAGAAAGCGTGGGCGAAAGCAAGCACTATTTCCACGTCACCTCGCCCTATGTGGCGCAGGTGATGTGGAAGGTGGAAGGTGGCTTCGTCACGCATAAGACCGCGCGCAGCATACGCGTGGTGTGGACGCGTACCGCCCCCACGCACCGGATTTTGGCCAGCGGCGTTTATAAGAACGGCATAGGCTGGAATGCTCTGAAAGAGATAGAAATGTAGATGCGTTAGGCTACAGCAACGTGGTTCGTGTGCATAAAAGAGATAAAAAAAGGATTTACGCCATGCAAACATACGTACGACGAGGGACTTTCAAGGGTGCCGTTTCTTATTGGGAAATGAATTTGGGTTCAAGTTCCTCGATAAGGTAAGTTAGGCATTGGGACGGAAGGAAATTATCACATTGAAAAAAAATAAATGATTATCCGTTATTAAGTGATTTTTTTCGTCAGATTCAAAAATTCTCCGTATCTTTGCAACACAAAACAAATCGAAATGAAACTTCTCGAATTCAATAATAATTTTGGCACAGAGGAAGATTGCGTTCAATATCTCAAAGAACGCAGAGGGCAGGAGGGGATGGTGTGCCCCCATTGTGGAGGCAAAAAGCATCGTTGGGACAAGTATAACCAGCGATGGATTTGCTGCGAGTGCCATCATGTTACAACGTTGACATCCGGAACGGTGATGCATGGAAGCAAGCTGTCCCTGGTGTATTGGTTCACAGCGATGCATCTTCTAACCTCCACAAAGAAGACATTCTCGGCTGCTGAACTGCAGCGCCAGTTTGGGCACAAAAGGTATCAGCCTATCTGGGAAATGCTCCACAAACTCAGGAGTGTGATGGGGCAAAGAGACGGGGAATACAGATTGAACGACACCATTGAGTTTGATGAAGGATACTTCACAACAGATAATTCTATAGAGGAAGGCACACCTTTGAAGCGAGGCATCGGAAGCCAAAGGAAGGCAAAGGTATTGGTCATGATAGAGAGTGAGCTTGTTGATGAGCCAAAGAAGGGCAAGAAGAGCCGTAAGTGCGGACATCTCAAGATGAAGGTTATTCTAGACTTAAAATCAAGCACGTTTGAATCAGAGGCTGCACAGTCGATAAACGGAGAAGCCATGGTAATAATGGACAATTTGACATCCCATGTCGGAGTGGAAAAAGTTGTTGCTTCCTCGGAACGGCAAACTGTGCCCGGAAAGGATGCGCCAAAGGTGCTCCCCTGGGTTCATCTGGCAATATCCAATGCCAAAGCCCTGCTAAAGGACATGTATCACGGAATCAAGGAAGAATTCCTGCAATCGTACTTGGACGAGTTCTGCTACAAGTTCAATAGAATGTATTTCGGAGACAAAACCTTCGATCGGCTAGTCATTGCTGCTATTGCATACAGGCCAACTTTCGAGCATAGGCCTTACAATTCATCACCTCTTTGCGGATAATCATTAAAAAA
>JAXFQM010000059.1:0-4874 GCA_034178965.1 Bacteroidales bacterium | reverse complement strand
GAAATCAACAAAAACACGCGTCCCACCACGGCGGGGTTGAACGGGTTCTTACCCAAGCCGCCAAAAGCCATCTTGCCAATACCTATGGCCACCAGTGCACCTATGGCCACCAAACCTACCATCTCCGTGGTGGCAGGCACGTTAAATGCCAACAACAGACCTGTAACTACGGCACTGCCGTCGCCTATGGTAGAAGGGGTTTTGAAGAACACCTTCTCTATCAACCATTGGAAGAAAACGCAGCATACCACGCTGACGAGGCTGACGAGAAGCGCATTCATACCAAAGAACGCCAAACTCACCAGCAATGCAGGAGCCAATGCCAAGTTTACGTTCCACATTATTTTTCTTGTAGATTCATCGCCATGTACATGCGGCGAACCCGAGACTTTAAGTAGATTCATATTCTGTATTATTCAAAATTCTGTTTCTTCAAGCATTTGCCTGGGGTGCGTCGCCCTATTTCTGCGCGCTTGCCCTTTTTGCCATCATGATGGCACGCAACTTATTTTTGCCCAAGCGAATTTCATCGGTTAGCGGCTTATTGGCGGGACAGGTATAGAGACAGCACCCACATTCGATGCAATCAAGAATATGGTGCTTCCCTGCTTCTTCAATGCGATTGTTATGCACAAGCATACTGAAGAGATAGGGTTCCAGGCCCATGGGGCATGCAAACATGCATTTGCCGCAACGGATGCAATTGCTTTCCTTCCCACGCAAAGCTTCGCTCTCGTCGAACACCAGCACGCTGCTAGCTCCTTTGGTGGTAGGGGCGTTTAGATTGCTCATGGCTTTGCCCATCATGGGACCGCCACTGATAACCTTGCCCGTGTCTTCGGGCAGTTCGCCCAAGGCGTGCTTGATGATGTCGGCATAACTAACGCCAATGCGCACGTGGTAGTTGTGCTGTTCCGACAGGTGCTTGCCCGTCACGGTGAGAATATTTTCGATTAGCGGCTTATTCTTTTGCACTGCTTCATACACGGCGTAAGTTGTGCCGACATTGCTTACCACGCACCCCACGTCAATAGGCAGTTTTCCACTTGGCACACAACGTCCCGTTATGGCGTTAATCAACTGTTTTTCGGCACCTTGCGGGTACTTCATCTTCAACGGAACCACCTCTATGCCCTCAAACTGCCGTGCCATTTGCTGCATCTTGGCTATGGGTTCTGGTTTGTTGTTTTCAATACCCACGTATGCTTTTGGCACTCCCAAACACCTGCGCAAAATGCTGATACCCACGCACACTTCTTCGGTGTGTTCCAGCATAACGCGGTGGTCGCTGGTGAGATACGGTTCACATTCTACACCATTAATAATAAGGTACTCCGCCTTCTTGTCGGGCGCAATGTCGAATTTTATGTGAGTAGGAAACGTGGCTCCACCCAATCCAACAACACCCATCTCCTTCAACTTTTCAACAATTTCCTTCGGCTGAAGGGTACATTCACGCTTTAGATAGGGCGTACGGTCAATGCTCTCTTCCCATTCATCACCTTCTACTTTAATATAGACGGCCTGCTTGGCTATGCCAAACAGGTCCTTGCAAGGTTCCACCTTGGCCACCGTTCCACTTACGGGACTGTGCACATTGGCACACATGAAAGCCTCCGACTTGCCTATCAACTGCCCAACCTTCACCTTATCACCCTTTACCACACAGGGGGAGGCTGGTGCACCCAAGTGTTGGCTCATCATCACCACCACTTGTTGTGGCACGGGAAATTCTTCTATGGCGGCTTGAGTGGAAATTTTATTGTCGTTTGGGTGCACACCACCCATCTTGAAAGTCTTCATGATACGTACTTAATTGTTAATAAGTTCTTACGACCTTTTCTCTTCAGTCAATGGTTGAGCGGCCGACAACGGGGGTTCCACCTTGGATGCAGGAACCGCAGCAGGAGGCAACGGGGGAAAGTTAACGGCATGAATGGCCCCCGTGGGGCAAACCGACACACATTTGCGGCACATCTTGCACTTGTTGAAGTCAATATAAGCCAAGTTATTCTCAACTACAATGGCCTCAAAAGGACATGCCTTTTGGCACGCTCCGCAACCGATACACGCCACGCTACAGGATTTACGCGCCTCGCCTCCTTTTTCTTTATTGCGGCAAGCCACATAAACGCGGTGTCCCTTGGGGCCCTTGTTACGCAATTCAAGCAAACTTCTTGGGCACGCCTTCACGCAAGCGCCGCAAGCCACGCACTTATCCTCATCCACCACGGGAAGTCCTGTTTCAGCGTCCAATGCAAGGGCGTCAAACTTGCAAGACTTCACACAATTTCCCAGCCCCACACAACCAAATGCGCAACCGCTTTCTCCGCCGAAAACAGATCCCAGGAATGCACAATCTTGCAGGCCGTCATATTGAGCCTTTGCTTGGGCATTGCTGCAGGAGCCGTTGCAACGCAGCACAGCCACTTGCGGTGTGCCAGCCTCTATCGTGACACCCAGCAGCGCAGCCACCTTCGATGCGGTCTCATCTCCGCCCACTGGACAGTGCAACCCTTCCATGTCGTGTTGCTTTACAAAAGCCTCTGCCAAGGCCCTGCAACCGCTTTTGCCGCAGCCACCACAGTTTGCGCCTGGAAGAACAGCCTCAATCTCGTCAATGAGGGGGTCTTCATTAACTTTGAATTTTTGAGCCACAAAATACAGTACTAGCGCAAAAACGGCACCCGTTACGCCCAAAACCAGCACTGCCATCAGTATCATATTCGACATAATTTAGTTTTAGTTTTTCTCACAAAAAAATTGACTATGCAAAGTTACGACTTTTTTTCTTCATGGCGGCAAAAAACGTAATAAATCTTAAATAAGCTATCGAAACAATTTGATTGTCAATGTTTGCTTATTTATCTCGCATGAAAACTCTTTGGCATGGCAATGAAAATTTATTTCTTGTCCATGCCGCTTAAGAAAGAAAATCAGTACACGTCTCACGAGGTTCAATAAGTATAAAAATAGCAGATCTTGAACCTTCAAGAAAACAACCTATTTCTTTGTGTTAGGTTTAATTACGCCTGCTTCCTCCAACAATTCGGCGTTCACTTCAAGCGGGTGGTATTTGGGCGAGCCCTTGCATTCGTCGGTTACCATGCGGCCTGCACATACACATCCGCTGCGCTCTCCTGTGTACGGGTCGGGCGTGGCACAATGGCGTTTGAACTCACCATTTTTTTTAACAATAATTTTGACGGCAATGCCTGCAAAACCCAGCCCAATAAGTACAAAGGCCACCAAAGCGACCATTAGAAGATGATTCATTTTCCTGGCTTGAATAAACTAAAAAAGAAGGCAATAAGTCTCTCCAACCTATTACCTCCATAACCAATTAACCTATTAAAATAAAAACCTTTTTGCTCCCCAAGCAGGACTTGAACCTGCGACCCCCTGATTAACAGTCAGGTGCTCTAACCAACTGAGCTATTGAGGAATATGTCCTCTTGTTTTTTGCTCCCCAAGCAGGACTTGAACCTGCGACCCCCTGATTAACAGTCAGGTGCTCTAACCAACTGAGCTATTGAGGAATTTATTTCCTTCGAAAAAAGCCTTGATTTTTCTTAAATCGTTTGCAAAAGTACACAAAAAAAACGACATGTCAGAAAAAAATATTCGTCATATTGGCTAATGATAGACTAATATATTGTTTTTCACACATTAACAATCTAACATTTTTTCCGAAATTTTTGGCTTTCTATCCTTTTTGCCACAACGGCTTGCCTATCTTGCATCGCCTTAAGATAAAATTCATCTTAAAACAATACTACAACGTATTATTTAATATAAAATAATGATACTGACATTATTACAAGAAAAATAACACATTATTCCACTAACTAAACTGCATTTAGCGTCTCCACCTCTCGCTATAGAATCCACCTAAATATTGTTATTCATGTTCCGTGCAGCTGTCGGTATGCATTTTTCTTATCGCTTCGGGAAGAGTATCAATGATGTCGCTTGCGATGAGCGAAGGCTGCCCTACCCTTTGCGCCGCCAAGTCGCCAGCTAAACCGTGCAACGCCGTCCCAATTCTTGCAATGTTATAAGCTTGTTCCGCTTTCGAGGTTAGTGTTCCCTGGCTATAGCATCTTTCTTGCGCCGCAAGGCCAAGTATTATTCCCGTTAACACGTCGCCCGCTCCGGCCGTGGACATGCCTGCATTGCCCGTATCGTTGCGGCTCACGCGTCCGTCTGGGCTAACCACCATGGAACGGTGAGTCTTGCGGATAACCACCACCTTGTATTCGGCTGCGAATTTCCACTGCGTCTGAAGCCGTTGCTCCTCGTTGCCGAAAAAAGGCGACGGAGGGTTGTATTTGCCCGACACCAAACGTTCAAACTCACGCTCATGTGGAGTAAGTATAGTTCCGTATGGCAGCAAAGGCAACAGGTCGGCGGAATGAGTGGCCAGCAGGTTTAGCGCATCGGCATCCATAATGAGAAACTTGTCACGCGGTAAGTTTCTCAAAAGTTCCTTTAAAGCTTGACATGAGACCTCGTTCATTCCCAAGCCAGGCCCCACTGCCACGGCGGCATATTTTTCCAAACCTGTCGGCACTGTTCCAAAGAAACCATCATTGCCGTCGATATCCACCATCGCCTCTGGAAACGACGACTGCATGACGTCCACACCCAGCAGCGGCACATGCGCGGTAAGCAACCCCGCTCCAGCGCGCAGACATGCCTTTGCCGCCAGCACGGCTGCGCCCATCTTTCCATAACTGCCCGCGACGAGCAGCGCGTGGCCATAGTCGCCCTTGTGGCTTTCTTGGCGGCGGTTCGTTAAATATTCGGGTAATAGCATGATACAATGTGCTTTTGATAATTATTTGACAAAGAAAAGGTAAAAAGCAAAAGGA
>JAXFQM010000026.1:0-12151 GCA_034178965.1 Bacteroidales bacterium | reverse complement strand
AACCAATGGGTACCAGCAGCAGCGGCTCAAATTCTTTCTTGATGCCGAGAAAGATGAAGAAAAGGCCAACGAGAATCATCATGATATGGCCCCATGTGACGTTGGCAAAACCGGTATATTGCCAAAATTGAACCATCTGGGTGGACATGAAGTCCATAAATCCACCTGTAGCTAACAAGTACATTATTTCTCGGGTTTTGTTAAAAAATGTTTGTTGTTGCTATTGATTAACCAATAACCACCAAAGTGTCACCTTCCAATACACTGTCGCCCTTGCGTACGTTCACAGCGGTAACGGTGCCTTGCACATCGCTTTCAATGTTGTTTTCCATCTTCATGGCCTCAAGGTTAACGACCACTTTCCCTGGCTCCACAACATCTCCTACGTTGACAAAGACATCTAAGATAGTGCCTGGAAGGGGAGTGGTGATTTTCACGCCTTTGGCTTCCGCTGGTTTTGGCGCGGCGGGCTTGACGCTGCTGGCGGCGGGCGTGGGACTGCTGGGCTGGAGAGGACGCGTGGCGGCAGGCATAGCCTTTGGCGCTGGGCGCCGCATGGCGTGGTCTACTGTAACTTTGTAGGGAGTGCCGTTTACTTCGAGGTTGATGTCTTGGTCTTCCACCTCGTTGATGTTTACCGAATATTCGGTGCCGTTTATGTTAAATTTATATTCTTTCATTTTTTGGTTCTTGTACGGGTGTTGAAATACTGGTTCATGTTAAAGAATTTTGCGTTCCAAGGTGTCCAGGCTCGTTCTACTTTGTTGATGGTTAGAATGGCGTGCTCCTCGTCGTGCAGGTCTTCCTGATACAGATAGATGGCAGCGGCGATTGCAGCAAACACCTCTCCTGTAGTGTCGGCAGGCTTTTGTATTGTTTCGACGGGCTTGCCTGCTTTGATGGCGGCACGGCGGGCGCGGCTGTTTTGAGACCATTTGATTGTTTTTGCGTTGCCGCCGATGATGAATGCAATCAAAACCAATGCGAGGAATACCACGCAGATGGCCACTACTGTAATGCCTACGCCGACAGGGTCGCTGGCTTGTATGCGCTCGCTTTGCTTCGTGACATGGTAAAAATTGGACTGCAAGGGCGTCAATTTCAAGCCTTGCTCGTTTTCTTCTATGTTGAAGATGTTAATGTTGTAGCCCTGCATGTTGGTACCGACCACGATGAGTTCATGGCCTATTACATCGATGAATTGGGCATGGCAGGGAAGGTCAATGACCTGGTCTGCTACTACGGAGTCCTTCGTAACGGTGAGGACGCCCACTTTGCCCAAATCGTTAAGGGCGCTTGCGCAAAAGAAAATATGGTTCCCTTTCGCCTTGATGCTTTGGGGGCGAAGAATATTGGCTACGTCGTGGCGGCCCAAGACGTTGTCCACCCTATAGTGCCCAACGCGCAACAACGTGTCTTGTGTGCGCAGCACCATATCAATGCAGTTGTCTATGCTGTCTATGATAACAAATTTATCACCATCTTCCGAATGCAGCAACGCCACAGTGTTGCGCTGCATGTTTAGGGACGAACCCTCGTACCCCATCATGCACATGGATGGTTGGTCCTTGCTGGCGGCAGTCTCGGACATGGCGGCAGCAGTGGCCTCTAAAGGGGCTTTGTTTCCCCTTGGAGCCTGTGCCTTGCCACCCCATGCAAGAAATGCAATGGCAACAAGGGTAATAAATATTTTTTTTCTCATTTATCGTAAAGTTTGCGATGTTGTTCAACCAAAATAAACGTCCATTCAATTCAATAAAGGCGGTTGGTTATTGGTTGCTTGCCACCTTATCGCTTTGAGGCATGAACGCTTCTCAAAGAATGGGCTGCAAGAACCAGCAACCAACACCTTCAAACAATAATGCAATTATTTCTTTTGGCTGGGGCTGTTGGAATGGCTGTTTTTGCAGCATTCTTTGTTGTTGTTCTTGCAACAATCCTTGCTGCCCTTGCAATCACCAGCCTTGGATGCGCAGCCGTTAGTTCCTTTGCAGGCAGTCTTGCATTTTGCAGTGCTGTCCATGCAGTTGGCGGTGCTGTCGCCTTTGTGGCAACAACTGTCACCTTCATGCATGCAGCAACTTTCATGCTGTTTTACCATGGAGGTGCTGTCCATTGCAGCAGAGTCGGCTACTTCGGCTTTGTTGTTGCAATTGCAGGAGACAAAACTGAATGTGAAAGCAACGGCTACAAAAGCCATGAGAAACACTTTTTTCATTTTTTGAAAATTTGGGTTTAGATGATGTTTATTTGATTGAAGAAAATGTTACATAGGAATGTTATTGTGCTTCTTCATGGGCAGGCTATCCTTTTTTGTAGCGAGCGTCTGAAGGGCGCGAATGATGCGGAAGCGCGTGTTGCGAGGCTCAATCACATCGTCCACGTAGCCGTATTTGGCGGCGTTGTAGGGGTTGGCGAATTGATCGTTATATTCCTGTTCCTTTTCGGCGATGAACTTGGCCTTTTCTTCGGGGGCGGTGATTTCGCCCAACTTTTTGCCTTGAAGAATCTCCACGGCACCTGCCGCTCCCATTACGGCTATTTGCGCAGTAGGCCATGCATAGTTCACATCGCTGTGCAACTGCTTGCAACTCATCACAATATGAGCGCCTCCATAACTCTTGCGCAAGGTGACGGTAATTTTTGGGACAGTGGCTTCGCCATAGGCAAAGAGCATCTTGGCACCATGGACAATGACTCCATTGTATTCTTGACCTGTGCCAGGCAGGAAACCTGGAACGTCGACCAATGTTACTAAAGGAATGTTGAAGGCGTCGCAAAAACGCACGAAACGGGCTCCCTTGCGGCTGGCATTGCTGTCGAGACAGCCAGCCATGCTCTTGGGTTGGTTGGCAACGATGCCAACGCTCATGCCCGCGAAGCGGGCGAAACCCACCACTAAATTGGTGGCAAACTTCTGGTGCACTTCCAAAAACTTGCCGTCGTCCACAATGGCATGGATGATTTCCTTGACGTCGTATGCTTGGTTGGGGTTCTCGGGGATGATGCTGTTGAGACTGTCTTCCAAACGGTCGATGGGGTCGTTCGTGGGTTCGTAGGGCGGTTCCTCAAAATTGTTGGAGGGAAGGTAGCGCATCAAGTCGCGGATGATGTTGATGGTTTCTTCTTCAGTCTCGCCTACGAAATGCGCTACGCCGCTTTTGGTTGCATGCACCATGGCTCCGCCAAGACGGTCTGTGGAGACATCTTCACCCGTGACGGTCTTCACCACCTTGGGGCCTGTGAGGAACATGTAACTGTTGTTCTTGCTCATCAGGATGAAGTCCGTTAAAGCAGGACTATATACGCTACCGCCCGCACAGGGACCAAAAATGGCGCTAATTTGCGGAACAACGCCGCTGGCAAGGATGTTGCGCTCAAAAATCTCCGCAAATCCGGCGAGACTGTTGCTGCCTTCTTGGATGCGCGCGCCGCCGCTGTCATTGAGACCAATCACGGGGGCTCCCACTTTCATGGCTTGGTCCATGATTTTGCAGATCTTCAAACTCATGGTCTCGCTTAAACTTCCAGCAAAGCAGGTGAAGTCGTGTGCAAAGGCATAAACCAGGCGTCCGTTTATTGTACCGTGTCCCGTCACAACGCCGTCGCCGAGGAACGACTGCTTTTGCATGTCAAAATTGGTGCATCGATGCGTGACGAACATGTCGGTTTCTTCGAAAGACCCTTCGTCCAGCAGCAATGCCAAACGTTCGCGCGCCGTAAGTTTGCCGCTTTCGTGCTGCTTATCTATGCGTTTCTGGCCGCCGCCCATTTTCGCTTCCGCGCGTTTGTCGAGAAGCTCTTTTATTTTTGATTCAAAAGCCATATGATGTTGTTAATGATGAGATATGAAGGCGGAATTCCAGCCTTCATTCCCATGTTTATTTAACGGAACTGTTATTTTTTCTTGCAGCAGAACTCTGTTAGCACGCCAAGCGTGTCCTTTGGATGCAGGAAACCTATTTGCAGACCTTCGGCACCTTTTCGGCTATGCTCGTCAATGAGGCGTATTCCCTTTTCTTTGGCGTCGGCAAGGGCTTGGTCTGTATCTTCCATGGCAAATGCAATATGCTGCACACCGCCACGCCCGCCGTTCTTTTCGATGAACTTGGCTATGCTGCTTTCGGGGGCGGTAGCCTCGAGCAGTTCGATTTTCACCTCGCCGATTTTCAAGAAAGCGGTTCTTACCTTTTGGTCTTCCACTTCTTCTATGGCGTAGCATTTCAAGCCCATTACGGTCTCCCAATACTTTATGGCTTCGTCGAGATTGGTGACGGCGATGCCAATGTGTTCAATGTGCGAAGGGGTCATGTCTTCTGTATCTTTTTATATTTTATTCGTTTATACAAATATGTACGATTATTATTTTTTGCAAAAATACGAAGAAAAAACGATATGCACGAAAAAAAAATGCAGGTAATCAATATTCCCACATGTCGAGACTGATGTTGAGAAGTTCGTTCTCAATGCGATCGGCTTCCATGATGGCATCTGTTCCAGTAAGGTAACTGTCAATGGGTCTGTTTTTTATGTTGCTGATACGTGTAATGTGACTACTGAACATACGTGTGCTGAAAATGGTCCACCATGAAGGTAGATTGGCAAGATTGGGCTCAAAATAGGCCTCATGACGGGCCAGCATGCGACGGACCTTAAGGGATTGCATGGGTATCCAAAAGAGGGTGGCGCTGCCCCTGTATTCTCGTTCCCCATCCCTGTCCTTGTATTGCTCCTGTATGGGGGCCAGACCTGTGATGCGAACCATTTGGCGGTCCTGTTGCTTGTCGATGAACCAAGCTTCCTTAAGTCGATAACGGAAAATGTCGTCGCTGGTAAATTCTCGAGGAATGAAGACTGTGCGATACTCATAACTTTCATCATCTTCTTCGTTGATGACTTCCAACGTGAGTGTGTCAGCTCTTGTGAAATACTCTACAACGTTCGAACATTCTTTCGGAACAAGGAAATCATCGTCTTCGTATACCTCAATTTCATTAGCCACGATGGCATCCCACATGGTGTAGGCCAAATTTTTCCTTCCGTGTGCTCCATTTGCCTCAAGAGGGAAATAGATGAACTGGTTGAACAATTCACGCATGTCTATGATGCGCCATATCCATGCTTTCCATATCACATCGCTTTGGCGCACATAGGGCAACGGAGCAGCTTCTTGTTGTTGCCGCAACGTTTGTTCGTAAAAGTCGTTGAAGTTATGCTTTGCCTCCACTTCCTGCGCCAAGGCAGCGGTGCAGGAAAACGCTGCTGCCAGCAGACAGGATGCCATAAACGATGTAAATGGTTGTTTCATTTCTGCAAAGAAAAACAGGTGTGGAGAGTGCTTATTTTTTGATTGCTATGTTTTTCCGTCTTCGTTGGTATAAATCGCTGAAGTGGGAACGCATTACCATTGCAACCCCCAAAAGACCATTATCTGCAAAAAAAGCGACCGTCTTATGCGTCAAAATCAACTATCCTCAAAAAACGCTTGCAGAAGGTGCCGGAAAGGTGAATCGGCAGAATATTTGTTGTAGTAGGCCAAGGAGTAAGCCATTAAAGAGTTTATGTCGTAAAAAATAGTAGCAAAGATGGCGACGATAAGACAAGTAATGGTGAAGGAAAATGAACTCGTTAGGGTAATTGCTGACATAAGGGCCCCATATCCCTAATTATTTTTTGAAACTCCCTCTCCAAGTCCACTAATGCATGGGGCTTGGGAGGGAGTTTGTAAAAACCTGTTCGAATGCGAATCTTTCAAAATAATGTTGAAGAGATAAGCGGAATTTAGCAAGGTTTTTTTATTCGTACATCGACAAAAACGGTGTGATTGATGATCGTCTTAATATTCCCACATGTCGCTTTCGATGTTGAATATTTCGTCCTCAATGCGTTGGCTTTCCAAGATGGCATCTGTTCCTGTGAGGTAACTGGCAATGGTGCGGTTCTTGGTATCGCTCTGCCTTGTGATAAAACTGTCAAAGTATCGCGTAACAAAGATGTCGTCATAAGTGCGGTTAAGTGCGGCGTTATGCTCATCGTATGCACTATTCTGCACTAAAACGTTGCGTACTCGCATATCGTCCATTGGTACCCAAAACATGGCAACGCTTTCGCACTCACGTCCCTCCGCGCGTTCGCGGCAATCATTGCGATAGAGAGCCAAGGCCGTAAGGCGCACCTTTTGGCGTGTGTCCTGCTTGTCAATATACCAACATTCCTTAAGACGGGCACTCAAGACGTCTTCGGGGTTGAAATCTTCGTGGATGGTCGTGTCATGGCTGCCCACAATTTCGTCCCATTCGTCGTATTCATTTACTTGCATAATACGTTCACGATTGATTTCGCCAAACACTTTTTCGTAGTCCTTGGGGACGAGCAAATCATCGTCCTCGAACACTTCAATTTCTCCATTTTCGAGGGCCTTTAGAAGCATGTTTACCAGGTTGATGCGTCCCTGCGTGTTGCGGCCGTCCTGTTCGGTAGGATAGAAGAAGAATTGGTTGAACTTCTCGCGGAAATCGATGGTGCGCCAAATCCAAGTCTTCCACACCACGTCGCTTTCTCGAAGAAAGGCATAGGGCATGGCTCGTTTCCCTTTGTTGAGACTAGATTGATAAAAATCGTTGAAATTATGTTCTTCTGCGTCCAACACGGTCTGTGCGGTTACGCAATAGCTGCTTACTAAAAAGAGGCATAATCCGATGCAAAACAAAATCCTTTTCATGACCGTATAGGTGTTAGTTAATGATTGTGGAATATTCAAACAACGAATGGTTTATTTAATCCTGAATGTTGCGCTGAGCGTGTGTGTCACGCCGTCCGGCGTAGAGACAACGACGTCATCAATGTAAATTTTTTGTCCACGTTTTGCGTCCTTGATGCGGCTAATCATATCTGGTGTAAGTCGATTGCCGCGACCTTGGATTTCGGTCAAGCCGCTGCCGCTGACGTTGAAAGAGAACGATGTAATCTTCAAAGGAGGTAATTGGAAGTCGAAGTCTTCAAGACGTGCTCGTATAGTGGGATCCACGAGAAATTCATTCTTCGATACTACATCATTATTCTTGAAGGTACCAACTTTAAGCACAGGGGCTGGAATGCGTTTGACGCGAATTTCCTTACGACCCATTGCCCTGGTAACACCATTGGAAACAGCGTTCACTTGTATCTGCACCTTGCCTAATTTGCTGGCACGGAAAACATAGTTTCCATCGCCCGCAACCTTGGTGAGTGTGGCGGCACCTTCTGCAACCACGGGGTTTACATCCTTTGAAGGAACGCCTGGCACAGACACAGTCATCGGGTTATCAATGCCAGCATATGCAACGTTCATCTTGGTCATTTCTGCCACGGCAATAGGTGCCATCACATAATAACTATCCTCAATGGGATACTCTTCAGTGCCGCCATCCTTCTTCACGTATACGGTTCCCTTGATAGTGTGTATGCCGGGTGCGCCGCTGCCGCTCTTATAGGTGATGCTACCTGTCTCGTCGCTGGTGAAGTGCTGGCCGTTGATGTTGGCTTCAAAGGTTGCCTTTGAGTCATAGGCACCGATGTTGATGCGCGTCTCGTAGGTTCCGCCTTGAATAATATTGAATTGTGTGGGGCGCGATATCGCACTCACTTGGTCAAACTTGAAATCGTTAGCGCTTACTTGGCTAAACAACATGTTTACAGCATCAAATTCAGCATTCATGGTTTCTGCTTTCAATTGTGAAAGCACTATCATGTCGGCTATTACGATGGTGTTGTCAAAATTCATCTGTTCCCAGGGAACCATGGCGCGCGCTTGGCCGCTCCAATGTGGTTTTTCCACATTAAGGGCCATCTGTAAATCGGCACTATCAGCCCCTAGCATTTTTTTTAGGTCATGTTTGAATTTGATGACGCGTTCTTTCAACTCCACCACCTTACCAGAGGCCTTGTCTGACGCTCCAAAGAAGAAGCGAGAGCCACTGTGGTTGTCATCTTTTTTGTCAATGACATCAAGACCGCCCTCAGCGAAAGCCACCCGTGCGCTGTCAATCAGCAATTCTCCGTTTGGACCCTGCAGAGGTATGGTGCGCTTACGTCCGTCGTGATTGTTCACGACCGCTTTGCTTTGTATGGTGCATAAAAATTCGCATTGCAGAGAGTCAAGATACCCTTTGAGACCGTTGGACAAGTTACGTACTTCTTGGGCTTTGTCGTAGAACACTTTGGTTTTCTCAGGATTGTTCTTGTAGGCACTGGCAAACAAATTATATGAGTCGGAGAGTTTGACCTCAATATTGGCGTTACTCTCATTCATGGCATCGCCCACGGTGACAAAGCCTGTCACTACTTCGGCTGCCACGTTAAGCGCCAACATAGCGGTGTACACAAGGTACATCATCGATATCATTCTTTGTCGTGGGGTTTCTGGACAATTTGTTGCACCAATAATCGTTATACTTACTTATATAAATATTAAAAAAAATGTAATGTTAGGGGTATTATAGTATTACATAAGAACTTGGCGTTTTCTTAAATGGTCCGAAGACCAAACGACGCGGTGCCTAAAACCCAAGCATACACAGTAATTATTGTTTTATATACCTGAAAACAAGTTATATACTTATATACGGGTTTGCATTGCGGCGAGCATGTTGCCATAGACGTGGTTCAACTCAGCTACTTTCTTGGTCAGTGCATCAACCTGCTGTTTGTATTTCAGCACATCTTCTGCGCTGTCGGCAAAATGGGTCACCATGTTTTGGATACGTTCTTGGACTTCTTTTGTGGCTTCAATTTGCGACGTGGAGTTTTGAAGTTGTATTTCATACATGGCATTGATTGAGGAAAGGCTGGACGCCATCTTCTTCAGTTCATCCACATAACTGTTGTCATTAGAGGCACGTAGTGTGTTAGCGGTCTCCTTGTAGATGTTGGAAAGAGTCGACACCGACTCGGCGGCATCCCTGAGACTTGCGTTATAGTTTGCAGAGATGTTTGCGTCTCCGTTTAGGCTTTCTGCGGTGCGTTTGTAAGCCGCAGTTAAGTCGCTTGCAGCGTCGGCGGCAATGTCCATATTGCTGACGAATTTGTCTGTAGCGGCCACGGCTGTGGTCATATTATTGAGAGAGTTTGCGCTATCGGCAAGGTTTTGCATCCCTTGTCCCAAACGGCTCACCAATTCGGGGCCAATCTTGGCGTCGGTTAGCATCTTGTCGAGACTTTGCGTAAGACTTTCAGAGGTGGCAGGCTTTTCGCCATTGCCTATGCCAAGAGGATCTTCGCCTGTAAGGGAGGCTTTCATACCTGCAAGTTCAGGATAGACAAGACTCCAGTCCCATTCAATGTGAAGGGGTTCGAAAGCCGAAACGAAGAAGATGATGGATTCAATGCCCATGCCAATGATAAGCATAAGGGTGCCGCCTGGCCAGTGGTTGATTTTGAAAAGAGCGCCCAATATCACGATTGATGCTCCAATGCCGTACAACTTAGCAGTCGCGTTTTTGTAGAATTTGCCACGTACAAAGTTCTCTAATTTGCTCATAATTTTTTTTATTGAGTTTATGCTTACTTATAGTTTACTTATTATTAAGAGTTTTATGTTACAATGAATGCTGTGCAGTAAACAGTTGCGTTCTTGTATGATTGCCATGCGCTACATTCTTCCAATTGTTCTTTGTTTGTTGAATATCGGCGATGACATCTTTCTCAAAATATTAATTTAGTTTGTTGTCTGATTATTGTCTGTCGTTTTCAGTTCACGTTAGAGGCAGTCTTGAGGTTATCACCCTTTACGCGACCAAGATATGGCTGCACACAGCGAAAACCGATGTAACTTTTCGCGGTGTCTTGGAACTCGTATGTGCGTGTCTGCACCTGGATGAAGTATTTTTGGTCTTTCCAAGAGCCGCCACGTATTACTTTGCGCTTCATAGCGGGCGCGTCTTCATCAATGGCATTGTAGTTATAGTAGGGCGACAGCGCGTTGGCGATGATGTAACTATCTTCGTTATATGTGTCTATGCACCATTCGCTCACGTTACCCGCCATGTCGTATAGGCCGAAGTCGTTAGGTGCATAATGCCCCACCATGAGTGTGCGCACGCCGCCATCGTCGTCGTATGCGCCCTTAAGGGGTTCATAGTTGGCAAGGAAACATCCGTTGGGATTGCGTACATAGGGACCTCCCCAAGGATAACTCATTTCACTGATGCCTCCGCGGGCGGCGTATTCCCATTCGGCTTCAGACGGGAGACGGAAATCGTTCATTTGGGTATAATCGATGCTCTTTAGATACTGGTTCAGATAATTGCTGCGCCACACGCAGAACGCCTTTGCCTGCACCCAACTCACGCCCACCACCGGATAGTTGTCGTAGGCAGGAGAGGTGAAATATTGGCGTGTGAAGTCCTCATTCAAACTGTAGGTGTAATCGTGCACCCAGCACAGCGTGTCGGGGTATACGTTCACCACTTCGCGTTTCACCACGCTGCTACGGTTGTTCAGTCCTTTCGGGCGGGAGGCAAACATGGAGCCCTTGTGTTCCTGCTTCACGCTGGTGTTGGCTTCTTTGCGGGCGGCTTCTTGATAGTCTATCCAATAGTATTCGTAATTCAATTTGGCAGGGTCTATGGTGCGCATGCGGTAGAACCTATCTTTCTCTGCCAAATAGAGATCTTCCAAGTTCTCGCGTGTTTCCTGGTCTTCCCATCTGATTTTTTCACGTTTGTTGAGGATGGGCGGGTCTATCGGTTCGCCATATTCGTCTTCCTCGATGAGAAAACCGTCCATGCCGGCATCACCCAGCATGCGGCGTGCGATGCTGTCTATGACCCAATTTACGAATTGACGATATTCGTTGTTGGTGATTTCTGTCTCGTCCATGAAGAATGAACTGACTTGCATAGTACGTGGCTGTGTGGTAATGCCGTATGTCACGTTTTGTGTGCCGGCTCCCATGCTGTAGTTGCCTTGGTTCACGAAGACCATACCTTTCAAGTCAATGTCTTCGAAGTAGGGGCGGTTCTGCACGCCCACCAACTCGCCCTTGTCGGAAGAACTGCAACTCCAAAGAAGGAGCACGCCTGCCATCAAATAAAACAACCGTTTCATATTTTGTATACTTTTTTTGTTTCTTACATCACAATCGGCTTGTAACCGTTCTTAAATAATAACGCAGAAATTAATAAAATGTTTCGTTTATTCAAAAGATTTTTTTTATTTAGATTAGAAGAGATAGCGTGTGTTGCGATAAGAAGTGGGCGGCTTCTGCGGGATGATTACTTTGAAGCAGTAACGCATGTAGGCCTCAAGCGTTCCGTCGGCGCGTCCGCTTTTGCCATATCCCAAGCGAGAGGTGGTGAGGTCGTAGGCAAGCCCTATACGCAGCTTGTTCCAGTTAAATCCAGCGAGAAACGACACGGCATCTTGGAAACGGTATCCCACGCCCCCCCAAAATAGGTTTTGGTAGTCCAGCATGCACGCAACGTCTATTTGAAAAGTGGAGAAGTTGGCCATTTTTACCAAGGCGGAAGGCTTTAAGCGGAAAGAAGGGTTTGAGGGAATGGTGTATTCATATCCACCCATTAGGTATATCAGGCGCGCATTTTGGTAATGCAGAACCTCGCTTTTGGCGGCGAGGGCGTTTTTAACGGCGAAGCCGAAGAAGTATTGGCCTGGAACTTGGTAATATACGCCTGTGGAGGCGTCAATAAGCATGTCTGTGGCGTTTGATTCACCCGAAACGCTAGGGTCGTTAGTGTTGCCAATAGGGGTTGTGTAGTTGCCCGAAAAATTGTCAGAGCCTACATATTGCGTGAAGTCGGTGCTGGCGTTGAATAGGCTGCCTTCTATGGCTGCCGCCAAGTTGCCAGGTCCCCAATATATTCGGAAAGCATAGTCCAAACTGGCACTCAAGGCATCGTGATAGCCTATTTTCTCTCCGGCTAAAGTAAGACCAATGCCGCCATGCAGGAATTTAACAGGCGAGTCGAAAGTAAATAGATAGTTGGTGGGCAGAGAGCCTGCATCGTAACCTGGCGCAGGAGGGTCTAACTGCAGGCCCAGCCATTGCGAGCGATACATTACGGCGGCTCAAATGGAACCTGTGCTGCCTGCATTAGCCGGGTTAAAGGAAAGTCGGTTCAGCATAAACTGCGAGAACTGGCTCTCCATCTGT
>JAXFQM010000014.1:0-7912 GCA_034178965.1 Bacteroidales bacterium | reverse complement strand
GCACACAGTCTCGCAGTTGTGTTGCAGGCATCCGCGGCAGGCCGAGGTGACATACATGCCGCCCATGGGGCATTCGTCGCAGGCCACGTCAATAACTTCTACGGGGTTGGGGTTCAGGGGATCGCCCCCCATGGCCATGCGCACCCGCTCTTGCAGGATGGCGCGTTCCTTGTATACGCAGCATCGGATGGTTGCCTTCGGACCTGGTGCCAACGTCTTGGGTATGTCCAGATAGGCATCCTTCAAGGTGCCATCATCTGCTTTCTTCATCACTTCTTTCAGCACATTGTATTTTACAAGCTGAACGTTGGTGTCGAAAACTTTTTCCATAATCGTTATGCGTTTTTTTGCTGGTTGGGTCGCCAATCAGCCATATTTTATTTGGTTAGTCGTAATACACTACTACTTTTTTCCCCATCTTCTTGAGGTTGTCGGCCAGGCGCTCCACTATTTTCATCTTCATGGTGATGTCTATCGGTAGTCCCTGGTGGGCTTTGTTGATGTTCTGTCCCACGAAGAAAGTGACGCTGCTGGCTTTCTCGAACAAGATGTCGGCAAGCAGCGATGCGCCGTCACTTTTTAGGAAATTCTTTGGCGTTAGGTCGGTGTAGGAGACGTATTTCTCGCTCAAATCCAAGAGCACCCGCAGCGTGATGACACCCTCCGTCACCAAGTCCACCCCTTTGATGAAGCCAATAGGCGGCACGTTCTTGTCGGGAAAGTTATAACTGGTCTTCAGCGGTTCCTTTAGGTAGCGGGCGACAATTTGGCTGCTGGTGCCTCCGCACACCACCTTTAGGCCTGGTCCAGAGAGAAAGCGTTGCACATAAAAGTCGTCCTTTTCCTTGTCAACAGGTGGACCCACCATGAGGTTTACGGGGAGTTCTTCGCGCAACTTGACGGCGGCTACTGTAGTGTCGTCTCCGGGTTTGGAAAGGTATAGGTCGTTGCAGGCGCTGCACAAGAGGTTTGCCACGCAGCGCGCGCTCATGTTGGGTTGTATGTTTTGGTTCAGATGTTCGATAATCTCGGGCCGTTCCCAGCCGAAGTTCAATATTTGTCCTACGCCGGCATGTATGGTTCCATCGCTCATCACCAAGACGATGTCGTCCTTGGCAAGATGCAGGTCGCTTTTATAGATACTCCTTTCTTTGTAAGTCACCTTAATGCGCGGGAGGTCCATGCAGCGGCCGTCGTGGTAGCAGATGGCCTGCGGGTTGTCGAACTCGAAGAGGTATCCGTCACCCTTGTTGTTGATGTGTATGACGCTGAAAGTGCTGTATGCCACGCCGCGCAATTTGTCCACGGGAAGTGTGTCAATGATGGTTTCGATGCACTCTTCTATGGGCACGTCGTATCTTACCAATGTGCAGAGGATTTTGCTGGTCAGCGTGGAAAGAATGTTTGCCTTCACCCCGCTACCGAGGCCGTCGGCCAGCACCAGCGTGGTGCCATCGTCGTCGTTGTGGAATTCCACGTTGTCGCCGCAAAGTTCCTCACCCACGTGGTTTAGTGCAGTGTAGCCGTATTCCACAAAGAGGCTTTTAGCCCGCTCGGTGATGCGTTGTTCGTACTGTTCAACAGTCTCCTTGCCGGCATCGGCGCGCAACGAATATTGCGTGGAACTGGAGACGGAGGCTGCCGTGGTATCTTTTAGGGGGCCATTCATAGCCATAATGCTATTTTTCTTGCAGCGTTTTCTTTAATTTAAGCAGGGCTACTTTCGTTTCTGCCGTCGTTTCGCCCAATAGGCTGGCTATTTCTTGTGCTACGCGCATTTGGCGCATGATTACTTCGTCGGTGGTGTCAAGCGTCTTCATTTTCATCTCTTTCAGCCGTTCCTCGTAGCCCGCCTTGGCGGTGACGTCCTTCAGCACGCCGCACAACATATTGTGTCCTTTTAAGGGGCTTATGGAGAGGTCTACGTATTGGCCGGTTTTTGGGATAAACTGTCGGTCATTTAGTAGGGGTTTCTTTGAGGTTTGTGTAATCATGAAATCGCTGGGGTTGAAGTAGTCCACGGCGGGCATGCCTTTTAGGCTTTCCATTTTGGCGTCTATGCCAAGCAGTTCGCGAGCCTTGTCGTTGATGACCATGATGTTCATCTTGTCGTCCAGCACCACAATGCCATCGGGGTTGCTTTGCATGATTTCGTAACTCATGCTTTCGGCTTGTTGGCGCAGATAGGGGAAGCACACTTCCACGTCGGAGTATCCGTTGAAAACGGCCCAGGCTTTTTCGCGGCATGTGGTGTAGCCGCAGGAGCCGCAGTTTAGTTCGTCTTCGGGCTTGAACTTGCCTGTTTTCGCAAGTATTGCCTTGATTTCGTCTTCGGTGGGGATACGGTTTGTGGTACGTATGCGAGGATAGGCTACGCTGAGGTCCACGTTGCACGGCACTTCAGCGGGGCTACCCTTGGTTTTTACTTCATTGGCCACGTAGTCGCGTACGGTGGCGGTGGCGCGAATGCTGCCTCCAGGCTTCTTTAGGCTACAGGGACCTGCCACGCATGCGTCTTTGCAGGCGTTCAGTTCAATAAACATGCCGCTTAGGCTTTCGATGTTCTCCAGCAGGTCCACGCAGCGATCTGCGCCGTCCACAGCCATGTATTCGAAACCTTCGGGTAGGTTGCTGCCGAAACTGTTGATGATGCCGTGGCTGATTGGGTAGGACTTTGCGAGGTTTGCGCCCACTTTTTTTTCGCCCAGCGAGAAGTTTGACATTTCGTCCAAGTTGATGTTGCGTTCCTTGAAGAAAAGTTCCAGTTCTTCGAATGTGAGCACATTGGCAATCATTTGGCTTTCGCGTGCCTCCTTTTTCTTGGCGATGCAGGGGCCGATGAATACAATTTCGGCATCATCATATTGTTTGTGCAGCAGTTTGGCGTGCGCAAACATGGGAGAGTCCACAGGTGCCAAATACTTCAGTGCCTTTGGAAAATAGTGCTGTATCATTTGGCAGGCTGCGGGGCAGGCGCTGGTTATGAAGTTCTTGAACTGCCCGCTTTCCATGAGGACGCGGTATTGCTGCGTGACGATGCGTGCGCCCACGGCGGTTTCTTCCGCGTCGAAGAAACCTAATTTGCAAAGAGCTATCTTGAAGGTGGAGAAGTCGGCCACGTCAAAGTTGGCTATGAAAGAGGGTGCCACGCTGGCAATTACTTTCTTGTTGCCAGCAAGCAGTTGCTTCACCTGCTCCAACTCGCTGTGTACTACTTTGGCGTTTTGTGGGCACACTAACGTGCAGTTGCCGCATAGGATGCAGCGGTCGTCGATGATGCGTGCCTGGTGGTTAATGACCGCGATAGCCTTCACCGGGCATTCCCGCAGGCAGAGGTAGCAGTCTCTGCAGCGCGCTTCTCGGAAGTCAAGGTATTCTGCCATGTTATACGTTCAGCAAGGGGAATATTTGGTTCGCAAAAAGTTCTTCCACATTGTCTTTGTTAACGTTGTGCAGATAAAGGGTGTCTTTCCCCAACTTTTGCACTGTAGGTTCGTCAAAGCCGTCGGCGGTCACCGTAACGCCCTGCACGCAATATCCCAAACAGAAACTGGCTTGCAGGTCTACCAAGTCTTCCACGTTGTACTTTTTTACCACTTCCTTGAAGCGTTCTATGACGTCATATGAACCCTTCAAATGGCAACTGCTTCCGACGCAAATCTTAATATTGAGCATTTTTTTATGGTTTAAGATTAATCTTCTTTGTTATGTTTCAATTCACTATGGCGTTTTTTTACGTCCAGGGCTTTCTCTTTCAGAATGCAAAGATACGAAATATTTTTCTAATTCGATAAAATAATATCGTTTTTTAACTTTCTTTTTTATCTTCCACTTTTTGTGCCAAAATGGCCAGCGCAGCTGCAATGTCTTCGTCATGTAGCACAACGTTATTAGGCACGTCTATGTGGGTGGGGGAAAGGTTCAGTATGCCTTTGATGCCAGCCTTCACCAGTTTGTTGCATACGCTTTGCGCCGCCGGTGCTGGCACGGCGATGATGGCAAGTTTTATTTTTAGCCGGTCTATGAGACTGGCCATCTTGCTCATGGGCAGCACCAATTTATCGTCTATGATTTGTCCTTGTATGGTCTTGCGCACGTCAAAGGCGGCCACTATCTTCAACCCGCAGCGCACAAAGCCCTTGTGTGCCAGCAACGCCGCCCCCATGTTGCCAACGCCTACCAGCACGGCCTCGTTCATGTTGTTGTATCCGAGGAAGCGCTCCATGTCCAACTTAAGCAACTTTGCGTCGAAGCCTACGCGCGAGTGCCCAGGTACGCTGCTCAGCAACGCAAGGTCTTTGCGCACTTGCACAGCCCCGAGCCCCAGTGCCAGGGCCAGTTCAGAAGAGGAAATATATTCGCTGCCTGCTTCGGTTTGCTTGCAAACATACTTGTAATATTTTGGTGCGCGCCTCAACAAAGCCTCCGGCACCCCAAAAATGTCAATGTTCTTTTCACTCTCGTCAGACATGGTATTTTTCACGTTTATAATTAATAAAGTAGTATTTATCGATAAAATATTCTCTATTTTATACGATGCAAAAATACTAAAAAAAAATGACATGCGAGAGGAAAAAATCAGGATGGCCGTCTCGTGTCAACCTTGTCGTTTTGCCAGGCCATCGCCGATTTGTGCCGCCTGGTCACGATGTCTTCATCTGCTTGAGCAAATCCTCTATGCGCGAAACATTCCAGGGCTTGCTGAGGTCGAATATCTCTCCTATGGGGTGGCTTAATTTTTGTACGAGAAGGTGGGTGTTTTCTTGGTGTTCTATGTGTTCCAGTTCTTTTGCTATGTTGGCCCAACTGTGTGTGGCGTAGAGAAGGGGCACAAAGGTGTAGAGGTTGAAGTTTTCGACAAACATGTTGTCAATGCCTTCCGTTTCGATGCGGCTGTGCGCTCGCGCCACCTTTATTTCTCCCACATCTTCCAGCACGTGCAGGTATTTTTCGTAAAGCACATATTCGTTCAGCAGGAACGCCACGTTGGCGTCGCTCAACGTGTTCCACACGGCTATGGGCAGCGGCTTGGCCACGAAGCGTCCGATCATGAAACTGCCGGCTTTCAGCCCGCTGCGCCCTTCTTCCACGCATACGTCCATAACGCGCTTAAAGAAGCCAGCCTTGTGGCTGTTGGTCAGCAGGTCAAACACGCGGCTTTGGTCTTGGTGGTCGCCCATGCGGCTTTCGAGCACTTGGCGTATGTAGAGGTCGCTGTATTGCTGGTACCAGTTGTTCACTATGGTTCCGGCCATCTTGGGCTTGTCGCGCATGTCTACGCGAATGATGCGCGCCAGCTTGTTGATGTCGGTGATGTATGCCACTTGGCTGCCCATGATGATTTGCTGGTAGGTCTCGTAGCTTTGCTTCATTTCTTCGAAGAAGACCTTTTCCTCTTCGTTCAGTTCCACTTTTTCGCCGTGTAGATATTTGGTGAAGCGTGCGGGTCGGAAGGCGGCCACCCCCTTGTATATGGTTTGCCGGCGGCTGCTGAGGGTTATTTTATCCAATTCGTGCAGCACCACGCCCTCGGGGTTGATGAGTTTGTCGCCTTCCATGCGCACCCCATAGGCGAGCAGGTCCATGAAAGCGGGAATACCGTATCCGCGGCAAGCCGTGACCACGTGGATGGCGGCGGGCGACATGCTGATGATGGCATCCACCTCATTCAGTACAATGGTGTCTTCGGGCACGAAGCGTTCTTGGCACAGGCACACGTTTTCGCCGTTTGCTTTCATCTTGCGCGCGTGCGCTATGCTGAAGCACAGCACGGCGGTGGTAGCCGTGCGGGGCAACACGCTGAGTGCCTTGCTGAAGAGTTGCAACTTGGTGAAGGAGGCATCGTCAATGCTGGCACTCACTATTTGGTGTAAGTGATAGGGCTTGATGATGTCGGTAGCATCGGTGGCGGTGATTTGCCCATCGTTGTAAAGGTCTACGGCGCTGACGAGGGCTGCGCGGCCTGTCATTTCGCTTAGGTTCAGTTGCAGCACGCTGAACAGAGATAGCATGTGCGGGCGTGTCTCCACGGCGAATTCTATGGTGACGGGGCTTTTGTAGCGATGTTCGAGGTGGTGCAGCAGCGGGTCGAAGTGATACACGGCGGGGAATTTTCTTCTTATTTCTGCGCGGTCGGTGTAGGCTATGTCTTCGCTCGTCACGTCGCCCGTCATGATTTCTTCGCCAAATATGTTGCGGTAGGTCTCTATCTGCCGTCCTTTTCCAGTGCGGCTGTGTCGGCTATACAGCACCCCAGGGTAGGAGCCTTCGTTGCCTATAGTCCACACCATGCGGTGCAATATGAGAGAGGGGACGGCCTTTTTGCCTTGCATGAAGGTGAGGATGAGGTTTTGGTTCTCATCGTAGAAGTCCAGCACGTGCCGCACCAGTTGCAGCGTTTGGTAGTGTGCGTCGGTCAGCAGCCGTTCGCCGTCCTCGCGTGCTGCCGTAATTTCCATCTCCATGTATTGGATGCGCTGCTCCTGTTCCTCCTCGTCCAGTTTGATGTCGCTTTCCTTGTATCGCCTCTCTATTCCCAGCATTTCTTCCAGCGTGTGCAGCATGCTCAAATAAACCCTGTTGGCCATGTGCCGCCCATAGCGTGGCAGCATGCCTTGGTAGGCGTTGCGTGTGGTGCCTATGTTCAGTATGGTGGGCATCAGTCCGGGTATATATTGCGGCATGGCGCATCTAATGGCGAATATTAGCGGGTTGCGCTTGTCGCCCAAGCGGCAGTTTGTCATGATTTCCAGGTTGTGAATGGCCGTCTCCAGCAGTTTGGGTATCTCATTGGCTTGCTGCACGCCATCGGCTGTCACGATGCAGAAATCGGGTACGGGGTAGCAGTTGCGCGTGAGGTCCATCAGCATGCGTCCCTTGTGGCTGATGTTTTGGTCGGTAAACAGTTTGGGGTTTAGGGTGGTGATGATGTGTTTGGTGTCCTGTAGGGGGTGTTCGTTCACATAGTCGCGACATTGCTTGAGGAAAGCATCGCGCATGGCGTCCAGTTGGGGAATGCGGCATCCCTTTGCCCCGGGGCCGTCGTGCAGGCTTTCGCCATATTTCTCTTGCAGAAGGAGTGACAGGAAATTCCGACGGCCTTCTCCGTGTTGCTTCATCAGGAAGTACATGTCGTACCAACGTGGCGGGAACTCGAAGCGTCCCTCCACCTCCTCCAAGGTATACATCACCGTGCCGGGCTTGTTTCCTTCCAGGGGGTTGTCTTCGGCATCGTTGTCGTGGTTGAATAATTCATATCCGTTCGTGGCGAAGAGGTTCACCATATAGTAGTTAGGGTAGCTGGCGCGGATGAGAAAGTTTTTTATTGTCATGACGGAATGTTTCTGCTTTGAATGTTATGGTGTTATAGCGGATAAAACCAACAGGCACTCAATTTATATAAAGTTTGTTTTCAATTATTTGAATAGTATTTATTTGTTAAAAGGGATTGGCGTCTTTGGATGAAAGATATCGTAAAACTCCAATGAACAATAGATAGATGCTTTTGCCAAAAGGAGTGGGACTCTATACCAACGCCAATAACATTTTAATTGAAGTCAAACAGTTTTGCAATCGAATAACACGGGAACAATGCCATTCTCTTATTGCCCTCGTATCCCAGTTTGCCATAAGGTATTTATTTACATATTTTAATCATGGATTTCTCCTTGGAGATGTTATTTGCAAAGTTACGTAAAGATTTTTTAATGCGAGAAAAAAGTTGCTATACGAAATAACCATGGATTGCATCCTGAAAAGCAACACAAAACGCTATCTTCGCCGTTTTGTGTTGCCATCGGGCGAAGCCAGTATTGCCAACCCTGTGCCTTATTGACTGTCACCGCTTTGGAAGAAGTTAGAGGGTGGGGTGGCGGCACACATCTCCTGCTTACCTCCGACCGCGGTGGGAGAT
>JAXFQM010000038.1:0-2306 GCA_034178965.1 Bacteroidales bacterium | reverse complement strand
TTTTCTTATCCATTCTTTATTATTCACCAATGAACCTATTGTTATCAACATGGCAAAAAAAAATATCCTCCCACTTCTTGCCGCCTTGCTGCTGGTCTCGTGCAACAGCAAGGACGAAATAGACTTTGCTGGCACGGTGGTGGACTATGAACTCTGCAACTCCACTTCCGACTTGGGTTATGCCGTGCAACTCTCCGCCCCTGACACTTTGGGTGGCACCTACCTCACGAGCGACAACATAAGATATGGAAACGTTATCGTCATCTATGGCTCGGACAGGATGCTTGGCGAGGGTTACAAAATAAGCGGCTCGATCATCCTCGACAAAAACTACAGCGAAGCCTATTGCAGGTACCATTATCGCACAACACGAGGCGACGTTCCCGAAGCACGTTTCTCCAAACTAAAGGTCAACTGAAAATCATATTTTAATCTTGAACCAAAAACTTCTTGGGCATCTTGCATGTTTCGCCACCTACGCCATCTTCGGCACCAACATCATCTTTAGCCGCGACATAGCCACCTCCAGCGGCATACCGCCCATCGTGCTGTTTTCCATGCGTTCCCTTGTCGCTGGCGCCTTATTTTGGCTCATCTCGCTGTTCCTGCCGCGCGAACGTATGTCGGGCAAAGATTTGCTCCTCACCGCCTGCGCATCTTTGCTGGGGCTGTTCATTCCCCAACTTACTTTTCTCACTGCCATTGGCATCACCACTCCCGTCGACCTTGCAGTCATCAACAGCATCACGCCTATCATCACCATGTTCATCGCCGCCATATTCCTCAAGGAGCCCATCACTTGGATGAAGTCTGGAGGCGTGGCGTTGAGTTTTGCCGGCGTACTGGGACTCATACTGCTTTCCACGCATTCGACAGGGGCCACGCAGACACACCCCCTCGGCATTGCGCTGTGCATCATCAATTCCGTCTCCTTCGCCCTTTATTTGGGCATTTTCCGTCCTCTCATTTCGCGCTACAACGTGGTCACTTTCATGAGATGGATGTTTCTCTTCACTCTTCTCTGCTCGTTGCCTTTCTCCATGGGCAAGTTCGATGTCGCTATTTTTCCCGCCGTGGCACCGCGCCTGTGGTGGAAGATTGGCTTCCTCATACTCTTTGCCACTTTTATAGCCTATTTTCTCATCCCCATAGCACAAAAACGCATTCGCCCCACCCTTGTGAGCATGTATAGTTACCTGCAGCCCATTATTGCCGCCGTCGTCAGTATCTCCATTGGGATGGAGGTACTCACCCTTCCCAAAATAATTGCCATCATAAGTGTTTTTGCAGGGGTTTTGATTGTAAACCGAAGCCGCGCCGCCACTTGACTTCGACAGAGTGTTGGGCACAAAGCTCATCATGTTTGCACCATCCTCAGCAACATTCAACAGAAAAAGCGCCGAGGCTGCACCAAATCAGCACACATCTCCTGTATACCTACGGTTTGCAGCACATGCATGCACTCCAAACGACATGTTGAGTTTGAGTGCAAAGAAGGGATGATACTTCATATATGGGAAGAGGCGGCCAGTAAAGCCTCCTCTTCCCATAATAAAGAATAAAATGCTGAAATCGGTTCCTGCTATTTTTTTGCCATCAACGCTTGTTGCCAACGCCACGCGTCGCGTGTCATGTCGTCAAGCGTCTGTTCAGCATGCCAACCCAGTTCTCTGTTGGAATAGGTTGTGTCGGCCCAAATTTTCTCAATATCGCCTTCGCGGCGGCCAACAATTTTGTAATTCAATTCCACACCGCTCATCTTTTCAAAACTCTTAATTACCTGTAACACACTGAACCCATTCCCCGTGCCAATGTTAAACGTCTCGAAATGGGTCTTTTGTTTGTTGTTCAGCAATCGCTCCACGGCGCAAACATGGCTCTTGGCCAAGTCCACCACATGGATGTAGTCGCGTATGCATGTGCCGTCTGGAGTGTTGTAGTCGTCACCAAAGACGGACAGTTGCTGTCGGATGCCAGCTGCAGTTTGGGTGATGAACGGCATCAAGTTGTTTGGCACACCATTAGGTAGTTCGCCAATGAGGGCGCTCGGGTGCGCTCCTATGGGGTTGAAATAACGGAGTGCGATGGCATGCACGGCGTCTTGCTTTGCGCAATCCACCAAGACATCTTCCACCATCTTCTTTGTGTTTCCATAAGGCGCCAACGCTGGCTTTAGGGGAGCTTGTTCGGTGATGGGAAGCGTATCGGGCTCACCATAGACAGTACAACTGCTGCTCTGCACGAAATTCCTAATGCCACAACACTCCATCTGCGTCAACTCGTTAAACACAATGTCAAGATTGTTT
>JAXFQM010000192.1:0-15740 GCA_034178965.1 Bacteroidales bacterium | reverse complement strand
GCCGCTGCATTTGGAATACTTGCAGACAATAGCATACATTCTCGTCATCGCAGGTTTGGTGCAAATGGTGGAGATAGTGCTAAAGAAAATTGCCCCTGCGCTCTACCAAACGCTGGGCATCTTCCTGCCATTGATTACCACCAACTGCGCCGTGCTGGGCGTTGCCATCTTGGTTATTCAAAAAGGTATGAACCTGATGCAGAGTGTGGTTTACACAACAGGCATCGCCATTGGCTTCACGCTTGCTTTGTGCATCATGGCAGGATTGCGCGAACAGATGGATCTTACGGGAGTTCCCAAGGGAATGCGCGGCACTCCCATAGCTCTTGTAACGGCGGGCATCCTTGCCATGGCTTTCATGGGTTTCGGCGGGTTAGTTCCTCTGCCATAGCGTGTTACAAGTAATGTGAACTTTAGAACCGAAAAGGGATGATTTTTTGTTGTTTTCAACGATAAAGAATTCTTTTTAGGAGACGGATAATGAATGAAATGTATTTTAATGTGTTTTTGAGCGTATTGAAATACAGTGTGTTGCAATTATTTAGTGTTTTTTAGCATTTCGTTTTTTACACATTTGACAAAAATGTTGTACTTTTGCATTTGATTTTGAACGGAAAATATTAATAAATTAAAAAATTAACAGAGATGAAAAAAGTTATGTTTTTGATGGCAGTTGCCGGTATGTTCGCTTTTGCAGCTTGCAACAACAACGCCAAAACCGAAGTTGAGGACAGCACCGTGGCTCCCGTAGAGACTCCTGCTGCTCCAGTCGAGGAAGTTGTTGACAGCGCAGCCCAGGCAGTGGAAAGCGCAGCCGATGCTACGGTTGAGGCCGCTGGTACGGTTGTAAACCAATAACCAGTTCCGACAAGCCACAAAACAGTAGGTCTTTCCACAAGGATTGACCAATGAAAAAGGACCGTACGTTGTGCGGTCCTTTTTCATTGATGCATGGGACGAGGACTTGGACGCCATGTAAGGATGACTGCAATGCGTGGTTGGCAAGGGGAGAAACAGAGCGGAGGTACACAGCGGCTCGGCCGAAAGAACACGAGCAAACAACATAAAGAAAGAGACACCTCGCTTATTCCGTGAAATGTCTCTTTCTTGTGGAGTATATGGGAGTCGAACCCATGGCCTTAAGATTGCGAACCTTACGCTCTAGCCAACTGAGCTAATACCCCAAATTGCTTAATTCGTCCGAATAGCCGTTCAATTTTAAATATCGAAGGGGACATCCTGGTGTCCCCTGACTTGTGGAGTATATCGGAGTCGAACCGATTACCTCGTGACTGCCAGTCACGCGCTCTAGCCAAGTGAGCTAATACCCCATCTCGTTTCTTTTCAGGTTGCAAAAGTACAACTTTTTTCTGAAATGACAAAATTTTTTTTTCTTCTTGTTGAGAAACACATAGTTAAAAGGTAGATGTATGCTTTCAGATATCCCAATCGATATCCTGAAATGGGTCTTTTTTGTCACTATTCTCGTTGTTGTTTTGTTGATAGGGATTGTAATGGCTGTGATTAAATGGATTAGCATCTTTTTGGCTCTCATCGTCACCCATTTGACGACCGCTTTTTTCTTGCATTGCAGTCAAACGTTTGTAACCTATTTTCCATAGGCGGATGTCGAACCAAATAAATGCACCGAAAAGTGCTATTGTGACGATTCCACCACTTCCTTCTCCCATTTTTTCGGGTATCATCAACAGGGAGTCGTAAACGCCATGAAGCAACATGGGGACAAGCAAGGCAAGGAACAGGTTGCCCCAGCGATGGTGTGGCTCAAACTTGGCCAAGGCAAAATAGTAGCCCATGGTTACGCCAAACAGGAAATGTGCCGGCACGGAAAGGATGGCCCGCATGATGCCCGTGTGGAGCGAGGCGGCAAAGTCGCCCTCGCCAAAAATGTAACCTACGTTCTCTATGCCCGCAAAGCCCAAGGCGATGCAGGCGGCGTAGACTACGCCATCGAAGTACTCGTTGAAGTGGCGGCTCTTCCACACGCACAGCCACAACAAAGCCAATTTGCATAGTTCTTCGCTGAACCCAGCCACGCAGAACCCGTCAAAAAGTCCGTCGGCTACGGGCATTCCCAATTCCCCAAACACATTGAATCGCGAAATAGTTTGCTCCAACAAAAGGGCGGGAATGGTGGAAAGAATGCCGAAAAAGAGTGCCTTGAGAAACATGGTTATGGGTTCTTTCTCGTATTTGTCTTTGCGATAGACAAAGACCAGCAAGATGATGATGGGCAGGATGGAAACGCCCAGTAACAGAGCGTACATGGAGGTTTGGGGCATAAAGTTTTCATCAAATATTTTGCAAAGTTACGAAAAATGTTCGTAACTTTGCAAAATATTTTAGCGTGGCCGTGGAATGTATTGTCCGCAAAATAGGCTATACTACAATGGTTTAGTGAGATAACATGGTGAATGAAAAGATGAAGGTTGTTTTGTTTGTGCCCTGCGATGTGGATCAGTTTTCCCCACATACCGCGACGAATTTAACGAAGTTGCTTTCCTCTATAGGGGTGGATTGGCGTTATGATGCGGATCAGACCTGCTGCGGGCGTTGCTTGTATTGTAGCGGAGATAGGGACGGCGCAAAGGCTTTGGGTGAAAAGATGCTGGAGCGTTATGAGAAGGATGAGTATGTGGTATCTTGCGGCAGTGGGTGTGTGGCATATATGAGGAGAAACTTTGAAGCATTATTCCGCAACACGGCCAGTCACAACATACACGAAGCCTTTACGAGGAAACTGATGGATGCTACTGATTTTTTGGTGAACGTGGCGCACTACCTACCATCGGGGAAGAGGTTCCCCCATAGGGTAGCCTATATGGACCACTGCGCCACCTTGCACGATTATGGCTTGTGCAAGGAGCCTCGACAACTGCTGGAAGCACTGGAGGGGCTGGAATTGCTGGAGATGGAGGACAAAGTGGCCTGCTGCGGACAAGGGGGGCTGTTCTCCCATCGTTTCGCCCCTGTGGCGGCGGAGATGGCAAGCCGGAAGGTGCAATGCGCGCTGGCGGCAGGGGCTGATTATTTGGCGAGCACGGAAATGAGTTGCCTGCTGCATCTGAATGCCTTTTGCACCAAAAACAAGTTGCCGTTGAAATGCGTGCATGTTATTGACATTTTGGCGGAAGCCTCGAACTTGATTTGACTAAATAATTAGGGTCCAATGAAAATAGCATTACTGGGATATGGGAAAATGGGCAAGATTATTGCCGAAATGGCCCCAGATAGGGGACATGTGGTGGCTGTGGCCATAGACAACGATAAAGAATGGACACAGAAAGAAGGCCTGCTGAAAAGATGTGACATAGCGATAGAGTTCTCCACTCCTGTCACGGCGATAAAAAATATTAGGCGGTGCTTTGCGGCTGGGCTGCCCGTGGTGGTGGGCACTACGGGCTGGTATGACCAACTGAACGCACTGGTGGAAGAATGCGGAAGAGCGAACGCTGCCCTGTTTGTGTCGTCTAATTTTAGCATAGGAATGAACCTCGTCTTCGAAATGAACCGACGTTTGGCCAAAATGATGAATGCCCACAAAGAATATAGCGTTTGTGTGGAAGAAACGCACCATGTTCACAAGTGGGACGCTCCTAGCGGAACGGCCATTACGCTGGCTAACGACATAGTGGCGCAGAGAGACGACAAGACGGGATGGCAATTGGTGGAGGAGACCTATTTTGACCCTCAAACAAACCAGACAACAAGCAAACACCACGAGGAGAGAGAGTCTTCGAAGGTGAGTGTAACTTCAAAGCGCAGGGGCGAAGAGGCAGGGACGCATACCATTCGCTATGTGAGTGAAGTGGACGCCATAACGCTGACCCACGAAACCTTTGACCGCCAAGGCTTGGCAATGGGCGCATTGCTTGCAGCGGAGTTTTTGGAAGACAAGAAAGGCTATTACACGATGCGGGATTTGCTGGACTTTGACAAGTGAATGTTCGGCACGGGGTAAGAAAAACTCCGTTCTTGTGGAAAGCGAAAGAGGGTTTCATACTAACCATAAAGACAGAATTACCTTGAGCAAATCGCGAACAGTTTGGGTTTCGTTGCTACTGGCGTTGACGTTGCTGCTGGCTATGGGTGTATGCGCTATGGTAGGCATTGTGGATTTCAGTCTTCAGGATATAAGGCAAAGTCCCTTGATATGGCAGTTACGCATGCCGCGTATCGTGTTGAGCGTTTTGGTGGGGGCCGCCTTGGCAGTGTGCGGCGCGGCATACCAAAGCATCTTCCGCAACTCCCTCACCGATCCATACGTCCTGGGCGTGTCTTCGGGTGCCTCGTTGGGCGCTTCTGTGGCCATTCTGCTTGGCCTACAGGGGCACCTGTGGGGTATAGGGGGAGGTGCGCTGGCCACGGCGTTAGGCACCGTTTTTCTCATCTATCGTATCGCCTCGATAGGAAATCGCCTACATGTCACTACGCTGTTGCTCACGGGTGTGTGTTTTACATTTTTTATCACCGCAGTCATCTCGTTCCTCATGGTGCTCCACCAAGACAAGATGGATAGTATCATATTTTGGACGATGGGCAGTTTTGCCTCCGCAGGCTGGATGGACGTGGCTTTGGTGGCGCCAGTGGTACTGCTGGGCATCTTTGTTGTGTTATACCACAGCAGGGACCTCAATCTTCTGCTTGCAGGCAGTGAAACGGCGCAAAGCCTTGGGTTGGAGGTGGAGAAAGTGAAACGTCGGCTGCTGTTTTTCACTACTTTGATGGTGGCGTTTTGCGTATCGGCGTGTGGGGTGATTGGTTTTGTAGGGTTGGTGGTGCCTCATTGCGTAAGGTTGGTTTCGGGACCAGACAATAAGAAAGTGGTACCTTTTTCCATTTTTGTAGGCGGTTTGTTTCTTTTGCTGTGCGACACGTTGAGCCGCACCTTGCTGCAACCCGCTGAACTGCCTGTGGGTAGCCTCACGGCCTTGGCGGGCGCACCGTTGTTCATTTATTTATTGTACAAGACGAAACAAAAATATTGAATGATTAGGATAGAGCATCTTGTCTGCGGTTTTGGAAAGAAGGAGGTACTAAAAGATATAAACTGCACCATAGGCGAAGGCGGTTTCTGCGCTTTGCTGGGAGCAAACGGATGCGGCAAGACCACCTTGCTACGCTGCGTGGCTGGATTGCTGGAGCCATGGGAGGGCAGGGTGGAAGTGGACGGGAAGGACGTGCGCGAATATGGTGCTATAGAAAAGGCAAAAAAAATGTCGCTGGTGCGGCAACAAGCACAAACCGACTTCGAATTCTCGGCTTTCGAGATAGTCCTCATGGGCAGAAACCCTTACCAACGCCACCTTCAAAACGAAAGCAAGAGTGACTGGGATATTGTGGAGACATGCATGAAGCAAACCAGTACGTGGCACCTACGCCTTTCGAAACCCCATGAAATGAGCGGTGGCGAATTGCAGCGCGTGATGATTGCGCGCGCTTTGGCACAGCAAACCCCCATCATGTTGCTTGACGAACCCACCTCAAACCTCGATATTGCCCATCAGTATGACACCATGCACTTGTTGAAGGGAGTGACACATAGTCAGCGAAAAACGGTGCTGCTGGTAGTGCATGACCTAAACCTCGCATTGCGTTACTGCCCGGATATTATCCTGCTTCACGAGGGTGGAATACTGTACCAAGGGCCAACGAAAGAAGGTCTTACACCCGACAACATAAAAAAGGCGTTCAATATTGAAGCTCGCGTTGAAGGAGACTATTTGGCGTTTAGCCGCGTAAGGGAATGAGCAATTGTTTGCAAGCATTCGTTCGGCGTTTTTCTTGACGTCGAAATTTCTACCCGTATTTCAAAAACAAAGGTTGGAAAACAGTTACACAGAGAATACATGGACTTCCTTGCGGTAGGGGATGAGAGTTCGAGCAGGTGACATTGTGAAAAGAAGGAGCGTAGATGGTTTTGTGACCGAATGAGAATGAATTATTGGTCGAAATGGTAGTCCCAAGCGCTGAACAGTAGGGTTGAAATATTCTTTTTTGTTTTTTTGATTTAGCTTCATACGGTGACTTTTTGACCCCACATTGACAGGGCTGACATACAGGGATAGGCCATGTGGCAATGTTGATATGCAACGACACAACATATTGGTATGCCAGGTAATGTAAACGACTTGAGCAGGAACTATGGTATGAAATCAGCAAGGTTCACGTCTTTCGGCTTCATGGCACAGAAAAACAACGAAATAAAAAAGAATTGGCTTCAAAAGCAGTGCCAATGTCAGTAACGCCTTTTAAAAGGCTTGTCAGTAAGTTAGATAAAAATCATATATTGTAAATTGCTAATATATAGATGATAGCAAGTAATTTAATATTTATTAACACATAAAAATAAAGAAAGTTTTGTGTATGTGGAAATTTGTTAGTAATTTTGCAATCTGTTTCACGCACAAAAAAGTGCAGGAAATCGTTAGAAAGTATTAATATTGAATATAATAGAAAGAAAAAGAAATGCCAACCATTCAGCAATTAGTTCGCAAAGGACGTCAGAAGTTGGAGTCTCAAAGCAAAAGTCCCGCGTTGGATTCTTGCCCTCAACGTCGCGGTGTGTGCACCCGCGTGTACACCACGACCCCCAAGAAACCTAATTCAGCCATGCGTAAGGTGGCTCGTGTACGTCTCACCAACCAAAAAGAGGTGAATGCCTATATTCCCGGTGAGGGCCACAACCTACAAGAGCACAGTATCGTCATGATTCGTGGCGGTCGTGTGAAGGACCTTCCAGGCGTGCGCTATCACATTATCCGTGGTGCCCTTGACACCAGCGGAGTGGATGGCCGCCGTCAACGTCGTTCCAAATATGGCGCCAAACGTCCCAAAGAGGCTGCCAAGAAATAAATGAACAGATAAAAACGAGATTAGGTTCGTCAAGTTCATCAACAAGAAGTAAAAAAGTTAACTATGTTCGAGGCGTACGTCAGTTTTTTGCAGACGACGCGAAAAAGACGGAACGTAAGGAACTTATAAACTTTCAATAGAAATGAGAAACACAAGTCCCAAGAAGAAGATCATCCTCCCGGATCCCAAATACAACGACGTGATGGTCACCAAGTTTGTCAACAATCTGATGCTTTGTGGCAAGAAGACAGTTGCTTATCGCATTTTCTACAATGCAATAGACGAGGTCGCTAACCGCACCAAAGAAGACGGTATCGAGGTTTGGAAGAAAGCTTTGGCCAACGTTACCCCCAGCGTGGAGGTGAAGAGCAAGCGCATCGGTGGCGCTACATTCCAAATTCCCACAGAGATGCGCCCAGAACGCAAGCAGAGCATCGGCATGAAGAACCTCATCCTCTTCAGCCGCAAACGCAGTGAGAAAACTATGGCCTTGAAACTTGCTGGAGAAATCCAAGCCGCCTACAAAGAGGAAGGCAACGCCTACAAGCGCAAGGAGGAGATACACCGCATGGCCGACGCAAACAAGGCATTCTCTCATTTCCGTGCATAACACATTAGGTGGGGTCTATAAATTCCAGGTATGCAAAAAAACACCATAACTAAACACTACGTCGGTCATACTTTCAGTCTGCAACGCTGCGATTTGTTGGCAAGACCATGGGCAAAAGAACTTTATGGGCGACGAGATCGTAGGCTTTATCATTCCTAATGACTCGACCGAATCCGAGCTTAAATACGTCTCTAGGAAAATAACCCTTGCAGATAACGGCAACGTGCTGGAAGGCACTTTCGAGGGTGTCTGCTTGAGAAGGTGGGTATTGGAGAATGGAATAAGGAACTACGTCAACGATGCGATATTCGTAAAAAACGGATACTTTAAGGTATCGGTGACAGAGGAATATGAACAAGTAAACTAGGCCGATATTTAATAATGAAGATTTGCGGCCAAGATGCGCACCTACAAGAGTTTTGCAAGAAGTGACAAAACTGGCGAAGCGGCAAATTAGCCCCACATCGCAGTCGGAAAACGAAAATCATTAATCATATTTACACGCAGACCATACTGTAAAAATGTTTGACCTACACTTTACCCGCAACATAGGCATCATGGCCCACATCGACGCCGGCAAGACGACGACGACGGAGCGCATATTGTTCTATACGGGAAAGAACTACAAGCTGGGCGAGACCCACGAGGGCAGCGCCACCATGGACTGGATGGTGCAGGAGCAGGAGCGCGGCATCACCATCACCAGCGCCGCCACCACCGTGTTTTGGGACTGGGCCGGCAACCGCTACAAGTACAACATCATCGACACCCCGGGCCACGTGGATTTCACGGTGGAGGTGGAACGCAGCCTGCGTGTGTTGGATGGCGCAATAGCTATCTTCTGCGCCGTGGGCGGCGTGGAGCCGCAGAGCGAGACCGTGTGGCGTCAAGCCGACAAGTACAAGGTGCCCCGCATCGCTTTCATCAACAAGATGGATCGTGCTGGTGCAGACTTCTTTGGCGTGGTGCAGCAGATAAAGGAACGCTTGGGCGCAAATCCTATCCCCATCGAAATACCTATCGGACAGGAAGTCCTTTTCAAAGGTGTTGTTAACCTCATCACCAACAAGGCACTTATTTGGGACGAGGACAGCAACGGCATGAAGTTCAGCGAGGTGCCCATGCCAGATGACCTCAAGGACATTGTGGCCGACTACCGCCAGCGCCTCATAGAGGGCGTGGCCGAGGAGAACGAGGACTTGATGAACAAGTTCTTCGACGACCCGGACAGCATCACCGAGGACGAGATAATAGCCGAGATACGCAAGGCCACCCTGTCGCGCAAGATAGTGCCTGTGATGTGCGGCAGCGCTTTCAAAAACAAGGGTATACAATCATTGTTGGATGCAGTGGCGGCATTCCTCCCCAGCCCATTGGACGTGGAGGAGTTGGATGGCGTGAACCCCAAGACAGGCAACGTGGAGGTGCGTCCCATCGACGCCAAGGCTCCGTTCTGCGCCCTCGCATTCAAGATTGCAACCGACCCTTATGTAGGACGCCTGTGCTTCTTCCGCGTGTATAGCGGTTCGTTGGAGAGCGGCTCTTATGTCTACAATGCGAACAGTGGCAAGAAAGAACGTATTAGCCGCATCATGCAGATGCACTCGAACAAGCAAAATCCTCTCGACCGTATTGAGGCGGGTGACATAGGCGCAGCGGTAGGATTCAAGGAGATCAAGACGGGGCAGACCCTCTGCGACGAGGCACATCCCATTATCCTTGAAACCATGAAGTTCCCCGACCCTGTCATTAGCATTGCCGTAGAACCTCAAACGCAAGCAGACATTGACAAAATGGAAAATGCCTTGCAGAAATTGGCGGAAGAAGACCCCACGTTTAAGGTGAGAACTGACGAGGTGAGCGGACAGACCATCATCAGCGGAATGGGAGAATTGCACCTGGATATTATCGTGGATCGGCTACGTCGCGAATTCGGCGTGCAAGTGAATGGAGGTCGTCCCGAAGTGGCCTACAAAGAAGCTGTCACAGCTACTGTGCAGCACCACGAAATCTACAAAAAGCAGACGGGCGGACGTGGTAAGTTTGGCGACATCCTATTTGAACTTGGGCCAGCCGACGAAGGGTTTGTGGGCCTACAATTTGTGAATGAGGTTAAAGGCGGAGATATTCCCAAGGAATATATGCCCGCCATTGAAAAAGGCTTCAAAGAAAGCATGCAAAACGGTGTGCTGGCAGGCTACCCGCTTGAAAGCCTAAAGGTAACCGTGCTGGATGGCAGTTACCACCCTGTTGACAGCGATGCACTCAGTTTTGAGGTATGCGCCCAAATAGGATTTAAGGCGGCTTGCAGGAAAGCAAGTTCAGTGCTGCTTGAACCCATAATGAAATTGGAGGTGCTCACGCCCGACGCGTATGTGGGCGACGTGACCAGCGACCTTAATCGCCGCCGAGGCGTTTTGGAGAATATAGAAGCTAAAGTAGGCGTGCAGGCCGTCCATGCCCTCGTACCGCTCGCAAAAATGTTTGGATACGTCACCGACCTGCGCACCATTACTAGCGGACGTGCCAACAGTACCATGGAGTTCTCGCACTACGCGCAGGTCTCAAAGGACCAGCAAGACGCCATCTTGGGCATCAAGGAAAGGAAATAATTATTTAGAAAGTAAATACTAATCAATAAAACACCGTGAGTCAAAAAATTAGAATCAAGCTGAAATCTTACGATCACAATCTGGTGGACAAATCCGCCGAGCGTATCGCAAAGACCGTCAAAATGACGGGCGCCGTGGTAACAGGTCCCATCCCCCTGCCCACGCAGAAGAAGATTTTCACCGTGAACCGTTCGACATTCGTGAACAAGAAGTCCCGCGAACAGTTCGAACTTTGCAACTACAAACGTCTCATGGACATCGAAATCAATGATCGCAATAAGACCATCGATGCCCTTATGAAACTTGAGTTGCCCAGCGGCGTGGAAGTGGAAATCAAAGTTTGACGGCGTATGCCTGGATGTTCAGCCTATGACAAACGGCCCTTCATTGGAAGGCTACCGCAGAGTTATGCTGAAAGAAGTTAACCAACACAGTAAAAGTTAATCCAAGAAAAAGAAATGTCAGGATTATTAGGAAAAAAAATCGGTATGACCAGTCTTTACGATGCCAACGGCAAGCAAGTGCCGTGCACAGTTATTGAAGCTGGTCCCTGCGTTGTCACGCAGGTATTAACCGTTGAGAAAGATGGCTACAGTTCCATCCAACTGGCCTTTGGCGAGAAGAAAGAATCTCATACCACAAAACCGTTGCGTGGACACTTTGCCAAAGCCAACACCACCCCGAAACGCTATGTAGCCGAGTTTACCCGCTTTGAAGAGGGCAACAAAAAGAATTTCGGTGAAGTGCTCACCGTGAGCGTGTTCAAGGAAGGCGAATACGTGGATGTGAGCGGCACCTCTAAAGGCAAGGGATTCCAAGGCGTCGTTACCCGCCACCATTTCAATGGTGTAGGTGATAAGACTCACGGTCAGCACGACCGCCTGCGCGCCCCAGGCTCGGTAGGAGCCTCTTCTTATCCGTCCCGTTTATTCAAGGGCATGCGCATGGCAGGCCAAAACGGCAATAAGAAGTGCAAGGTGCAAAACCTTCAAGTCGTCAAGATTATCGAGGAAAAAAACTTACTCATTGTAAAAGGTTCCGTACCCGGAGCTAAAAACTCTTTAGTAAAAATAGAAAGATGGAGCTAAAAATATATAACACCAATGGAAGCGAGACTGGTAGAACCATCAACTTGGATGACTCTATCTTCGCCATCGAGCCCAACGAGCATGCCGTCTATCTGGATTGCAAGCAATACTTGGCTGACCAGCGCCAAGGTACGGCAAAGAGCAAGGAACGCTCCGAAATGAGCGGCAGCACCCGCAAACTGAAACGCCAAAAAGGCACAGGCGGCGCACGTAGCGGAGACATCAACAGCAATATCTTCGTGGGTGGTGCTCGCACATTTGGACCCAAACCACGCAACTATCGCTTCAAGTTGAATATCAAAGTGAAACGCCTGGCACGACGCAGTGCACTGAGCGCAAAGGTAGCAGAAAATGCCATGACCGTAGTGGAAAATTTCACTTTCGAACAACCTAAAACAAAAAAGATGCTTGAAGTTATGAAGAATCTTGAAATAAATGATAAAAAAACATTATTTATTTTGGAATCTCATAATAATTTCGTATTTTTGTCTGCTAGAAACTTAAAAGGCGTGAAGGTAGTAAATGCGTCTCAGTTAAATACTTACGACGTGATGAATGCCTCCAAACTTGTGATATCGGAAGGGTCAATTGCTGAAATTTCACGTGTTTTGGCGAAGTAATCGTGTTGTAGAACCGTTAAAAGTAGGAAAAAGAGATGAATATCATAAAAAAACCTCTCGTTAGCGAGAAGATGACTAAGCTTACCGAAAAGGCAGCCAACCCCGTGCTGACACGCATACAGCGGAGAAAGGGTAAGACTGACGTGGTGGCACATAACCGCTACGGTTTCATCGTGGATAAACGCGCGAACAAGTTTGAGATAAAACATGCCGTGGAAGAACTGTACAATGTGAAAGTCATGGACGTAAATACAATGAACTACAACGGCAAGATGAAAAGCCGCTACACCAAAAGCGGTTATCTCGTGGGACGTACAAATGCTTTCAAAAAGGCTATTGTTACACTCGCAGCAGGAGATACGATAGACCTTTATGCAAGTATCTAATATCATGAAATGAAAGGCTTAAGCAATAGGTAACGGAGTAACGTAGCAGCAATTGCCAAGCGCCTTATTAAATTAATAATAGCAGAGGTCTGCTGATAATAGACCGATAAGAAGTTAAACAAAAATGGCTTTAAAGAAATTCAAACCAACCACCCCTGGCCAGCGCGGCAAAGTGCTCGTGAGCAACGCCGACATCACCGCTTCCAAGCCTGAAAAAGGTTTGGTATTTGGTTACAGCAAAAGCGGCGGCCGCAACAATACAGGTAAAATGACCATGCGCTATATAGGCGGTGGTCACAAACAGAAGTACCGTATCATTGACTTCAAACGCGACAAGGATAATATCCCTGCCACCGTGAAGACCATTGAGTACGATCCAAACCGCACATCCCGCATCGCCCTGCTCTTCTATGCAGACGGTGAAAAACGCTACATCTTGGCCCCTCAAGGTCTGAAGGTGGGACAAAAACTGATGAGTGGAAAAGGCGTAGCCCCAGAAATGGGCAACAATTTGCCTTTGGGCGAAATACCATTCGGCACACTCATCCACAACATTGAGTTGCGTCCAGGCCAAGGAGCGAAAATGGTGCGCAGCGCTGGCAGTTATGCCCAGTTGATGAGTCGTGATGATAAATATGCTATCATCAAAATGCCCAGCGGAGAAATGCGGATGATATTGCAGACTTGTCGTGCGACGGTGGGTATCGTCTCCAACATGGAGCATAACCTCGAAGTGGGTGGCAAGGCTGGACGTAGCCGTCATCTTGGCATTCGTCCCCGTAACCGTGGCGTTGTGATGAACCCTGTCGACCACCCCATGGGCGGTGGCGAAGGACGTCAGTCTGGCGGGCATCCTCGCAGTCGCAAGGGCATCCCAGCCAAGGGATATAAGACTCGTGCGCCTAAGAAACTCTCGAGCAAGTACATCATCGAAAGAAGAAAGAAGTAAAAACGATTTAAAAGATTTAGAAAAAGATGAGTCGTTCAATAAAGAAAGGTCCATATATCTTCTACAAACTAGAGAAGAGAGTGATAGAGGCCCAAAAAAGCAACAAGAAGGTGACTATCAAGACTTGGAGCCGCGCTTCGATGATATCCCCAGACTTTGTGGGACAGACCATCGCTGTGCACAATGGTAACAAGTTCATACCCGTCTACGTCACCGAGAACATGGTAGGCCACAAGTTGGGCGAGTTCGCGCCTACACGCATTTTCCGCGGCCACGCTGGCGCCAAGGACAAAGCCTCTAAATAAGATTAAAGAACAGTAGAAATGGGAAACAGAAAACATACTCGTGCAGAAGCACGCAAAGAAGCCAACAAGACTTTCTATGTGGCCAAGTTGATGAACAATCCCACCTCGCCCCGCAAGACCCGTCTGGTGGCTGATCTTATCCGTGGCGTGGATGTGGACAAAGCTCTTGCCATTCTTCAATACAATCCCCGTGAATCGGCACCCAAGATGCGCAAGTTGCTTCTCTCCGCCATAGCTAACTGGCAGGCCAAAAACGAAGGCAAGCGCGTGGAGGATGGACAGTTGTACGTAAAGCAGATTATGGTGGATGAGGGGCGTACCATGCGCCGTATGATGACCGCCCCGCAAGGACGAGGTTACCGCATACGCAAGCGCAGCAACCACATCACGGTGGTGCTCGGCAGCCGTACAGAAGAAGCACCCGCTGCTAAAGACAACGAGACTAAAGAAACGAAATAAGATAATTTATTAGAAGATAACGTAAGAATGGGACATAAGACTAACCCAATAGGCAACAGATTAGGCATCATCCGCGGATGGGACTCTAACTGGTACGGCGGAAAACGTTTCGAAAAGAAACTCGTTGAGGACGATAAGATACGTAAATATCTCAGCGCGCGTTTCGCTAAGGCCGAAATCTCGAAAATATACATTGAGAGAACGTTGAAGTTGCTCACCGTCACGATAAGCACCGCGCGCCCGGGCCTCATCATTGGAAAAGGCGGCGCGGAAGTGGACAAGTTGAAGGAAGAGTTGAAGAAACTCACAGGCAAGGATGTGCAGATCAACATCAGCGAAGTTAAGCGACCTGAACTGGACGCAGTGTTGGTGGCCAATAACATTACCAGCCAAATAGAAGGCCGCATCATGTATCGCCGTGCAGTGAAAAACGCTATCAGCAATACCATGCGTATGGGTGCCGAAGGCATCAAGGTTAGCGTGAGCGGACGTATTGGTGGAGCGGAAATTGCCCGCGTAGAGCACTACAAAGAGGGCCGTACACCTCTGCACACATTGCGCGCAGACATTGACTATGCCCAAGCCGAGGCACATACTTCCTATGGCCGCATAGGCGTAAAGGTATATATCTGTCGAGGCATCGTATATGGCAAGCGCGAACTCGTACCCACCACAGTGGGAGGAAATAACGCAGGCGGACGCGACAACCGTCGCCCCATGGGTGGTGGTGCACGCCGTGAACGTCGCGATGACCGTCGTCGCGGAGAACGCCGTGAAAATAGAAATAGTAACAATAATAAATAAACAGCAAAAGTAGCGGGCATAGGTACCCGCAAGGCATTTGCTACAAAAAAGAAGAGAAATGTTACAACCTAAGAAAACTAAATACAGAAAGCAGCAGAAAGGTAAGATGAAAGGCAATGCTTTCCGTGGCCATGAATTGGCTTTTGGAAATTTCGGCATCAAGTCCCTTGAGACTTCTTTCATCAGCGGTCGCCAAATAGAAGCTGCTCGCCAAGCCGTTACGCGTTATATGAAGCGCGAAGGTCAGATATGGATTCGCATCTTCCCCGACAAACCCATAACCCGCAAGCCTAACGAAGTGCGTATGGGTAAGGGTAAGGGCGCGCCAGAGTTTTTTGTGGCTCGCGTGTTGCCTGGCACTATGTTGTTGGAATGTGAAGGCGTCCCCATGGATGTGGCAAAGGAAGCTCTGCGCCTTGCAGCACAGAAGTTGCCCATCAATACAAAGTTTGTAGTAAAACGTGATTATTTAGAAGAATAAGGAGGACCCCGTCATGAAGAACGAATTAGTGCTGAAAGATATCCCCACCTCGGAACTGAAAGAGAAACTCGAAACGGAGAGACTAACGTATCAGAAGATGCAGTTGAACCATGCAATCTCACCTCTCGAGAATCCCAGCAAAATAAAAGAAAGTAGAAGAAACATTGCTCGTTACCTCACCGAACTTCGTGCTCGCGAACTTGCAGAGGCAAAAGCTACAGACGCTCCCAAACAAGAAGAGAAATAAGCAAGAGCAGTAAATATCCTCAAAGAAAGATGGAAAGAAATTTAAGAAAAGAACGTATTGGCGTCGTGGTTAGCAATAAGATGGAAAAGTCGATAGTAGTCATGGTGGAACGCAAGGTGAAACACCCTCTCTACGGCAAATTCATCAAAAAGTCTACCAAGTTCATGGCACACGACGAAAAGAATGAAGCCAACATCGGCGACACGGTGCGCATCATGGAGACGCGCCCCTTGAGTAAAAACAAATGTTGGAGATTAGTTGAAATAATAGAAAGGGCTAAGTAAGATGATACAGCAAGAAACC
>JAXFQM010000171.1:0-5828 GCA_034178965.1 Bacteroidales bacterium | reverse complement strand
TTGATTTCTGTCACGCGTGACAGTTGGAAATATTTTTCTGTTTCGCGTGGCGGGCGTATGTATCCGTGCACCGTGTCACCTGTCTTCAACCCAAAAGTACGCACGCATTGTGCACTCACATACACGTCATCGGGCGACGAGAGATAGTTGTAATCGCTGCTGCGCAAGAAGCCGAAATTGTCGCCTGTAATTTCCGGCACGCCTTCTGCCTCGATAGCACCTTCTGTTTCGAAGGGAAAAGTTTGTCGCTCTTGTTGTTTTTTATGTGCCGCTTGCTTTGTCTCCGCCACGGGCGTTTCTTTTAACTTTGTGTCCAAAGTGTCTTGTTTTTTGTCCTCTTCTGCATTTATGGGCAGTTCCAGCGGCGTTGCGGCACTGCCAGGCTGTCCTTTCGTGTTGTCATTGGTGGGGGCTTTTTCTAATGCAGCCTTTTCGGGTTGTTTTTTCTCCCCATCTACTTTCTCCTCTTTTTTCGTGGCGCTTTTATTGGAGCGTCCGTGTTTGCGCTTGGCGGTGGAGGGCTGTTTTGGGGTCTCAGCCTTGTCATCCCTTGTGATATTTTCTTGCAGGGTGTCTTTATCGGTGTTTTCTTCAAGGGCCGTTGCTTTTGTGGCATCGGCCGCTGCCTTTGCGTCTGACAACTGTTGTTCCAGCAGAGTTGTTTCGTCTGCGTCGGTTTTGCGCGGGCGTCCGCGCTTGCGTTTAGGTGGCTCTGCGGCCTTTTCTTCCTTTGTTCTGCTTTCAATGATGCCGAGCGGCGACATCAGCGCGTCGGTGTCCACTGTCTTTTCTGTCATATTTGTTGCTGCCTCATCGTTTTGTTTCCGCACCGCCATAATTTTTTCTTCCATGGCACGGCGTGCCTCAGCTCCAGGACGAAGCCCTGTTTTATATTCTTTGCCGTTGATGGCAGCCAAGGGTTTTGGTTTGATGCGAGTGCGACGGGGGTGTTTTCCACTTTCTTCTTCGGTAGTATCCATGTGATATGACAGTTTTGGGGTGTGCAATAGATTAATTGCACAATTTATTGATTAGTTTTCAATCCTACAATCCGAACCCAATACATTGAGTTTAAGTTTGAAAAAAAATATTGGACGGGTAAATTTCATTTTGAATGACATTACAAAAGTAACAAAAAAAAACATGGTGTGAAAAAAAAATATCGTCATCTGCATAAATTTTCGTATTTTTGCGTTTTGTAACGGTGCCTATCAAAAGAATGGGTTCGTTGATTACGAATTTATCTTACATATAGTTAACTAATAAAAGAAAGAACATGAACATTCCTGAAAATCTGAAGTACACCCAAGACGATGAATGGGTGCGCGTGGAAGGCGAGTTTGCCGTCGTTGGCATAACCGACTATGCACAACACGAATTGGGCGACATAGTCTTTGTTGACGTAGACAGCGAGGGAGAAACCTTGGATGGCGGCGAGACATTTGGCAGTATTGAGGCTGTGAAAACCGTTGCCGACCTGATGATGCCCATCCCTGGTGAAGTCGTTGAATTCAACGCTACCTTGAAAGATGATGCTTCCGCCATCAACAACGACCCCTACGGCGCAGGCTGGATTGTCAAGATTAAACCAGCCAATGCGGCAGACGTCGAAGGGCTACTTTCTGCTGCCGAATATAAAGACAAGATAGGCCAATAATATAAGTTGGTGCAATTCTCAATAACGGCAATGGGCGTTACGCTTCCGTGCGGCGCCCATTGCCGTTGGTTGTAGTAATCCATCTGTGGCCTCCGTTGCTCTTGGCGCAAGGATTGGCCGCGTGGCGTGTTGTCCTACAACAGGTTTTCCACTTGTTTCTTCACATCTTTCATGTTGTGCGTGGGTTCGAAGCGCGCCACTACGTTACCCTCACGGTCTACAAGAAATTTGGTGAAGTTCCACTTAATTTCGGGGTTGTTCTTGTAGTCTTTGTCTATCGTTGCCAGCATTGCGTTCATCGCAAGGGCTTTCATGCTATTTCCAAAGCCCTCAAAGCCTTTTTGGCTTTTTAAGTACTTAAATAGCGGCGTGGCACCATCTCCGTTTACCTCGATTTTCTTGAATTGTGGAAACTTGGTGCCGAACTTCAACGTGCAGAACTGGGTTATTTCCTCGTCCGAGCCTGGAGTTTGCCCTGCAAATTGGTTACAGGGGAAGTCGAGAATCTCGAAGCCCTTGTCATGAAACTCCTCATACATGGCTTCCAATTCTTCATACTGTGGCGTAAATCCGCAACCTGTGGCAGTGTTCACAATGAGTAGCACTTTGCCTTCATATTGGGACATGGCTTCTTCTTCGCCTTTCTTGTTTAGAACTTTAATGTTAAATATTTCTTTCATAATGTTTGATTGAATAGATGCATGAAGAATGAATTTGGTTTTATCCCTCGCTGAAACAAATTCAACATTGGTACTGAAATGATTTATTACTCATCTTATTATCTTATCCATGGAAAAAATAATAGGAATAGTTTTAGACAATTCTTTTTGATTTCAATTCTTTGCGAGCATGAATTTGTTCTTTACTAATTATTATATTGATTGTGAGTTATGGATTATTAATTTCGTAACAAGTTTGGTTAATAATATAACGCGAAAAAACACAAATAATTGCACTCGCCTCATTTTTGCAGCGCCTTGCTGCGGCAAGAGGGACATGTCCCTTTCACAATATAGTTGATGGAATGTGCGGCGTAACTCTCGGGCAGTTCCACAGTAGGGATGGATATGTCGTCAAGGCAAAAGGTCTGCCCGCAACGTTCGCAATAGAAGTGAATGTGCCGCTGCGTGGCATCGCACTCGTTTTGTGAAGGGCAAATCTCATATTTCACCTGCTTTGTTCCGTCGTCTATGGCATGCAGCACATCGTGTTTCAAGAAGAGTCTTACGGCGCGGAAAATGCTGCTTTTGTCCATGGTAGGCAGCAGGGTTTCAAGTGCAGACAGGCTCACGGGGTTGTGCAACCCAGTAAAGGCGTCATACACTAACAGCCTATTGGCAGTGGCGTGGACCCCTTTGGCTTTCAAGCGCTCAACAATTTCGTTGTTCTTCATATCACATAAGGCGTTTTCGCTATTCCTCAAGGCATTGTCCAAGGGTTTCACCGTGGCTCATGTGGCGTTGTGGCAAACCTTGCCAACGGCACGCACCCTCAAGAGCTAGTACATCTCTTTATGTGCAGTGGCACAATCTATCTATTGCAGAACTCACCTAATATTACTAAAATATTGCATTCAAAATGATTTTCTAATGTACCTTATTCCATAAAAAGATATATTCCATAAACTACAAATAAATAACGCGGGAAAAGTTTTTTTATTGTACTTCTTTGCAACCAGGTTGCAGAAAAAAGACAATATTTTTGCAACATAAAACTTATTGCACATGGAACGGGAAAACAAGGTTAAGTTATTCAGAATTATTGCATCAGCCCTATTGTTGGCGACATGCTATTTTATGGAAAAACGCGTCGATTTATCTCTTTGGTCATTACTGGCGCTTTATGCTGTGCCCTACCTTGTGGCGGGTTATGACGTGCTTGTCGAAGCGGTGGAGGGTATCGTGCATGGCGATGCGCTCGACATGAACTTTCTCATGGCCGTAGCCACGTTGGGGGCCATGGCCATAGGTTTCTTGCCAAAGACGCAGCCGCAATTTGCCGAGGCGGTGTTCGTGATGTTGTTCTTCCAAGTGGGTGAATGGTTTGAACACATTGCCGAAGGTCGCAGCCGCAAGAGCATCTCGCAACTGATGGACATAAGGCCCGACGTAGCGCATGTGGTACGGGGTGAGGCCATAGAGGATGTAAGCACAGAAGCGGTGCAAAAAGGCGACGTGGTGCTGGTGGAGCCTGGCGAGAAGGTGCCCATGGACGGCGTGGTTCTGGAAGGAGTATCCTATCTGAACACGGTGGCGTTGACGGGCGAGAGCACACCACGAGCAGTGCGTCCAGCCGACGAGGCATTATCGGGATGCGTAAACATTGGTGGCGTGCTGAAGATGCGTGTGACAAAGGAATTTGGCGAAAGCACAGCGTCGAAGATATTGCGTCTTGTGGAACATGCCGCCGAAAATAAGTCGAAGAGTGAACGTTTCATTACACGCTTTGCGCGAATATACACCCCCATCGTGGTTGGCCTGGCCGTGCTCACGGCGTTGCTTCCACCGCTACTTTCTGTCGGCCAAGACTGGAGTGTGTGGGTATATCGAGCCCTCACGTTCCTCGTCATTTCTTGCCCTTGCGCCTTGGTCATCTCCGTGCCGCTGGCTTTTTTTGGGGGCATAGGCGGAGCTTCGCGTAAAGGTATCCTTGTCAAGGGAGCCAATTATATGGACACGCTCGCCAAGGTGCGCGCCGTGGCCTTTGACAAGACGGGTACCATCACTCACGGGGTGTTTGACGTTTCGGCGGTGCACCCAGAGGAACTGGAGGAAAACGCACTGTTGCACCTGTCGGCCCATGTGGAACGCCATTCTACCCACCCCATCGCCGCCAGTCTGCGCAACGCCTTTCCCAATGAGAATGATGATTGCCTGGTGGAAAACGTACAAGAGAGGGCTGGATTAGGAGTTTCGGCTCAAGTGAACGGACAAACGGTGTGCGTGGGCAACAACAAGTTGATGGATACCGTGGGGGCGGAATGGAAACCTTGCGACAAGGCGGGTACCGTGGTGCACGTGGCCGTGGATGGCAAGTATGCAGGCCACATCGTGGTGACAGACAAAATTAAGGATGACGCCGCAGAGGCTATCTCCGCCCTTAAGAAAGAGGGCGTGAACCGCTTGGTGATGCTGACGGGGGACAAGGAAGAGGTGGCGGCGTCCGTGGCGCGCGCCATAGGGCTGGAGGAATACCGTGCAGGCTTGCTGCCAGATGACAAGTTGTGCGAAGTGGAAAAGTTGCTCAGCACGCAATACAAGGTGGCGTTTGTAGGCGACGGAATAAACGACGCGCCGGTGTTGGCACGTGCCGATGTGGGCATAGCCATGGGAGGGTTGGGCAGCGATGCCGCCATCGAGGCAGCCGACGTGGTGCTCATGGACGACAAGCCAATCAAGGTGGCGGTGGCAATACGACAAGCGCGTCGCACCGTTCGTATCGCGCGGGAAAACATATGGTTTGCTATCATAGTTAAAGTTGTGGTCCTCGTCCTCGCCTTCTTCGGCTTCGCGCCCATGTGGTTGGCGGTATTTGCCGATGTGGGCGTAACCGTAATCGCCGTTCTTAATGCCACACGGGCATTAAGGTAAATGCAGCGCGTGGCTATGGGTGGCGTTGCAAAACTGTGTTAGAGTCTTGATGTTCCCTGTTTCTTGTGAGCATGTCTGCAAAAAGAGACGGGGAGCTTTCCTTATCCATATCCATGTTTGCAAACTGGTGACCGACTTTGTTGAATGTCAAGGGTACCCCTCCCCCACGCAACCCATCGTTACTCACGAAGGAGGGGAAAGTTGCGAACCATGGTAATAATACGTAAATAACTTATGGTGAACCCTATAATATCATTCGCCGTTTTTGCGAAAAAAAGATACATGAGCAAAAATAGACATCTCACGCTTTCGAAACCATGTTGGCATCTTACTATTTGTCACTTGGTTACATAGTCCGCAATGCACCCTCGTTTCGCACTGGCATCTGTTCTATTATCCCATCAAAATAGCAGAAAATCAAGTTGTAGAACCACCCCAACTTACTTGAATATTTTTTTTCGATGGTTTACCCAATAATACAATCTCTTGATTCAAATTACACAGGTTATTTTCTACATTACTAATGTTATCGAAATCCAACGACCCATCAAGTACCCACCAAGTACTCATCAACTACCCAT
>JAXFQM010000166.1:0-11007 GCA_034178965.1 Bacteroidales bacterium | reverse complement strand
CCTCTTCCCTGCACGATGGCGACTTGGCTAAATGGGGCGACCCTGCCAGCGGTACCATCGTAGACTCCACCTACTACGAAGGCTGGGGCTGGATCTACAGCTATGTGTGGACCATGCCCATCCATCCTGTAAGTCCTATCGACACCACGCCCGTGCAAGGCCCATTCTGTGGCGCCGTAGGCACGGAGGGCTGCGAAGCCATAGCAGCCAACAGCAACAGATTTGTGGCTTGGGCAACGGGATGCACCGTGGAACGAGGCTATTGGGATATTGCCGAGGCGGGCAACCGTGTGACGTATGGAAACGACACCATGGCCATAGGTCCGGTAGACATTAACGACAATCTCAATGTGGTCTCCCTTGGCGACGGCGGCGTGGCGACGCTCACGTTCTCCAAGCCCATTAAAAATGGCGCAGGTTTTGACTTTGCCGTCTTCGAAAACAGTTTCGACGACCATTTCCTCGAACTGGCATTTGTAGAGGTGAGCAGCGACGGCGTGCGCTTCGTGCGTTTCCCCGCTACCTCTCTCTCCCCAACCACAAGCCAAATAGGCGCATATGGCCCGGTGGACCCCACTTTCATAAACAACCTCGCCGGCAAATACCGCAAGGGCTATGGCACTCCGTTTAATTTGGATGACATTGCCGACAGTGTCGGCATCGACCTCAATCACATCACACATGTGCGAGTGGTGGACGTTGTGGGTACCATCAACCCACAATACGCCACCTATGACGCTTTTGGCCACATCGTCAATGACCCTTATCCCACCAATGGATACAACGGTGGCTTCGACCTTGCTGGGGTGGGCATCATCAACCAAGACATGGAAGGCATAGAAGGGATGGGAGGCGGACTGCTCTTGACAGTCTATCCCAATCCGGCCACGGAACGCATCACCGTCAGCGGAGCCGAGGGTACGGTGCTCCTCTACGACATGACGGGCCGCCTTGTGAAACAGCAGGAAGTTGACGGCACTGCTGTCATTGGCCTGCAGGGCATCCCTCGTGGGGTCTACATCTTGAAAGTTGGCGAAAGTACATGTAAGATAGTGGTCAAATAACCCCAAGATTAGCGGCATAAAATAAACTGGTCTCATTCCCGCAGGCACGCCTCCGCCTTCATCCTACTTTACACACAAATATTCGGAGGGCAGTGCCTGCGGTTGCCGCGTTTTTTTACGAGGGACTTCAAGTGGGCATGCCTCGCAAAGGGTTGAGCATAACAACGAAGCTCCTACGCTGTGGCATAAAAGCAATAACTTTTCTCGCATGTCATTTTTTTTTCGTATTTTTGCAAGGTATTTCTAAAAGCATGAAACAATATTTAGATCTTCTGAATCATGTCTTAACAGAAGGTGTTGAGAAGTCGGATCGCACCGGAACCGGCACTATCAGCGTGTTTGGCTATCAGATGCGCTTCCGCTTGAAGGATGGATTCCCGTTGTTGACGACGAAGAAATTGCACTTAAGAAGCATCATATACGAATTACTATGGTTTTTGCGCGGAGACACGAACGTGCAGTATCTGCGCGACCACAAGGTGTCCATTTGGGATGAGTGGGCGCGGTCAGATGGTGATTTGGGTCCTATCTATGGACATCAGTGGCGCAGTTGGGATTGCTCCGACGGCAGCCACATAGACCAAATAAGCCAACTGGTGCACGACATCAAAACCTCACCCAACAGCCGCCGCCTCATCGTGAGTGCGTGGAACGTGGGCGAGATAGACAAGATGGCGCTGCCCCCGTGCCACTGCCTTTTTCAATTCTATGTGGCGGACGGCACCCTTAGTTGCCAACTTTACCAGCGAAGCGCAGATATTTTCCTGGGTGTGCCTTTCAATATAGCCTCCTACGCCCTCTTTACCATGATGGTGGCGCAGGCCTGCGGACTGGAGCCAGGCGACTTCGTGCATACCTTTGGTGACGCGCATATATATAAAAACCATGAGGAACAGTGCAAACTGCAGCTTACGCGAGCGCCGCGCCCCCTGCCCACCATGGCGCTCAATCCCGATAAACGCGACATATTCTCTTTCGACTATGACGACTTTAAACTGGAAAATTACAATCCCTGGCCGCACATCAAGGGCGAGGTGAGCGTGTGAGCATGAACCTCGGTTGCACAACAACCTACATTAATAACGCATTGTTTTGAACACGAATAATTTTTGCATTATCATGGCTGGCGGCACCGGAAGCCGCTTTTGGCCAATGTGCGATAACGACCACGCAAAACAGTTCCTCGACCTCATGGGAACAGGCGAAACCATGCTGCAAAGCACTTTCCGCCATTATTGCCAAGTGTGCGAAAGGGATAATGTCATCATCGTCACCACCGAACCGATGGTGTCCACCGTGCGCGCGCAAATTCCCAATCTAAAAGATTACCAGGTGCTGGCCGAACCACAACGGCGAAACACGGCACCTTGCATAGCCTATGCCGCCAGCATCATTGACGATATCAATACCCACGCCAATGTGATAGTGTCCCCGTCGGATCATGCCATCTTTGACGAGGAGGCTTTCGTGCGGAATATTAACGAGGCTGTTGATGCGGCCGATAGCCACGATTGGATTATCACCATTGGTGCGCGGCCAGTGAACCCAAACACCAAATACGGCTACCTGCAGTTTGCGCAAGAGAGTGCGGCTACCGATGCACCCAATCTGCACAAGGTAGTTACTTTCACAGAAAAGCCCCCAGCCGACATGGCTGCCCGCTTCATTGCCAGCGGCGAGTTCCTGTGGAATACGGGCATCTTTGTGTGGAGCCTAAAGACATTGAAGGCCGCCTATAGCACTTTTCTACCCGCCATGGCGAAAGCCTATGGCAGTTTGCACATAGACAGCCCCCGTGAGGAGGTGAGACGCGTGTATGCTGCCACAGACCCCATCAGCGCGGACTATGGCGTGATGGAAAAGGCGCAAAACGTGTTTGTGATGAAGGCCAACTTTGGATGGAGCGATGTGGAGACCTGGGATTCGTTGTACAATGTCTTGAACAAGGACGATGACAAAAACGCTGTGGCTTCGGGAAGGGCCATCTTTTACGACAGCAAGAACTTGCTGGTACATGTGTCTCCCGACAAAATGGCCGTGTTGTGCGGATTGAACGACTATCTTGTGACCGAGGCCAATGGCATTCTGCTTGTTTGTCCGCGCAAAGACGAGGACAAACTGATTAAATATGCCAGCGACGTGGCACTGCATTCTTTGGCCACGTCAAAGGAGATGCAACGAAATGGATAAGAGACCTTTTGAATTATGAAACATATTGAAATAAAGCATCTTGTAAAAGACGATGTGAGTGCCTTGCTGGACACCCACATCAACGTGAAAGGTTGGGTGCGCACAAAGCGCGGCAACAAGCAAGTCGCCTTCATCGCGCTCAACGATGGCAGCACCATCCTTAATTTGCAGGTGGTTGCAGACTTGGCTAAGTTTCCCGATGAAACCATGAGACGCATAGCCACGGGTGCCAGCCTCAACGTGACGGGCCAACTTGTGGCGTCGCAGGGCAAGGGTCAAAGTGTGGAAGTGCAGGCCGAAAGCATCGAAGTATATGGCGAGTGCGACCCGGAAACCTATCCGTTGCAAAAGAAAGGGCACACCATGGAGTTCATGCGCACCATTGCCCACATGCGCCCCCGAACGAATACTTTCGGAGCCGTCTTCCGCATGCGCCATCACATGGCCTTTGCTATACATAAATATTTCAACGACCATGGCTTCTACTACTTCCATACGCCTCTCATCACGGCCAGCGATGCGGAAGGAGCGGGCGACATGTTTCACGTCTCTACGCTTGACATGGAAAACCCGCCCCGCACCAACGAGGGCAAAGTGGACTATAGCCAAGACTTTTTCGGCAAGTTTACCTCACTCACCGTCAGCGGGCAGTTGGAAGGCGAGTTGGGAGCCACGGCGTTGGGCAAGATATACACTTTTGGCCCTACGTTTCGCGCCGAAGACAGTAATACACCCCGCCATTTGGCCGAGTTTTGGATGATTGAACCTGAAATGGCGTTCTACGAACTGGAGGACAATATGGCGTTGGCCGAGGATTTCTTGAAATACCTCATACAGTATGCACTCGACAATTGCCAGGACGACCTGGCCTTCTTGAACGAACGCATTGACACCGGTCTGCTGGAGCGGTTGCATTTTGTGCTGGAACATCCTTTTCAACGCCTTGCCTACACCGATGCCATAGACATCCTCTCAAAGGCCGATCAAAAGTTCGAGTATCCGGTCCATTGGGGTGTGGATTTGCAAAGCGAACATGAACGTTATTTGGTGGAAAAATACTTCAAGCGCCCCGTTATCCTTATTAACTACCCTAAGGAAATCAAGGCTTTCTATATGAAACAGAACGCCGACGGCAAGACGGTGGGAGCCATGGACGTGCTTTTCCCCAAAATAGGCGAAATCATAGGTGGCAGCGAACGCGAATGGAACTATGACAAGTTGTTGAATACCATCAATGAACGCCACATGAGCCTTGACACGCTTGGCTGGTATCTTGACACCCGCCGGTGGGGTACGGTGCCTCACAGCGGCTTCGGACTTGGCTTCGAAAGGCTGATGCTGTTCATCACTGGCATGGCTAACATCCGCGACGTAATACCATTTCCGCGCACGCCAAAGACGGCGGAATTTTAGGCGAGAAGGGCAATGGTGGGGCTGGTATCCCATACGGCATGCGACAGTTCCTTGCATAGGTTATGACGGATGAGAATTACATGCGACGTTGCTTTCAGTTGGCGCAGAATGGATTGGGGCGTACAAGCCCCAACCCTTTGGTGGGTTGCGTCATTGTGAAGAAAGGACGCATTGTCGCCGAAGGCTACCATCAGGAAATCGGCCAATGGCACGCTGAGCGCAATGCAATACTCCATTGCAGCGACAAGTCGGATTTGCAGGAGGCAACTCTCTATGTCAACCTTGAGCCTTGCGCCCACCAAGGCCTGACACCTCCTTGCGCCCCTCTTGTAGCTCAAAGTGGCATAAGGCGCGTGGTGGTGTGCAACGATGACCCCAATCCCCTGGTGCATGGCCGAGGATACGACATCCTCCGGCAGGCTGGCGTAGAGGTCACCACGCACGTGCTGGAACAAGAAGGCAGATTCCTCAACCGCCGTTTTTTTACTTTCATGGAGCAAGGCAGGCCTTATGTCATACTGAAATGGGCCCGCACGGCTGATGGATTCATGGATGTGGACCGCGACGATGGAAAACCACACCCATATTGGATTTCCAGCCCGGAGGCAAAGCAGATGTCACATTCTTGGCGCACCGAAGAGTCCGCCATTCTCGTGGGCAGCCAAACTTTCCTCAACGACCGCCCCCAACTTACAGCTCGCCTCTGGAAAGGTAACCAGCCACAACGCTTTGTGTTAGACAGAAGGGGCAGGGTGCGAGTCAGCGAGGCGGAGGACATTACCCCCATTGCGTCTCCCGACATCCCTTCAGTTTTGGAGTTCCTATATGGTAGAAAAATCCAAAGCGTCATTGTGGAAGGCGGAAGAACGCTTCTTGATGCTTTCCTTTCTGCAGGTCTCTATGACGAAATCCGAGTGTTCTCCTCTCCCGTTCTTTTCGGCAAGGGACTTCGTGCGCCAAGCATTCCACCCCGCCCCGCTACATTGGTGGAAGAGAGGATAGGAGGAGACGACCTTATGACGCTGCTTTATGCTTGATGATACCTACCGCACCCTTGCCGCTCCAGTCGAAGGTCAGTATAAGGAGAAGGGCAGCAAATTCTTATCGTTTGCCTTCCCTGTGTCGACAGAGGAAGAAGCCAAGGCCTTGCTCTGCGCCAAACGAAAAGAATATTTCGATGCACACCATCATTGCTACGCCTATGTGATTGGTGCGGATAAAGAAACCTATCGCCTGAATGACGACGGCGAGCCTTCTGGCACAGCAGGCAGGCCAATACACGGCCAAATGATGAGTTTTAACCTCACGGATGCGCTGGTGTTGGTGGTTCGCTATTTTGGAGGAGTGAAATTGGGCGTGTCGGGGCTTTCGCAAGCCTATCGCGCAGCGGCACACGATGCTTTAGCACATGCCGCCATAGTGGAGAAAACCATTAATGAGCATTTCCGCTTGGAGTTCGAGTATGCGCTATTAAACGACGTGATGCGGTTGTTGAAACAATACGGAATACCTTTTCAGGATCAGCAGTTTGGCTTGCAGTGTGTCCTACGTATCGGCGTGCGCCGCTCCATGGTAGAACGGGTACGCACTTCATTTTCCCAGCTTAGGGGAGTGGTGATGGAAGAGATATAGACACTACTCTTGCGTGCTATGAGAAAAATGAATTGGGTTCCGAATAGGCTTGTTTTCAGCCCTTGTGCCCCCAGAGACCTCACACAGATGCTGCAGTTGCAGGATGAGGCATTTGAAGAATTGGGCGACCCAAGCCTGTTACGCCGCAATTCTCCTGCCATGCTGCGGGCTTGCCTATGTGGCCCCCACTTCGTTTTAGGCGCGTGGGCGCAAGAGGGAGTGCTGGCTGCTTTCAGCGTGCTTTATTTTCCCATGGACCAAGCCGACGACCTTTCCCTTTTGTTGGAAGGTGTCGATCTTGCAGGCCGCTGTGCAGCCAACAACAAACTTTGCATCGTTCATCGGCCTTTCCGAGGAAACGGGCTCCAGTTGTCCCTTGGCTGGGGCTTGGAGCGGGAGGCCTATCAAAGGGGTGTGAGGGTGCTTTGTTCCACCGCATCACCCCACAACGCAGCCAGCTGCAGCAGTCTATTGAAGCAGGGATATCTCTTGAACAGGAGACTTCGGCTGTATGAGGGAGAAATGGAGCGGAATTTATATGTGAAAGAGTTGTAGCCGAAGGGCGTTCCAAGCGTGGTTTGGGAGACTGTGACGGAGGATGCAATAAAAAGCCATCTTTGACGTTTTTTATTATAAATTGCATAATAAGAATATTGAAGAAAGTTATGAGATTGTTAGTTGTTGACGACGAGGAAGATTTGTGCGAAATACTTCGCTTCAATTTGGAGGCGGAGGGTTATGCTGTAGACACGGCTCATAGCGCCGAAGAGGCTATGAAGATACTTTGCCCAGAGCATAAGTTGATACTCCTTGATGTGATGTTGGTGCACGCCTCCGGCTTCGACTTGGCACACCGTCTGCGCCGAGAGGGCAATGAAATCCCTATCATTTTTCTCACCGCCCTCAGCGGCGAAAGCGACCAGTTGAAAGGCTTCAACCTCGGAGCTGACGACTACATCACCAAGCCTTTTTCCTTTCGCACCGTGTTGGCACGCATTCAAGCGGTCCTCAAACGAGCCTATCCTAACGAAGGGGAACGGCAAAGTCTTACCTTTGGCGGTCTCACCCTTGACCTCGCAGGTGCACATGCCCTTCTCGACGACCAACCCCTGCCTCTCACTCGTAAAGAATTCGACATACTATCACTTTTGCTGGGGCATCCAGGGCGTTATTTTACCCGCGAGGATATCATTGCCAACGTTTGGAGCGACGATACATTCATCGGAAATCGCAGTGTAGATGTGCATATTGCCCGTCTCCGCAAAAAGCTTGGACCCTTGGGCGACCGCCTGTCCAACCGTACTGGTTTTGGATACTTTTTTGATGAAAAATAATTGCCATCAGCCATGTTAGTATACTACGTCCTCATAGCGCTTCTTGTCGTTTTGGTGGTCATCTTCGCCTATAGTCATCTTCAACAAAAGAGGTTGGCACGCAAAATGCAGCAATTGGCCGACGAGGCCGAAAGCAGCAAGCAACAAACCTTGGCGGAACAGCACCACATCCAGCAACTAAAGCAAGAGATGACAAACAATATTGCCCATGAACTAAAGACTCCAGTCAGCAGCATACGCGGCTACCTTGAAATACTCCTTGGCGACAAGCCTGTCAGTCCCGAACAGCAACATTATTTCCTCCAGCGCAGTTACGCCCAGGTGTTGCGGCTTTCCAACCTCATCAGCGACGTGGCTCTAATTAATAAGATGGAGGAGGGACATGACCTTTTCTCAAAAGAGGAGGTTGCGGTGCGACAAGTGGTAGACGATGCCGTTAGGGATTTGGAATCTGCCTTGGAAAATAAACATATCGACGTTGAAGACAGACTGGATGGAAACATTCACCTCTACGCCAACAAGGACCTCCTTTACGCTATCTTCCGCAACCTATTGGAAAATGTGGCGGAACATGCAGGCGAAGACTTGCGGGTGGTAATAGAAAGTTATAAAGAAGACGCGAATTATTGCTATTTCCATTTCTACGACAATGGTCGCGGAGTAGACAACCAATACCTTAGCCATATATTCGACCGCTTTCTCCGCATCGACGAAGGGCGCAGCCGCCAGCTCGGCGGCAGCGGTTTGGGGCTTGCCATCGTCAAGCACAGCGTCCTATTCCACGGGGGAGAGATTTATGCGAAGAACCGTGATGAAGGAGGATTGGAGTTCTTCTTTAGCCTAAAGAGAAGTTAGGTTATTGAACTCACAAAATGAAAAATGGTGCAGAGGCTTGTTCCGCATTGCCGCGTGATGCCGTTTCTGGAGGGCATGTTTTGGATGTAAGGCATTTGCCTGGATTTCGCAGGCAAAAAAAAGTAAGGACAGTACTACGGGAAGCAAGACGGACTGTAGATGGTTGAAAATCAAAGATGAAATTATTTATTTTGCCATGTGGTTTTTTTTTAGTATTTTTGCAAATTATTTTGTAGCATTTCATTAGTAAATAATTAGTAACTTAAGTAAGGTACAACTTTATTTAGCAGGTTGTCACCATGAATATAAATAAATTATAACAAAGAGATATGCAGAAAACACTTCTATTGGGCGATGAAGCAATAGCCCAAGGTTTTATAGATGCTGGCGGCAGCGCCATCAACAGCTACCCCGGCACGCCCTCCACTCAAATCACGGAATACGTGATGAAGAGCAAAGAGGCTAAAGAAAAGGGCATTCGCGCCAATTGGTGCGCCAACGAGAAAACGGCTTTAGAGGCTTCCATAGGCGTGGCATACGCTGGTAAGCGAGCCATGACCTGTATGAAACACGTAGGCATGAACGTGTGCGGCGACCCCTTCATGAACGCTTCCATCATAGGCACCAAAGGCGTGCTGATTGTGGTGGCAGACGATCCATCTATGTTCTCCAGTCAAGACGAGCAGGACAGTCGTTTCTATGGCCACTGGGCAATGATACCCATGCTGGAGCCCAGCAACCAGCAAGAGGCATACGACATGGTGTTCTTTGGATACGACTTGAGCGAAAAGATGGGCACCCCCGTGCTGATGCGCATCCCCACGCGTCTGGCACACAGCAGAGCAGGCGTGGAACGTCGCGAGGCACGCAAACAAAACGAGATTAGTTATCCCAGCGATCCCGCCAGTTACGTGCTATTGCCGGCGAACGCAAAGAGACTCTATCGCCAACTTATCGACAAGCAGCCCATCTTCACAAAAAGTAGCGAGGAGAGCGGATACAACGTATTCATTCCTGGCAACGACCACAAACTGGGCATCATCACCACTGGTATTGCATATAACTACTTGATGGAGAACTTCCCGGATGGAAAATGCCCCTACAGTGTGGTGAAGGTTACGCAGTACCCCTTACCTTTCAGCATGATTGACAAATTGTACGAAGAGAGTGACGAGTTGCTTGTGCTGGAAGATGGTCAGCCTTTCGTAGAAGAACTGGTGAAAGGCTTCCTTGGCAAGGGTAAGAAGGTGATGGGACGTTTGGACGAAACCATACGCCGCGACGGAGAACTGAATGCAGAAAAGGTGGCCAAGGCACTCGGTAAGCCCATGGCGACAACTTACAGCGTGCCGCAGGTGGTTACAAACCGCCCCCCTTCGCTGTGTTTGGGATGCCCGCACACCGATAGTTATGAAGCCATCATTGAGGTGATGAAGAAATACGAGCACGGTCGTGTGTTTGGTGACATAGGTTGCTATACGCTTGGATTTAACATGGGAGGCATAGATACCACCGTGTGCATGGGAGCCAGTATCACCATGGCGAAAGGCGCCAGTGAGATGGGCATATTCCCAAGTGTGGCGGTAATAGGCGATGGCACGTTTGGTCACAGCGGCATGACGGGTCTGCTGGACTGCGTGAACGAGAAAGCCAACGTGATAGTGGTCATTTTAGACAACGATATCACCGCCATGACGGGTGGACAAAACAGCAGCGCCAACAAGAAAATTGAGAACATTTGCATAGGCCTTGGCGTGGCCCCTGAGCATATCCGCACCGTTGTGCCGCTCAAGAAGAATCACGAGGAGTTTGTGAAGATTATGCAGGAGGAGGTCAATTACGATGGTGTCAGCGTCATCATCCCACAGCGCATCTGCATCGTGGAACAGAAAAAACAACTTGCTAACAAGAAATAAGACATGAAAAAAGATATCATCCTTTGTGGCGTAGGCGGCGACGGCATCGTCTCCGTAGCCAAGATTATTAGCGATGCGGCCCTTTCCATCGGCCTCAACGTGAAACAGAGCGAAATACACGGCATGAGTCAGCGCGGCGGAAGTGTGTTCAGTCATCTACGCGTGAGCAGCGAGCCCATCAGCGCCGACGTGATCCCAGAAGGCAAAGCCGACATCATCCTCAGTAGCGAGCCCATGGAGGCATTGCGCTACCTGCCGTTCCTGGGCAAAGACGGCGTGGTGATTACCAACAGCGCCCCTTTCGTGAACATAAAGAACTATCCCGACATCAACATAGTTATGGAGGAACTGCACAAGTTGCCGCGCTGTGTGGCTTTCGACGCCAACGATATCGCCAAGAAAGTGAATGCGCGCAGCAACATGGTGCTGCTGGGTGCTGCAGCCCCATACATGGACATCGACTTCCAGCGTCTTGAGGATGCCATCACGCGCATCTTCAATCGAAAGGGTGAGGCTGTCGTGAAGAGTAATATCGACGCTATACGCGCTGGTCGCGACGCGAAATAACCCGTTCCAGCCGACAATGCAATAGGTACGGCCGCC
>JAXFQM010000129.1:0-2494 GCA_034178965.1 Bacteroidales bacterium | reverse complement strand
GGAGGATATTTTTTTTTGCCATGTTGATAACAATAGGTTCATTGGTGAATAATAAAGAATGGATAAGAAAAGTTTGAAGGTGTTGAAGAGGGCAGAGGCTAAAGGAACTCCCGCAGCACGGCGTTGAGGGTGGTCTTTTTGTCGGTGCTTTCCTTGCGTTTCCCAATGATGAGCGCACAGGACACGTTGTAGTCGCCTGCGGGGAAATGTTTTGCGTAACTGCCAGGAACCACGACGCTGCGCCGTGGCACAACACCTTTGTATGTGACGGGTTCTTCTTGCGTTACGTCTATGATTTTGGTGCTTCCCGTGATGATGGTACCGGCGCCAAGCACGGCTTCGGCCTCCACATGCGCGCCTTCCACCACAATGCAGCGGCTTCCAATGAAACAATGGTCCTCAATGACAACGGGTGCAGCCTGCACGGGTTCCAACACGCCTCCTATGCCAACGCCACCGCTGAGGTGTACCCCTTTTCCTATTTGCGCACAACTGCCCACAGTGGCCCATGTGTCCACCAGAGTTCCTTCGTCCACATAGGCTCCAATGTTTACATAGCAGGGCATTAGCACTACGCCTTTGGCAAGGTATGCTCCGTAGCGCGCCACGGCGTGAGGCACTACGCGCACCCCCTGCGCGGCGTAGCCGTGCTTGAGTGGCATCTTGTCGTGAAATTCCAGTGGACCCGCTTCGGAGGTGGCCATTTCGCAGAGGGGGAAATAGAGCAGTACGGCTTTTTTCACCCATAGGTTCACCTGCCAGCCATCGCTTGTGGGTTGTGCCACGCGCAGTCGGCCTTTGTCAAGAGCCTCAATGGTGTCGAAGATGGCCTGCTTCACTTCGGGTTCGTTAAGCAGGGCACGGTTTTCGTAGGCTTGGTTTATGATGTCTTCTGCGTCCATAATATTTATGTCAGGTGATTTCAGCCAAGAATTTCATGGTGTTTACGCCATCGGCGAAATCCGTTAGTGAGGGGTGCTGGGCATTGCCAAAATTGCCGCTACGCGCCACCACCTGCAAATCTTCCGCGTGCGCCCTGCACCATTGCTCCGCTTCGGAAATGTCGGCATACTCTTCGTAGTTTACTATGCTCACGGGCGCGGCGATGCTTGGAGAAACATGCAACATCCAAAAACCTCCGTCCACAAACTGTTCCCCATTGAGGAGCATGAGTGCCTTGTGATAGTCCAAACTGCTGCGATAAAGGTGAATGTCGGCAAAATGCGCGTATCTCGTTGAGGCTTCAATCAAGGCGTCAAAACAATATCCTTTTGGCACGAACAGTTTCGACACGCTTCGGCATCCTAATCCAAAATGCAGGAATATGTCGTCGCATAGACCCTGAAGGTCATCAGGGCTTTCGTTTCCGTTTAAGATGGCCAAACTGTTACGGTTGTGGCGGATGATATGTGGGTAGCGGCCGAAATAGTAGTCGAAATAACGGCTTGTGTTGTTGCTACCTGTTGCGATGACCGCTTGGAAATTTCCCAATCGGCCCTCTTCAAAAGTGCAGTGTTGCTCCAATGCGGGAGGTAGCATGGCATTGAGACGGGGTAGCAGAACGTTGTCGTTGGCTGATAGTTTCACCAAAGCCTTATTTCCGCTCAACAACACGCATAGCCAGTCATGCATACCCGCAAGGGGCAGATTTCCAGCCATGATGATGGCGATGGTTTTAGGGAGCACATCTACATTTTCCAGGGCAGGACCCGAACGTGCAAGGCGCATGATTGCGCTTTCCGACAAACTGTCGCTCCAAGTTTGCAAGGCGTAGCGCACATGACTTTCCGTGAACCAAGGGTTGGCGGAACACGCGCTATGTATGGCGTCGTCGAGGCTATGGTCAAAAAGCCCATTGGCGATGGACTCTCCTAAAGAGACAAATGCGGCGATGCGGGCATCCAAGTTCATTACATGAATCTTTTTTGCTTTCCACGCAACAAAACAGCGTTTCCTGCGTTATATTTTAGATAATAACGCCGAAACGAGCGTAATATTGTTTTGGCAAGCGAAAAAAGTGTAAAAGAGAGAAGAATGGGTAAGAGACAAACCATAACGCTATTGCTCGTTGCCATATTGCATCTTGCATGTGCTGCGCAACGCAGCGATGTGATGTCGAGCTACCAAACAGAACTACAAAAGTTGTTCCATGAGGTGTTTCATGCCCCTACCGACAATGAACGATACAATGCCAACGAGCAGGCCGTGGATCTGTTCCACGAGGCGTTGCAGCAGGAAAAGGCATCGCGCTGGAATTGGCAGTTGGGCAAGGAGGTGAGTGTGCTGACGAGCGGCGATCGCAAATTCCGCGTCATCACATGGGCTGTGGTGAGGGACAATGGCGAGTATGAGTGCTTTGGCTTCGTTGCGGTGTTCAACGACCATGGTGAGGAGAACATATACTCCCTCCACGACAAAAGCGATGACATCATGAACGCAGAAGAAAGCGTGCTTACTCCCGACAATTGGTATGGAGCCGTTTATCAAGACATCG
>JAXFQM010000081.1:0-7239 GCA_034178965.1 Bacteroidales bacterium | reverse complement strand
TGACATCCGATATAACGCAACGTATTAGGCTCGTCGTTGTGAATCGCTTAAAATGCTGATATTGTTGAGTTCTTTGACATCTTAACCCCCAAGGCATTGAAAAACAACTATTGTTGTGAATCGCTTAAAATGCTGATATTGTTGAGTTCTTTGACATCAGAAAAGACACGCGCAACAAGGAAATCCTTGTTGTGAATCGCTTAAAATGCTGATATTGTTGAGTTCTTTGACATCAGCTCCGAGGTCAAAACATAATCAACCACAGTTGTGAATCGCTTAAAATGCTGATATTGTTGAGTTCTTTGACATCTGCCTCTCCTCTGGTCCACAACTCGTAGAAGTTGTGAATCGCTTAAAATGCTGATATTGTTGAGTTCTTTGACATCTTAACCCCCAAGGTCTTGAAAAACAACAATGTTGTGAATCGCTTAAAATGCTGATATTGTTGAGTTCTTTGACATCCTTCGGTAATCGTTGTTCCGCGGCGGTCATGTTGTGAATCGCTTAAAATGCTGATATTGTTGAGTTCTTTGACATCACAGGAGGTTGTATTAGTTCAGCAGACGTCGTTGTGAATCGCTTAAAATGCTGATATTGTTGAGTTCTTTGACATCTCAATATGAATAATAAACTGAACCACAACAATATACTTCGTGTTAAAGAACAAAAAAGTTCGTCCTTTAGAGGGCGAACTTTTCTTTTTCATTGTATTTTTTATTTCCTACGAAATCTGTTCAATCAGACTATATGTCATGTATTTTGTCCCTATTTTTTTATCCTTCTATTTGGTTGCATAGAACTCTTTTTCTTGGCATTGCCTCTTGGGGTAGGGACGCTTTTTCTTTTTCTCGCTTTCTTTTGCTAAAGAGGTCTTGATTGGCTTCCTCAAGACCACTTGCTTGCTTCCTTAAAAGAGTTCCCGTTTACTTTCATTAAAGAGATTTGCTTGTTTTCTTAAAGTGGGTTCTATCAACTGATTTCATGCGATTTTGACGGGACTGTAGAACAAAAGGCTGTGCGAAACGAGGGCGCATATATGGACATGCTACATGGTGACAGACAGCAAGATGCAGACAATACTTCAACTGCGCGGAAAAGTTTATTCCAGCTCATGTATCCTTGTTTCTTGCAAAACGGTGAATGGATAGAACTCTCCTTAAAAAAGTTCCAGTTGCTGGCCTGCAGCCGTGACATGCCCTTCTTTCTGTCCGTTGAAGATGTGGATATCTCCGAATTGCTTGTCGGTGATGCTGAACATGCAAACATATCCTTCCTGTGGCAGCATGGCTTTGACGCGCTTTGTGTGCACTTCGGCGTTTTCGCGGCTGGCACAGTGGCGCACATAAATGGAGAATTGAAACATGGTGAAGCCATCCGCCAGCAATTCTTTGCGAAAAAGGGCGGCGCTACGGCGCTGTTTTTTTGTCTCCGTAGGCAAGTCGAACAGAACGAGCACCCACATGACCGTGTATTGGTTGAACCTAAGCATCGAAGACTGGGTAACTAACTTTGCGCAATTCCCCAAGGAAGCACTTGGCCAAGGAGGCTGTTGTTTGCGTAGTCCCCACCATCAGCGGGCTGCGCGCGCCGCCAATGACAACGTCGCAGACCGGTATGCCCAACAGTTCTTTCTTTACCTCCTTGTTCAGTTCGTCGATGCCGGGAAAGAGGCACATTGTCTTGACCACTACATTGTCCACAAACGGCCTATAGGGTTCCATCACGTCATCGGCCAAGCAATAGGCATTGTATCTGCTGCGGTGGTGTATGCCCATCACAGGCAGTAGGCCGCTGGCCACCAAGGAGCGCGCCACTACCGCACGCAGTATGGCATAGCCGTAGTTGAGCAGGTTGTTCGGGTATGCCTCTTCCCTACCACGTTTAAATCCTTCAACATCGGCGAAGAGTGTTTTCCAGTAGTAGGCCGCCGCCCGGCCCTCCAGGTTATCGCTATCGCCACTCTTCACTTGTCGCGCCCATTGGAACATGCAGTCCGCCGTCCGGCCAAGGCTGGCCAGCAACAGTCCCTGGTTCTGTATTTTGGCCGAGACGGTTTGCTGCCACAGTTGCTTTCGCTGCGGTACGGAGGCCTCCAGTTGCGCCTGAAAGCGTTCGCTTTGTATGGTGTTGCCTTCCAGGGGCAACAGTAGGCCGCAAGGCATGCGGCGGCGGTCGCAGGTGACTACGGCGGCGTTGTTGTCCAGCAGCGCGGCCAGCAATCCGTGCGTTATGGTAATTTGCTGGTCTTCCAACACCACCAAGCCTATGTCCTCGACAGGTATCGTTGTGGGCTGCGGCCGCAAGGTGGTTTGGGGCTTGTCCGCGCCGTCACCGTCGCGTTCCACCACCAGTTGCCCATTACGCAGGAACAGACGTGCGCTGTTTCCGAATACAAGTGTACGTTTAATCATGGCAATTCATCCTTTTGCCGCGCCACTGCTACGGCTTTTGTAACGAATCATATTATTGTTTCACCGGCGCCAGCACTACGTTTCCCAGCCTGTCCACGTTCAATGGCAGGCAAATGTCGCGGATGGTCTCCCCTTCCAGCGTTTTGGTCATTTTGTTCTGTGATTCAAATTCCACTTTGTCCTCGATGGCTTTTGCAACGTATGCGGGCACCCCATATAATGATTTGTCGCTGCAGGATACTATCTTGTATATGCGGGACTTGTCTATTTCTTTCACTCCCTGTTCACGTTCCTCTTTGCTGGGGCAATAGACCAGGTCGTTTGGGGAAAGGATGAACAGCACTTTGGTCTCTTGGGGAAGGATGGCGCATGACTCGGAGGAGAGGTCTTCCAGCAGATGTTCGTGCCATTTTCCGCCGTGCTTTTTCTGCAAGTCCACCACTGTACACAACGGTAGCGGCACCCCCTCTCGTGACTTGCCGGGCATGCTGCAAACAAGGTAGAAGAGGTAGGTGCCTTTGGCGGCTTCCACGAATTTCTTTTTCTTGTTGCCCGCGTTGCCCACGGCGAACTTGTTGGCTTTTTCATAGCACCTCACCGTGCGTATGGGTTTGTGCTGGCGGCCCCCGTTCAAGGCCACTATGTTGGCGTTCATGCGCTCCACCCCTTCAGCACAGAAGGCCTTCTGCGGGTCGTTGCCTTCGGCATGGAGGTGTGCCAGGAGTATTTTCTGTATGCCCGTGTCGGTGATGCTTTTGATGACTTTTTCCGCTTCCTTCTCGGTTTTTTTCATGGCAAACAAGTTGACGAGGCTGTTTCCGTAGCGGCTGGCAAAGTACCTGTCGGTGGTGTCCTCGGTGCGGTAGTAGACTTCCACCTTACCGTCGGCGGCTTCGGGCCACACGTCGCTGTTTTTCTTGAAATACGCCAACATGTCTTTCTCTCCTTTGCCCTCTGCCCGCAGTTCTTTTACCTTCTGCCGCAATTCTTTGTCCACGAGGATGATGTTGGGATTGGAGAGAGCCTCTTTCAAGTTCACATCCTTTTTGAGCCGAAGACGCACCTCTCCGAAGACCGTGTCTTTGTGCAACGCCTTGCGTATGGCAAGGTTGCGTCCTTCCTGCAAGACCATGCTGCTGCGCAGGTTGCCTTTTGCATCTTTCTCGAGGTGGCGGCAACGGTTCTTGGTGAGAGTGAGCACGCGCACGTCCTTCTTGAAGCTGACTGCGATGCCTTGCAACGCTTGCAGCGTATCCATAGGCATGTTGGGCCATGGCAGTTTGAAGGAGCCGAACTTTTTGTTTGGCTTTCCTTTGTTGGTCCACTCTTCCTGTTCGCGCAATTTAAACGAAAGGCTCAGCCTGTTCGCATGGTTCTTCGGCAGCGCCGCCTCGTTGCTCAGCAGGTTCACATGTTCGCGCGTGGCGCAGGCTATGACGATGGCATCCAAGGCATGGTGGCGGTGGTCTATGCGTTTGCTGCTGAAATTGAGTTGCGGGGTGGGTTTTTGGGGTATTTTGTGTCCTTCTCTTGAGAGGGCCACGAACCGAAGCCCCGCAATAGGCGCTTTGCCCTCATTGGCCATGGCGTCCAAGCGTTCAAAGCGCGGCAGGATGATGGTGTTCCACTGGTCGTTTAGGTGCCAATCGCGCTTCAGCCTGTCGGTGACAGCGCCCGTTACCGTGATGAGGTTCTTGGAGATGGCATCGGGTTCGGCGTTGCCATCCTTGTCCTTTTCCCTCACCACGTTGGAGAGCACAGACATGAGGAAGCGGCTGATGTATCGGCTGTCGTTGAGTTGGCGGTTGATGAACGTCTCTGGCACGTCGTCCAGCATCATGCGTTCCCACTTGGCACGGTTCCTATCGTGGTAGTTCTTCCGCATTTGTTCCTCATACTCCTGCACGCCCAAAATGGTGACGGTGCGCCCCCCTGGGAGTTCTACCACTTCGCCGTGGCACTGCATAATGAACTCATGCGCCGTGAGCGAGCCTTTTTTGGCGTTCACTGCAGCTTCGCACACCACCTTGTTCAGCATGCTGTCATCGAAATAGCGTGCTTGCGGGATGACGTGCTCTATTTGGTAGTCCTCGGTGAAGAGGCGCGAGAGGGGGATGACTTGGCCGGTGTAGGGCGACAGGTAGCGCTGTTCCAGCCACTGCTTGTATTTCAAGACCTCGCTACGGGAGGGCGTGTTGTCTTGCAGCGGCGATGAGAGGAGATTGAAGACCTCCTTGACGTCGTTCTCCGGGGGGCCACCGGCGTCGATGGCCCCCTGCTCGTATATCTTCAGTTTTTCCTGCTGCGATGGCGAGTAGGGCAGCACGTTTTCCATGTCGCACTCATTGTCGGCCAGCATGGAAAGCAGTTGCTTGATGCGCATGTTGGTGCGCTCGTTTTGGGTATTGCGATCCGTGGCCCTTTTCCTTTCTTCCGCTGTCTGCTTCATTTCGCGCGCCATTTCGAGGTGTATTTCGTCAGGTCGGCCGAATTGCCGCCAAATGTCTCTCACTGTTCTGAGGGTTTCCATGGCCACCTGTTCCACTATGGGGTTGCGCAGCGAGTGGTGGCGGAACTTCGTCAGGTACGCGTCTATGTCGTCTGGGCTTTCCCAGCATTGTACGTCGGTGCCTTCGGAGTGTCTCCCATAGGCCACGTAGCAGGCTTCCCAAACAGGCAGTCCCTGGCAGTCCTGCAAGGCCCTGTATTCGAAGTGCGCATTCCTATCCTTGTCGCCGTCCTTGTCGCGCTGGCGTATGCGGTCTATCGCTTGCTCTTGCAGCGTGCCGTCGATAAGGCCTCGTATGCGCTCTTTCGTGCTAGTGTCGACGTCCTGTTCATTCCAATGTTGCCCCATGCGCATGAGGGGGAGCAGTTTCTTGATGGCCTTGAGGGAATAGGCCGCGTAGTCTGCGTCGTAAGGCTTGATACGGCAGAACCTCTCAGCGAAGGCGCCGGCGTTTTTCATACCATTGCGATATGCGTACTTTTCCGCCGCTTTCTCCATTTCTTTGGCATCGCTGATGGAGTAGAGCATATGCCACATTTCCACCTCTTTCTCTTGGGTGAGGAAGTTGGCATCCACGCCTGCCTCCTTCAAGGCCTTCAGCATGTCTGCGCGCGTTGCGTTGACGGGGTAGGACTTGTCCTCCACATAGTTCCAGCGGTATTTGTCGCGTTCCTCTTTGGGGATGTTGAACCCAGGGTACTGGAGCAAGGTCTTTTGATTGATGGAGTCCTTGTCGTTCAGCCAGTCAAACAAGTCGGCGCGGGCCTTCCCCTTGTCGCCATGGCCGCTGAAGAGCGTGGGGCAGGCCTCGCCGTCGGGAAGCAGCTGCGGTGTCACGTCTTTGCTGAAACCCTTGGCGTCCATCTTGTATATCTTTAAGTTGCCCACGAACTGCCACAGGCGGAACTCCTGGAAGAGGGGGTGCGACTTGCTGGCGCACTTTAGGGGTTGTTTCATCACCTCTCCCGTTTCTTTGTCCACATAGCAGCGTGCCTCGTATGGGCAGTCGGAGACGAGCGACTTCTTGCTCTTGAGCGGACGCTGGTAGAACAGCGTGTCGTCCACCAGCAGATAGGTGAAATCGCGTTGCTCAATATTATGGCGGTAGGGGTCGTTGACGCCGTAAAGTTCCGTTATGCATTTCCCGTAAAGCTCCCTGTTTCTCAATTCGGGGATAAACTCGGCCTGCTTATTCAAGATGGCTCGCGCCTCGTCAAGGTAATAACAGCGGTCTACAGTGCGCACCAATTGCCCCACTATTTTTTGGTCGGGGTTGTCCAAAAGCGCGCTGTAGATATAGTCGCCCACCGTGGTCTTATTTTCCTTAATAGCTTCTTCCGTCTTCAGTTTCAACAACGTCCAGTCGTCGTCGTTGGGGACGCGGAAAGAGCGCTCCACGTTACCGTCCTTGTCCAGGCTGGTAGTCACCACAAAATCTTTCTCCATCCCCTCCCATTCGGGCTTGCGGAGCGCCCAGTTGTAGAACTCCATGCCGTTGCCCAGCACTATGCGGAATCGTTTTTTCTTGCCTTTCGTCTCCGTGTCTTCAGTCACGCTCGTCACCCTCTGCCTCACTATATCCTTCTTTATATCCTTCTTTTTACTCTCCTGTTCCTGTTCGTCTTTGCCACGCAACTTGTAGTATCCCCGTTTTTGATTGAGTTGCAACAGCACCCACGCCAATTCCTCCTTTGCTATGGGCTGGTTGATGGCCTTATGGCGCAAATAATATATGGTCCAATCGTATGGTACCTTGCGCCCTTCGGCCAGTATCGCCGGCTGGCGCTTCTCAAAGTCCCGCAGCATCTCCCCGAACGAGGCCTGGAACAGGAACTCCATCTTTCCGTCTTTACCCTCGCGCCAAGCCAACTTGGGTTCGCCGTGGTCGAGAAACTGGCCGTAGCGGTTCAACTGCCCTGCGTAGTGCTCGGGAAGAAAACCCATAACGCGCAGTACTCGCAGCAGCCTTTCCCTACGCAGCTGGAAACGCTGCATGGTGCGGCGGGCGAGGCGTTTCATGGTGCGGTCGCCGGTTTGGGAACTGGCGTTGCCTTTTTCATAGTTGCTGGTAATTTCGCCGTCCAAGGGGATGATGCGGCTTCCGGCGCCTACAATTTCCTTGCGTTCGGTATCCACCACCGCCCAGCCGATGCTGTTTGTGCCCAAATCAAGGCCTAATATTTTTCCCATATCAATACATCTGTTTATTAATCAAACATATATTATTATTCAGTGCCTATCATACACGATGCAAATATAGCAAATATTATTGAACTTTGAGTTTTTTTTGCCATTCCTCAAGAAAAAAAATCCCTCATC
>JAXFQM010000072.1:0-13828 GCA_034178965.1 Bacteroidales bacterium | reverse complement strand
CCCTCCAAACCCGGTTTGTAACGGGCCCCCTCACTAACGCCCCCCGTCCAATCGCGGGGGTCATTTCTTCTGGGGCCGCTTTCCAAACAACTATACCAGCTGCAAGGCTTTTTGAATGGCGGCTATCTTGGTGTCAAGCGTGTCATTGGTCTTGTCGAAGTCGGCTACGCTCTTCAACTCACCCTTGACACTAAAATAGAACTTAATCTTGGGTTCGGTGCCGCTGGGGCGCACCGTTACACGCGTGCCGTCTTCGGAATAAAATTGCAACACGTTACTTTTGGGCAGCGTCAGCGCCTCCTCTTTTCCCAAAAGCACATCATGGCTCTTCCCCTCTTTAAAGTCCTTCACCAGCGTCACCTTGCTGCCACCCAACTCCTTGGGAGGAGCGGCCCGGTAGGCCTTCATCATATCCTCTATCTCCTGCGCTCCCGCCATGCCTTTGCGCACCACGCTTAACAACCCTTCCTTATAGAAGCCGTATTGCATGTATATCTCCGCCAGCAGGTCAAAATAGGTCATGCCGCGCTCCTTTGCCCAAGCAGCAATTTCGGCTATCATGCAACAAGAACTCACGGCATCCTTATCACGCACAAAGTCGCCTATCATATAGCCGTAACTCTCTTCACCACCCACTATGAACTGCCTCTCTCCCTCCAGTTCCAATATCTTGTTTCCAATCCATTTGAAACCTGTCAGCACCTCGTAGTAGTCCACTCCCGCGCCGCGAGCAATGGCTCCCGGCAACATGCTGGTCACAATGGTAGACACCACACACTCGTCACCCTTAAGCAACCCCGCTTCCTTACGCTGGTGTACGAGGTAGTACACAATGGTGCTGAGCGTTTGGTTTCCATTAAGCAGCATCCATTGCCCATCGGGCCTCTTAACGGCCACCCCTACGCGATCAGCATCTGGGTCGCTGGCAAAGGCTATATCGGCATCCATTTTCTTGGCCAAACTCACACACATCTCCATAGCAGCGTGCTCCTCGGGGTTGGGGCTCGGCGTGGTGGGAAAGTCGCCGTTTGGCTCGGCCTGCTCCTTCACCACATTCACGTTTGCAAAGCCTATCTCCCTCAGCGCACGCGGAACCAACATCGTGCCCGCGCCATGCAAAGGGGTATACACTATCTTCAAGTCACTATGCTTTTTAATCAACTCAGGATGAATGGCATTCTCCTTCACTTTTTCAAGGAAAGCGGCATCCACCGTTTCGCCCACAATCTCAATATCCTTCTCGCCCCCCGTCAAACGCACCTCCTCAAGGCCTTTTATCTTTGCCACCTCTTCCATCACGGCCACATCGTGCGGAGGCGTCAGTTGGCATCCATCGTTCCAATAAGCCTTGTATCCGTTGTATTCCTTTGGATTGTGGCTGGCGGTAATCATCACGCCCGTTTGACAACGAAAATGGCGTACAGCGAAACTCAACTCGGGTGTTGGGCGCAACGACTCAAACAGATAGACATGAAAGCCATTGGCGGCAAGCACGTTGGCCGTTATCATGGCAAATTCGCGGCTGTGGTTCCTGCTGTCGTGTGACACTGCAGCCCTCAACCGCTGTTCACCAAAGGTCCTCTTCACATAGTTGGCCAACCCCTGCGTGGCCATAGCCACGTTGTAGGTGTTCATCCTATTGGTACCTACACCCATGATGCCGCGCAACCCTCCTGTGCCAAATTCCAAACTCTTGTAGAAACTTTCTTTCAATTCCTGCGGGTTGTTTTCCATCATGTCGCGTATAGCGCGCTTTGACTCTTGGTCATATTCTCCATTCAGCCAAGATTCTACGTTTGCTCTCGTTATTGTATCTAAAGAATTGATATCCATATTTCTTATATATCATTAGCGTTTTGTTACGTTTTGCAAAGATACGAAAAAAAATCGAGGTGCACAAAAAAACACTACCCGCCGCCCGTGGGCAGTTTGTAGCGTTGGATGCTTTCAACATTTGCAGCCACAAAAGAAGAAACAAGCATCCTCTGCCAGTTTCGAAAAGCGGATTGACGCATCATCCAAAAGCCCTATCCACACGAATTTTCGGGACAACAACGGAACGGACGGCCCCATTTCGAGTACGGCCAACAATTCGAAGAAAAGAGACATTAATACAAGGAATTACTGGAACAAGATTGGGATTACACGCGTTCTGTGTACGCGCACCGCAGAACCGGCTTGGCAGCACACACCTCCCACTCATCTCCCACCACGGTAGGAGATGAGTGGGAGGTGTGTGCCCGCACGGTGCTATGGCAATGCCGCCACAAGGCCTATCCCTATCCACATTCCCAACCTGGAACATATCACAATGGCGGGGTTTACCAACATGAAACCTCCATGCCGTATACAAAAACAAGTTCCCTCCCTTTTGTGGGGACGGAACTTGCTTGGACTGTGACTTAGCAGGGATTCGAACCCTGGACCCCATCCTTAAAAGGGATGTGCTCTACCTGCTGAGCTACTAAGTCAAGCGGTGGTAAGAATAAACAACGCCAAAACGATGTCTTACACGTATACTGCAAAACGCGCCGCTCTCTTCTAATTGTGACTTAGCAGGGATTCGAACCCTGGACCCCATCCTTAAAAGGGATGTGCTCTACCTGCTGAGCTACTAAGTCAACGCATCCACGATACCGTGATTACAATTTGCAAAAGTACGACTTTTTTTGTTCATGGCCAAAGAAAAATGCATGCTTTCAAGAATGAAAAATGTCATTCCATTGTTTTCCACACAATTGCAAAGCAACACACCTACACTTTTCTTATCAGCAGCGGGCAATGATTTACAGCATATTACGTTGTTTTCAAGAAAAAGTTTACAACTTTTGGCCGAAGATTGAAAAAAAAATTGTACTTTTGCTTTCTGAAAAACAAGAATCACAAACCATGAAACTATGGACTTGACATTAAATATAAAAGAAGGCCTTGGAAACGTGAATTTCGACATGCCCGTAGAAGAGGTATGCCGCCTGCTGGGAGAAGCCACCAGCGTGGAAAATATAAACAACGTGGCCGACGAAGCCACTACCGTGTTGCATTATGATGAAAACCACGTAACCCTTTTCTTCGAAGGCAATGAGCCGCGGCTACAATGTATCGACATCTGCAACCCAAACTGCGAACTCTTTGGAAAAAGAATTTTCAACATGGGAAAAAAGGAACTGGTAAGTCTCATGGTGGAACATAAATACTGGGAACAGGATATGGACAAGGAGGAATGGGGCGAGGAACGCATCTCTTTTCTCGACGGCAATATTGATTTCTATTTCAACGGCGGTAAACTGACATCCGTCATTGTGGGTAAATAGCCAATGATTCCGCTTTTCCCCACTGCATACCTACCGCCAGTGGCCTACATGGCGCGCTTGGCGATGCAACACAAGGCCATCATAGAACGCCACGAGACCTACCCCAAGCAAACCCTGCGCAACAGAGCTGTCATAGCCACGGCAGGCGGTCCCTTGGCCTTGACCGTTCCCGTTACTAAACCCAAAGGGTCGCATACTGCAACAGGAGAAGTGATAGTCAACTACAACGAACCGTGGAACATTAGACACATTAGAGCCATCGAATCTGCATACCGGGCCGCTCCTTTCTTCCAATATTATTGGGACGTACTGCGCAATACGCTGCTGATGCACCACCAAACGCTCATTGAGATGAATATGCAACTACTGGGGGCCCTTCTGAAAATGCTGAAGGCAGATTGCGACACGAAACTATCCAACTTTTTTATGGAGCCCGATGGAAGCCCGAACGACCACCGCAGCGACATCTGCATCAAGAGACCTCCGGCGGACTTGATTTTCCCTCCCTACTGTCAAGTATTCTCGGACAAAATAGGCTTTTTGCCCAACGCAAGCGTTTTAGATCTCCTTTTTTGCCTTGGTCCGGAAGCCACAGGATACCTGCAAAAACTGGCCTCACCCACAAAGCAAACCGTTGTTTAATATTACATAACAAATTAATCCACAACTAACTAAAAATGATGTTTCACGTGAAACATCATTTTTTCTATCTTACTTAACCCCTCCCTTGCCCTAAAAAGACAACCAACACCGACACGTCGGCTGGAGACACTCCGCTAATTCGAGAGGCTTGCCCTATTGTGAGAGGACGCAGGCGGGTGAGTTTTTCACGTGCCTCATAAGAAAGGGCGGATAGCGAAAAATAATCCAAATCGGGCGGTAAACGCAAACTTTCAAACTTCAGCAGCCGCTCGGCCACACCTCTTTCCTTTTCAATATAGCGCGCATACTTTAACTGAATTTCCACCCCTGCAGACACTTCGTTCCGCAGCGCTTCAGGCATGGACGCAAGCTCCTCACGTAAAACAGGGGACACCGGCACCAAATCTTCCATGCCAATTTCAGGACGCAGCAGCAGTCCAGCCAACTTGGCTTTTTGCCCAATGGATGGCGACCCCTTGTCGCAGAGTATGGCATTGACTTCAGAGGGTTGTACTGAAACATCCTGCAACACCAACGTCAACTCCTTGGCCCTCCTTGCCTTTTCTTCCACCCTGCGCATGCGTTCGTCCGAAGCAAGACCCAAGGCATGACCCAACGGGGTGAGACGCTCATCCGCATTGTCCTGGCGCAAGAGGATGCGGTGTTCGGCACGGGATGTGAACATGCGGTACGGCTCATCCACCCCCTTGCTCACCAAATCATCTATCAATACACCTATATAGGCCTGCGCGCGACTCAACACGAAAGGCCTCTCCCCACGGATTTTCAACGCCGCATTGATGCCCGCCATCAGCCCTTGGCATGCAGCCTCCTCGTAGCCCGTGGTGCCATTTATTTGACCTGCGAAATATAAATTCTCAACAAGCTGAGTTTCGAGAGTGTAGGCAAGTTGGGTAGGCGGGAAATAATCGTATTCTATGGCATAGCCTGGCTTGAAGATGTGCGCCCTTTCAAAGCCCTCAATACTACATAATGCCTCGTATTGCACCTCCAAAGGCAACGAGGAAGAGAAACCATTCAAATAGTACGACCGAGTCTTCCACCCCTCTGGCTCCACAAACAACTGATGGCGGTCTTTCCCAGAGAAACGTTCAATCTTGTCTTCTATTGAAGGGCAATATCGAGGTCCCCTACCCTGAATACGCCCCGTGAACATGGGGGATCGATCGAAGCCGCGGCGCAAAATCTCGTGTGTCTTCTCGTTGGTATACGCCAAATAACATGGCAATTGGTGCACCGGAGATTTGGTGTCGGAAAATGAGAATTTTCCAGGGTGAGCATCCCCTGGCTGCTCCACCATACGAGAAAAATTTATCGTCCTGCCATCAATACGCATGGGGGTACCCGTCTTGAGTTTGGCCACTTTAAAACCCAAACACGCAAGTTTCTCACTAAGGCCTTCGCTCGCCTTCTCCCCTATCCTACCTCCCAAGAAAGAGACCTCTCCCGCATGAATTTTCCCATTAAGGAAAGTCCCATTGGTGAGAACTATCGCCTTTGCGTGCAACTCCAAATTCATACGCGTCCTCACTCCTTGTACAGCACCGCCCGATACAATGATATCCACAACCTCGTCTTGCCACAGCGACAAACAGGATGCATTTTCGAGCACTTCGCGCCATTTCCAAGAAAAAAGCCACTTGTCGCACTGCGCACGAGGACTCCACATGGCTGGCCCTTTCGAAAGGTTGAGCATGCGGAACTGAAGGGTGGATTGGTCTGCCACAATACCTGTATAGCCACCCAATGCATCAATTTCGCGTACTATTTGGCCTTTCGCCACGCCACCCACAGAAGGATTGCAAGACATTTGGCACATCGTATCAAGATTCTGCGTAATGAGCAACGTTTCCATTCCCATGCCCGACGATGCCATGGCCGCCTCGGCGCCAGCATGACCTGCACCAACCACTATCACATCCCAACGTTTCACGTGAAACATATCTTGCATTATATTGTCTCCCAAAGTTTAAGGGCCGCATTCTCCCTGTTACGCATTGCAGTGGCATCAGCTGGCAACTTGTCTTTTTGTCCCAGCAGATGCAGTACTCCGTGAATAATGACGCGGCGCAATTCCTGTTCAAGCGGCACGCCGAAACTCTTCGCATTCTCACGCAAGCGTTCCACACTGATCATGATATCACCGTTCACCACATTGCCCTCCACATAATCAAAGGTGATGATATCTGTGTAGGTGTCGTGCTGAAGATATTCTTGGTTGGCACGAAGGAGGGTTGCATCATCGCAGAATAGGTAGCCTATCTCGCCCACCTCTTTACCCTCACGTCTCACCACCTCCTTTATCCAGCGTTTAACACGCTGTTTTTCTGTAAGATTGAACTGTATTTGCTCGTTTGAGAAACTTATTACCATAGCGATACTTGTTTTCTATTCATTTTTCAGCACCTCGCACTCTTATATTGCAAAAATAAACATAACTTTCTTTTATACAATATATTACTCCATAATAAAGTGGATTTTTTAACATTTTGGGAACAAAATTTTTTTTCAACCCGACACGGGTCTGCAAAAAACGAGCCCTGCAACGGTCGTGTGTCTGTGTTTTCTCGATAAAACCTCTCCTATACGATATTCAAAAAAAGAACTCCTCCACACAGGAAGATGGGGAGAAAGACTTGCGCATGCCCACTTCTTTTTTGAATAAGTGAGGAGCATGAAAGAAGATAGGTTCTTGCGCCGTCACACGCCCACTTTGGAGCATGAGAAAAAATTTTGCAGGCAGGCGGCGCGCTTGCTCGATATGGCCTTGTCTATGCCAGAAACATAAAATTCCAGTCTCACACAACTTCCATTGCTAGAAAACTCCATCTTGTCGCTTAGTGCCCGCATCATGAAAAGGCCTAAACCACGCGAACCCTCTAAAGGCATTTCTCCGTATTGTCTCCAGTCAAACCCGCAGCCCTCGTCCTGCACCGAGAAAAATAGACCGCCTTTGCAACTGCCGCATGAGACAATGACACACTTGCTACCGTCTCCGCCGTTGCCATGGAGAATAGCATTCTCCACCGCTTGAAGAACCGACGTGTCAATGGTAGCGAAGTAATTGTGAACGTTTCGCTCGTCGCACACATTGCTTACGAAGTCTTCCACCACACGCATTTGCGATATATCAGACTGAATTTTAATCGTTTCCATAGCCTCACTCTTTTTCTGTTTCAAATACAAAAATACAAAAAAAAACAGAGATACAAGTTTTTTTCAAGGAAAAAAACTTATATGAGCACCCACCCTATCTCCAATTCATTTCTTGAACCGAAAGAAATATCCATCCACTTTTTCCTTGTAATAAGGCGTGAGGGAAGGCGGCGCGGAACGAAAGAGTTCAAGGTTCTTTTTGCGCAACTTTTCTTGCATTTCGATATCACCCTGCGAAGGTTGTGGCATATCCTGCGCCTCCTTGCTTTGGCGACGCTGTTCTTTCTGTTGCTTTAGATCTGCATTTTCGTGCTCCAGCAAACGTGTCATGATTTGTTGCTGCCGACGCATGGTTTGATTAGTGATGGTGCGGTTTACCAAATCGGCTTCGGTTTGCTCCATTTGCTGCATCATCTGTTCTATTTCTTTGGCCATTTCTGCATTGCCCGGTTGGCTTTCTTTCATTTCTTGCCCATATTGTTGCATCATACGGCGTATCTGCTCTTGTTCCGCCGCCATGCGGGCAAAATCCTCGCTGAGCCCATTCTTTTCGCCTATTTTGGTGCGCGCGGGCTTGTCCCCCTGTTTCTCTAATTGTTTTCGAAGGCTTTCCATCTGCTTGTTCAGCGCATCCTGCATCTCCTTCATGCTTTTGGGCGAAGGCTTTGCGTTGCCAGGTTTATTGCACTGGCCTTTCATCTTCATGCCTGGGCTTTTTTGCTGCTGGTTGCCGTTGCGCTGTTGACGCATTTGGTCTTGCATTTGGTCTAACGATTCCGCCAGAATGAGCGAGAGGTTGTTGAGCGAGGTCATGGCATATTGCATGCTGGATGCTGCCTGCACGTTGCGGTTGTGGCCATAAAAAGACTGATTGAGACGCAATAGGTCGTCCAACGTGCGAACCATACGGTCGTTCGCAGAAGCAAGCTCCTTGTCCATCAACGACGCAACGGCAATCTGGCGCTTGGCTATGGCCTCAAGACTGTCGTTCACGTTGCGGAAATCAGTCTTTATCTTATTTTGTTCCGCAATGATTGTCTGATACCTCGGATCTTGAATAAACACGCGTTTAGCGTCGCGCAATAAATCTTCTTGGTTGAACGACAGTTGCACGAGACTCTTTAGTAAACGACGTATTTGTTCGCTGTCTTCTGCAAGACTCTGCTGCTCTATTTGTTGTTGCTCTTGTCGCAGTTGCTCGCTTAATTGCTTCAGATGTTCGCTGGCCTGTTTTTGCCGTTCTGCCGCTTTGTTGTTGTTTCCCTTCTGCAGTTGCTGTTGCGCTTCCTGCTGGCTCTGTTCGACGCCTTGTTCCAGATTTTTGTCCAACTTGAAATCCTCTGGGTTGTCCAATTTTTTGTAGCCTTGCTGTATCTCCTCCAGACGCCGCTTCAAGCCTTGGAAATCAGCCGAAAGATCCTGCTGCTTTTTTTGCAGTTCTTCACGCGATGTTTTATCTTTTCGCGTCTCTTCTGCCAACTGGTCTTGTTTCTTGGCTAATTCGTCAACCTTCCCGATGGCTTCCTCCACCTTCTTCTCCAATTCCAGCCTCTTCATCAACTCGATGTTCTGATCTAAGCGTTTGGATAGGTCCTCATTTTTTATCTGCATGCTTTCCAACTGTTCTTGCACTTTGTTCTTGTCCACCTGTTGCATCAGCTTGTCCAACTCGTCCATCATTTTTTTCATCTCATCCGTAAAAGTCTTCTCCATCAACTTATCCAACTCCGCTTGTTTTTGCATAATTTCCTCGCTCTGTTGGCGATAGCGCTCCTCCAAGCGTTTGTTTTCCTTCATCTGTTGCCACATTTGTTCCAAGTTGCGACGCACCTCCCTTTGCTTTTCCGCAAGTTGTTGCATTTGCTGCTTGTCATTCCAGTTTAAGTCTTTCTTGTCCATCAGCCGTTGCATCAGGTCTCCCATGTCTTTTTGCAACCTCTTCAATTCGTTAATGCTGTTTTCTGCTTTGTCTTCTATTTGCTCCATGTTGCCACGCAGGATATCGTCCAATTCCTCACCAGTTGGGACCTTGAATTCGAACTTCTGTGAGACGGCCGACTTGGGCCCATTTATTGCATCGTTGTCCCATACTTGGAAGTAGTACGTCGCTTTGTCTCCAGGCTGCAGGTTCATTTCCGTCAAATGAGTCGAGAAATAGAATTCCTGTGAAGCCTCCTTTTCAAGTGGCAAAATTTGGATTATAGAGCGGTTCTGCGCGGTGTCCTTGGGATGAGTCACCTCCATGCGAAAAACGAGTTTAGAGAAGCCATAATCGTCCTTAATGCGGCCTTTAAAGAAGATTCTCTCGGGCGCGAGACTGTCCATCATCTCCGTGGCGGATATCATGGGTGCCGCATCGGATATGGCGGATATGGAGTAGCGAAGGGTGTCGCCAGAGATGACATGTTTGTTTGAGGTGCAGAACCCATATTGCATGGAGCGCATAATGCGCAGAGAGAAAGAGATGCGCCCATTCTTGTCGGGAACTAACGCCATGTCTGCGCGCCGCCCAAAAGGGTCTTCGCTCTCTTCCTTTAAGAAATGCAACGCATCCACGCTATTGGTTTGGAAATGCCATTCCACTACGGTGCCTTCTGGCACGGCCATATCGCCCATGTTGCTCACTTCCTCGTCCTGCTTGCCCGTATAGGAAGGATAATGCATGGTAACGCTAAAATTCGTCACCATGGGATTGGGAAAAACCTTCAGTTCGTATCCCTTTGACCAAAAGCCCGCTGCCTGTAGTTGAAAAAGTGTCGTCTCGCGCAAATTCTTGAAGAGATAGGTAAAATGTGTCTTGTCTTTTCGCTGCATTCGGTAGTTGTGCCCTCCCACAACCACATAGGTTTCTTCGGGCAAGGCTTCGCCCTTTGTTTCCACTTCCAGACTGAAATCCTCCCCGCGCACAGCCTGCAGACTGTCATTCAACACGGTAAACGAGAATGGGGCAGGTCTTTCGTAGGCCGTGTTGTGGTCGATTAGACGTCTGGAAGGGGCCGTCACAAAGGATGGAGCCACCACCAAGGCGACCACGATGGCCAGCGCGGGCATGGCAACATATTTCACATATTTTCTGTTCGCTTTAAGGTCAATGGCATTCGCAAAGGGCACTGGTCGCAATTGCTCCGCCTTTTGATCAATGGCCGCCCGAAGAAGCTCTGTTTGTTGCCCTGTAGGCGCTGCGCTGCGTTCTTCAAGTTGCAACAGGTTCAGCAAGCGATCTTTCACCTCGGGGAAATGCTGCCCTATGATTCTTGCCGCCGCCTCGTTGTCAATGCGCTTGCCGAGACCACGCATCTTCAACAAAGGGCTCACAACAGATGTGCCCAACAACACGCACCCCACCACGATATAGAACCAAAACAAGAACGTGCGCACCCCTGTGGAAAAGTAGCCAAAGCGCTCCAGCGCCACCACCGCAATGAACAGCGACAGCAATGTCGCAGCGCTATACAACATTCCTCGTATCAACTTATTCTTATAGTATTTTCGTATGAAATTGTCGAGTTTCTCTATGATAAGACCTTCCTTGCCCATATGATTTAAGTTATTAAGTTATAACGCCTTTTCGCCATAAATATTGTGTGCTATGAAACCTGCTTTTTCCTACTATGCTGATGCCTTCCAAGAAGCGCCATAAACTTCTTCCTGCATATATGGATTTTTTTATGTATTTTTGCAAAAGCCTCTTGGTGGGGCACTGCAAGCATAATTAAATATAAATGAACAAAGTAATATTGATTACAGGAGCCTCAAGCGGCTTTGGAAAAGCAACGGCCGAAATGCTGGCCAAGAAAGGGCACGTCGTTTATGGCACCAGCCGCAAGACTCAACGGGATGGCACTTTTCATTTTCTGCAAATGGATGTGAAGAATCCAGAGAGCGTACGCATAGGAGTGGAAGAAATCCTTCGCCGCGAGGGAAGGATTGATGTGGCAATATGTAACGCTGGTATTGGCATCGGCGGTGCGCTCGAACTGGCCACGCAAGAGGAAATCCAAGAACAGATGCATACCAATTTCATGGGTTGCGTAAACGTATGCCAGCAGGTGCTGCCCCATATGCGGCAGCAAGGGCTGGGACGCATTGTAAACCTCAGCAGCATAGGCGGTATCATGGGCTTACCTTTCCAAGGGTTCTATAGCGCCAGCAAATTCGCTATTGAAGGCTTCACAGAAGCCTTGGCGGCTGAAACAAGGGGATATGGCATCGACGTGTGTATGGTGGAGCCAGGTGATTTCGCCACGGGGTTCACCTCCGCTCGCAAGAAATCCACGAAAACCGCACAGGATGCCGCCTACGGCCCCGTTTTCGCCCGCACCCTATCACTCGTCGAAAAAGAGGAACAGAGCGGCTTAAAGCCCGAAAAACTGGCGAAAACGATATGTCACATTGTGGAGTGCCGCAAGCCTCGCCTGCGCTATTGCGTAGCAACCTGGGAACAGAAGTTGTCGGTGCTTATCAAACGCCTGCTCCCTGGCAATTGGATGGTAGGAATATTAAGAACCTACTACAAGGTTTAATACCATCTGCGACAAACAAAAGATGTTGCCGCGCAAATCGTTGTTGCTGCCAACAGGCCTCGCGCTGCACTACCCCTTGGAGCTCAGAGCGGCGCCTTTTTGGTGGCTTCTATTCCATCTTCTTGCTGAAGACGGCGCGCTGCATTAGGCTCTCCACCTTATAGGTCGTTTGCCAAAGTTTTTCAGCCTCGTTGCCGATAATTTGCGGATTTGTATAGGCGGTGTGCACTCGGTGCTTGATAGCTTGGTTATTCATCTCAGCGTAATAGATGCTATGCACGCCGCGTTTCTGCCAGTCTGGGTCCACGCCGTTCAGCAACAGGTCTATCGTATCGAATTTGCGCAACGCGTGCAGCAGGTGCACCCAACCAAAGGGGAACAATCGTCCGTTGGCTTTCTTGTAGGCTTTTGCCAATGAGGGAATGCTTAGACCAAAAGCTATCAATTTGTCGTTTTCGTCTATCACGAAATTGGCAAAATCAAGGTTCACAAAAGGAAAATATTCTTTGATGTAGACCTGTATTTCCTTGTCCGTGAGAGGTACGAAGTCATATAGGCCGCTGAAGGCCTTGTTCAGCAATGGGAAGAATTGGTTAGCGTATGGCCAAATTTCGCTGCGTTTCTTGAAATGCAGTAACTTTAAATTGTATTTTTTCAATATAAGTTCGTTCACATGCCCCACCTTTACAGGGACGGGCTGGGAAGCTGGCATTTTATATTGCTGCCAGCGGCACACCTCGGAGAAGCCCAATTCCTTGATAAAATCCACGTAGTACTTGGGGTTGAAGAGCGTGGTGCTGTTTTGGTAGCCTTCGAAATTGTCAATTACCCAACACTCCTTGTCCAAGTCGTTGAAACCTAACGGACCGTCTATTTGGTCGAGTCCTCTTTCCTTTCCAAACTCCATCACCTTGAAGAGCAAAGCTTTGCACACTTCAATGTCTTCCACAAAATCGAACCATCCAAAACGTACGGCCCTTTTTTTCCAGTGTTCGTTTACCAAGTGGTTTACGATGCCAGCTACGCGTCCCACCACTTGCCCATTGCGATACGCCAGCCACAGGCGGCATTCGCTGTGCTCCAACGAAGGATTCTTATCGGAAAGAAGTTTCACTTCGTCTCTCATGAGTGGCGGCACATATGCCTCCACATTTTTGAACAGAAGGTTTGGAAACTTGATAAACCTACGCAACTCTCGACGTGAAGAAACTTCTCTAATAATTATTTCGCTCATTGATAAGATGTTTGATTTCCCTCTTCCCTCTTTGGAAGAGGATGGGGGAGAAGTGTTAATGTAAAAGGTCCAGTTTCTTGAAGCACTTCACTATCTTGTCTACTGCGAAGTCCACGTCGTCCACGGTGTGCGTGGCCATCCACGAGATTCGTATCAAAGTATCTTTCGGGGGCACTGCGGGCGATACCACGGGGTTAACAAAAACCCCTTCATCCAGCAGCATTCGCGTCACCTTAAAGGTTTTGGGGTCATCACGCACGTAAAGGGGGATGATTGGCGTTTGCGTGTGTCCTATCTCGAAGCCTGCCTCTCGGAAACTTTTCAACGCATGGTTTGTCACCTTCCACAGGTTTGCCTGTCTTTCTGGCTCGCTGCGCATGATTTTCAACGCCGCTATTACTGATGCCGTAGCGGCAGGGGCGATGCTGGCAGTGAAGATATAGGGCCTAACATTGTGTTTCAACCAATTGATAGTATCTTTATCCGTGGCAATGAACCCTCCTATTGCCGCAAGGCTCTTGCTGAAGGTGCCCATGATAATGTCCACCTTATCCAGCAAGCCGTAATGGTCGCATATGCCACGCCCTTCTTTTCCAAAAACGCCGAGACTATGTGCCTCGTCCACCATGAGCGTGGCCTGATATTTGTCGCATAACTCCACCATTTGTGGCAAATTGCACACGTCTCCTTCCATGCTGAACACGCCGTCTGTCACCACCAACTTACTGGTTTCCATTGGGCAGCGCTTCAGTACGCGCTCCAAGTCTTCCATGTCGCTGTGCTTATATTTCAAGCATTCTGCAAAAGAGAGCCTGCGCCCTTCTATGATGGAGGCGTGGTCCATTTCGTCATATATTACATAATCCCCGCGACCTACCACACTGGGGATGGTGCCGCTGTTGGCCTGAAAACCTGCACTGAACAACATCACGCCATCCTTG
>JAXFQM010000068.1:0-3791 GCA_034178965.1 Bacteroidales bacterium | reverse complement strand
GCTTCGCAGGGTCTGCTGCTGATGATCCCTAACATGTACAAGATTGCTGGCGAACTGTTGCCTGGCGTGTTCCACGTAAGCGCACGCGCATTGGCCGCACAGGCTTTGAGCATTTTCGGCGACCACGCCGATGTGATGGCCGCGCGCCAAACGGGCTTCGCTCTGCTGGCGGAAGGCAGCGTGCAGGAGGTGATGGACCTGGCACCGGTGGCGCACTTGAGCGCCATTAAGGGACGCGTGCCGTTCCTAAACTTCTTCGACGGCTTCCGCACCAGCCACGAGATTCAGAAAATCGAGGCTTGGGATATGGAAGACCTGCGTCCGCTGGTGAACCAAAAGGCGTTGGCCACTTTCCGCGAGAACGCCCTCAACCCCGAGCACAACGTCACCCGCGGTACCGCCCAAAACAGCGACGTCTACTTCCAAACCCGCGAACTGCAGAACAAGTATTACGACGCCCTGCCCGACATCGTGGCCGAGTATTTGGCTGAAATCAGCAAACTGACTGGCCGCCAATATGCCCCTTTCACCTATTACGGTGCCAAGGATGCCGAGCACGTCATCGTGGCTATGGGTTCGGTGACCGAGACCATCAAGACTGTCGTTGACTACCTGAACGCCCAGGGCAAAAAGACAGGCTGCGTGACCGTCCACCTCTACCGACCCTTCAGCGTGAAATACCTCATGGAGGCTCTGCCCAAGAGCTTGATGGAACACGTGAGAACCCTCACCGTGTTAGACCGCACCAAGGAACCTGGAGCCAACGGCGACCCCCTCTACATGGACGTCGTGGAGGCTTTCAAGGACAGCGCATACAAGCCCGTCATACTCGGCGGACGCTATGGACTCTCCAGCAAGGACACTACTCCTGCCCAGATTATCAGCGTCTTCAATAACGCCGAGGGCGAGAAGAAGAACCAGTTTACCATCGGCATCGTGGACGACGTGACCCACAAGAGCCTACCCGTGCTGCCCGAAATCAGCATCCTGCCCAAAGGAACTTTCGAAGCCCGCTTCTATGGCCTGGGAGCCGACGGAACGGTAGGTGCCAACAAGAACAGCATCAAGATTATTGGCGACAACACCGACAAGTATAGTCAGGCCTACTTCGACTACGACAGCAAGAAGAGCGGTGGCTACACCTGCAGCCACCTGCGCTTTGGCGACAAGCCACTGCCCGCACCCTATTTGGTGGGAACACCCGACTTTGTGGCCGTGCACGTGCCCAGCTACCTGCGCAAATATGACTGCCTGCGCGGACTGAAGGACAACGGCACGTTCCTCTACAACAGCCCATGGACGGCGGAGGAGACCAAGAGGCAACTGCCCGACTACGTGAAGAAGTACCTCGCTGTGCACCACATCACCATGTACATCATCGATGCCACCAAGATAGCTGCCGAAATAGGACTGGGTAATCGCACCAACACCATCCTGCAAAGCGCTTTCTTCAAGATTAGCGAAGTGATCCCCTACGACCTGGCCGTGGAACAGATGAAGAAATTCATCGTGAAGAGCTACGGACGCAAGGGAGAGAACGTAGTGAACATGAACTATGCCGCCGTGGACCGCGGAGGCGAAATCGTGAAGGTGGATATCCCTGCCGAATGGGCCAACTTGCCTTGCACCACCGACTTCACTTTCGAGCACAACGAAGGCGACCCCGAGTTTATCACCAAAATCATGCGCCCCATGGTGGCCCAAATGGGCAACGACCTGCCCGTGAGCGCATTCAAGGGATGGGAAGACGGCACTTTCCCCGCCGGCACCACCGCCTATGAAAAACGCGGCGTGGCTGTGAACGTGCCCGCCTGGACAAGCGAAAACTGCATACAGTGCAACCAATGCTCGCTGGTGTGCCCCCACGCGGCCATACGCCCCGTGGTGATGACTGACGATGAACAAGCCAAGGCCCCCGCAGGCATGAAGACCATTGACGTGAAGGTGCCTAAGGAGCTGTCAGGCATGCACTTCCGTATGCAAGTGAGTGTGCTGGACTGCACGGGATGCGGAAACTGCGCCGATGTGTGCCCAGGCAACAAGGGCAACAAGGCACTGGTTATGCAGCCGCTTGAAAGCCAAATGCATGAGACGGAAAACTGGAATTATGCGCAGAAGAAAGTGGCCTACAAGGACAACCTCATCGACAAGAAAGCCAGCGTGAAAAACAGCCAGTTCGCACAACCGCTGTTCGAGTTCAGCGGTGCCTGTGCAGGCTGCGGCGAAACACCCTACCTCAAATGCATCACGCAACTGTTTGGCGAACGCATGATGGTGGCCAACGCCACAGGATGCTCCTCCATATACGGCGGCTCGGCTCCTGCCACACCTTACTGCAAGAACTATCGCACAGGAAAAGGACCCGCTTGGGCAAACAGTCTGTTTGAGGACAACGCCGAATTCGGACTGGGCATGTACACGGGACACAAGAAGTTGCGAGACGGACTCAAGGCCAAGACCGAGCAACTCATTGCCTTAGAATACACCTACGAAGGGCTGAAGGCAGCAGCGCAAAAGTGGCTCGACACCTACGACGATGGCGCCGCCAACCAAGAGGCTAGCCGCGAATATGCCGCCATGCTGGAAGTCAGTATCTCGACGATAGAAAACATGATAACGTTCCTCGAATCGCCCATGGGCAAGGAATATTTCGGCGACCAACAACCCGCTATGCTTGCCGATGCCAAACAGGCCCAAGCAAACGGTCGTAAGGAGTGCACCTGCGATGCCTGTGAACTTGCCAAGCAGATACTAGAAAAGAAGGATTTCTTGAGCAAGAAGAGCCAATGGATTTTTGGCGGCGACGGATGGGGCTACGACATTGGCTTCGGCGGCCTGGACCACGTGTTGGCCAGCGGCGAGGACGTGAACGTAGTGGTGGTTGATACGGAGGTCTACTCCAACACGGGTGGACAGAGTAGCAAGGCCACGCCAGCCGGTGCCGTCGCCAAGTTCGCCACCAGCGGCAAGAAGATACGCAAGAAAGACCTCGGCATGATTGCCAAGAGTTACGGCTACGTCTATGTGGCACAGGTGGCCATGGGCGCCAGCCAAGCGCAGTACTTTAACGTCATTAAGGAGGCCGAGGCCTACAACGGACCTTCGCTCATCATCTGCTACGCCCCCTGCATCAACCACGGCATCAAGGTGGGAATGGGACGCACGCAGAACGAGGAGAAGAAGGCCGTCGAGTGCGGCTACTGGCACCTGTGGCACTTCAACCCCGCCGAAGAGGATGAAGGCAAGAACGGCTTCCACCTCGATTCCAAGGAGCCCGACTGGAGCAAGTTCCGCGACTTCATCATGGGCGAGGTCCGCTATAACTCCCTGATGAAGACCTTCCCCCAGGAGGCTGAAGAACTCTTCGTCGCCACGGAAAGAAATGCAAAACTGCGCTACGAAGGTTATAAAAAGCTTTCGGAAATGTAGTATCCTCACCATGCGGGCTGCCGTTGCGACCGAATGGCCGCAACCCCTATAGTCCCGCATCGGTAACAGCAAAGGGTGTCCCCATCGGGCACCCTTTCTTTTTGCCATTCAAGATAACGCCATTTTTAATAATTAATGATTATCCGTTATTAAGTGATTTTTTTCGTCAGATTCAAAAATTCTCCGTATCTTTGCAACACAAAACAAATCGAAATGAAACTTCTCGAATTCAATAATAATTTTGACACAGAGGAAGATAGCGTTCAATATCTCAAAGAACGCAGAGAGCAGGAGGGGATGGTGTGCCCCCATTGTGGAGGCAAAAAGCATCGTTGGGACAAGTATAACCAGCGATGGATTTG
>JAXFQM010000066.1:0-4223 GCA_034178965.1 Bacteroidales bacterium | reverse complement strand
GTTCTATTTGGCTGTAGTCGGCCGCCATGATCACATATTCACTGTTGCGAGCCACAAATGCTTTTCGTATCTCGCGCCCCCTCTCCGTGCGGATGGGGATGTTTTGCAAGTTGGGGTTGCTTGAGGAAAGCCTTCCTGTAGCCGTTACAGTTTGGTTGTATATGGTGTGCAGGCGCCCCGTAGCTGGAATTATCAGTTTAGGGAAGCTATCCAAATACGTACCTATGAGTTTATTCAGCGAACGAAATTCCAATATTTTCTCCACTATTGGATGTTTGTCGCGCATTTTCAAAAGTACGTCTTCCGCCGTAGAATACTGCTTGGTGGCCGTTCTGGGCGGCTTTTCTACAATCTTAAGACTGTCGTACAAAATCTCCCCCAACTGTTTAGGAGAAGCAATGTTAAATGACCTACCTCCCGCCAATACATAGATATCTTGTTCCAATTGGTTTCTCTCTTCCGTGAGGCGTGCGCTATACTGCTTCAAGGCCCCCACGTCTATCCTCACACCTTCTTGCTCCATGGCAACAAGCACATCCACAAGGGGCAGCTCCACCTCATAGTAGAGTTTTTCAAGCTTACCCTCCCTAAGTTTCGAAAGAAGCAAGGGATATAATTGCCATAGCGCGGCTGCGCAAGCCGCCGTATCGGAAGGCTCAAATCCTATGATGGCGCTGCTAATGAAATCAAGCGTATGTCGCGCCTCCGCGTCTATCAAGTAATGCGCCAATTGCACGTCGAAAACATCGCCTTTCAGTTGTACATCCCATTCTTGAAGGATGTATTTCAAGTTCTTCAAGTCGTAACATATTTTCAAACTGTCGCTTTCAAGCAAGGCCTTCAACGCGCCGGCATCTATCTTGTCCACCGTGGTAGAGTATGCTTTGTCAGCATCCACGGCTATGGCCACCGTCGTTTTGTCGAAGCAAATGGCCAAGTCCTTTCCAGCAAGGTGATGCTGCTCTATGGCCAAATCACCCGTTGTCAGTTCCGACGGATGCACCTTTTCTGGCCCGTCAAAGAGAGACAATTGGTTACTTCTATCCATGAACTCCATCTTGACGCCTGTCTGCTGCTGTCCATGAGGTTCTTGGCTGTTGGTTTCCGCAGATAACGACGCTTTCTTTTGTGAACCACCTTCCAATACCTTAATGGCTGTTTCTGGGTCCTGCAGAGTTAAATCCGTGAAAAACTTCTTTGCGAACTGTCGGAACTCCAACTCCGCAAATAACTCTTTCAGAGACCAGTAATCTGGCATCTGTACCTTCATTCGACTAACGCTAAATTCTATTGGCGCGTCGCGCACTATAGTGGCCAAGTGTTTGGAAAGAAGGGCTTGGTCACGGTATTGCATAATTTGGTCGCGAAGTTTCTCGTTCTTTATCTCGTCAACATGTTGCAATAAGGTTTCCACACTGCCAAATTGACGGATCAATTTTTTGGCCTTCTTCTCTCCCACCCCTGGGATGCCTGGTATGTTGTCAATGCTGTCTCCCCATAGTCCAAGAATGTCAGCGACCTGCGCCGGACGCTCCACGTCGAATGCCTCCTGCACCTCTGCCACCTTATATATACTGTCGGGTTTTCCCATGCGGCCGAAACGGTAGAGATGTGTCTTTTCACTCACCAATTGCGCAAAGTCCTTGTCACCCGTCACCATCAAAATTTCGTCAAACCCTTCGTTTTCAGCCATGGCACTTGCCGTACCAATAATATCGTCGGCCTCGTAACCTTCACACGTAATGACAGGTATGCGGAAAGCCTCAATAATTTTTTCAATGTGAGGCATGGATGCTTGAATATCCTCTGGCATCTTCTCGCGATTGGCCTTATATGGCTCATATTGTTCGTGTCTAAACGTTGGTGTTTGCAAATCGAAGGCTACCGCAATATGGCTTGGTTTTTGCGTCCGCAACAAGTCATACAGTGTCATGGTGAAACCCAGCGTTGCGCTGGTATTAACGCCCTTGCTATTTATACGAGGATTATGTTGCAGTGCATAGTATGCTCTATACACCATTGACATGCCGTCTATTAGCATTAGTTTTTTCATTGCTTACTTATATTAATGATGCCATTCTAACGTCACGAATGAGACTACTCCACCATTCTTGCATCAAGAACAACGCTATCGTTTGAGAAGTGGATCCCCGTTACGGCAACATATCTTAGCACATCATTCCATTGCTCAATGCTGGCAAGGTCCACTTCCAGCCTGTCCTCTCCTTGAAACCGGAGGAATGTTACAAGCCTTTTCTTCATTGTCCATCTCAATAGTTTCCATGCGGCCCGTGCGCCCACATCGCCATCAAATGAACATCGAACTTTGGTACCTACAACGCCCTCTATACGCACTTGTGCCTTCAACGTGGGTGCAAAAGGCCCTACACGTTTCGTGTAGAGTATCCCCGCTGAATTGGAAGAGATTTGCGACACCTCTATTTCTTCTGCCGTATACTTGCGCACAAGTTCCCTAACCTCAACAAACGAAATCGACAAATGCATGGTTTATCCTCCATGATAAACAATAACGCCCTATTTGCCACAACTTTTCTTTACCTCCCACCCGCTTGCACTCTTCTTTGAGAAATATCTCCTTCCTGAAAAAGAAACGCCTTGGGGCATAATATCCCAAAATAAAACGGACCCTCGGAAAACAACACCCTTTGGGCTCTAATGTCGTTCTGAACTTAGGCAAGAACCCTCGGCACTTTCTTTTCGACGTTCTCCTTTCTCAAGACATTTTGGAAACGAGACACCCAAAAACGTGTAAGTGCCAGGTTTTTAGATATGGTTACTTTAAGGGATCCTTCGTTAATTCGGCATATTCCGCGCGGTTCTCGAAAATATTGCACGCCAAGTAGACTGCGCTGCGGAACGACTGCTCGTTAGCCTTGTCCTTGCCCGCAATATCGTATGCCGTTCCGTGAGCGGGGCTGGTGCGCACAATGGGCATACCCGCCGTAAAGTTAACGCCTTCAGTGAAACTCATCAGTTTGAAGGGAATCAAGCCTTGGTCGTGGTAAAGCGCCAGTACGCCGTCGAATTTATTAAACTCGTTGCTACCGAAGAAACCGTCACTGGGAAAAGGTCCGTAGGCGAGGATGCCTTTCTGTTGGTTGGCCTCATCGATGGTGGGCTTTACAACTTGCATATCCTGTGTACCTATCACGCCATTGTCGCCTGCATGCGGGTCAAGAGCCAACACGGCAATTTTAGGCATGGGGATACCGAAATCGCGCATTAGACTATCATGCATCAGCACCAACTTTTCCATTAGCAGGTCGTGTGTAATGGCTGCCGGTACGTCTTTCAAGGCATAATGGTTCGTCACAATACCCATGCGTATGCGGTCACAAACCATCATCATCAACGAACTTGAGTTAAACTTACTCGAAAGATACTCTGTGTGCCCAGGGAAATCAAACTCGGAACCTTGAATATTCTTCTTGTTGATGGGGGCCGTCACCAGCACATCCACTTTGCCCTCCTTCAAGTCTTGGCACGCCGCCTCAAGGCTTTTCCGGCTCAACAAGCCAGCCACATCGGAGGAAACGCCTACATCTATCTTCACCTCCTCCTGAGTAAGGTTTATGACGTTAAAGTTTCCATCGGCAGCCTGGCGAGCATCGCGTATCGCGTTGTAGGTCAATTCTTGGTGTTGCTGGGGCAGCAACTTTTTATAATAACTCAACACTTTAGTGCTGCCATAAAGTATGGGGGTGCAAATTTCGAACATGCGGGTATCGCTGAATGTCTTCAGAATCACCTCGTAGCTTATCCCATTTATGTCGCCTTGTGATATGGCGACGCGTATCTTTTTCTTATTCTTATTTTCCATTATCACTTTAATTAGACGTTGCAAACACAACGATTTAATCCTCTTATATTTAATTTTGGCATAAACATCGGCTATCTCATGCCTTCATCACCGTACCTGGCTTGTTGCCCAAGGCCTCGTAGGTTTGAAAGAAAGCGTACAGCAATCGCACGGCAAACCCGCTTGCGCCCACCCCGTAGAAAGCGTTTCTTTTGGCAAAAAATGCCACACCCGCAATGTCTAAATGAATAAAAGGATATTTGGCAAAATGAGCCACAAACTTGCCCGCCGTGATGCACCCTGCTTCTGCCGGCCCACAATTCTTAATGTCCGCTACCTCGCTCTTTATGCCTTCTTCATATTCTTTCCAAAATGGGAACTCGGCAATACGCTCGCCAATATG
>JAXFQM010000055.1:0-7263 GCA_034178965.1 Bacteroidales bacterium | reverse complement strand
AGCCCGCTCTTGGTGGTGTATACCGCCTTGCTCTTGGCGTTTTCCGCTAAGAACTTTTTGCCCGCTTCTATGTTGGCCTTTGCGTTTTCCTGTTGTTTTGCCAAATTGGCCTGTTGACGCGCTTCGAAGTTACGTTGGAATTTTTGCAGCAACTGTCGCAGCGTTGGTTCGTCCCACGTGTTTTGTCCCTGTTTGCTGTCTCGTAAACTTTGCGCCACAGCTTCCACATTGATGTCCAGTTCCTGATTTTTCCAGCCGTTGTAGAGGTCGCGTCCAATGGCGTAGGAGGCCGAATCGTTGAAAGAAATGATGGGTGTACGGTGGTTGACGCGGTTGCGCAGCGACATTACCTCTCCGTTCAAACGCGCTATTTCCGCCTGCAACGAATCGTATTGTGCGGCCTTGTTTTGTAGTTGTTCATAATAGGCATAATCCATCACGGCTTGCCCTTTTCGGTTTTTCTCCACCACCCAACTCTGCGCAAGGCAACTGCCGCCCATCGCCAACAGGAGGATGCTAATGAGATATTTCTTCATGGAAATTCTGTTTTTATGGTACTAAAAAGGGAGTCTTAGGCATAGGGTTTCTATGAGACCTAAGGCTCCCGTCTATGGCAAAGAATAGTTTAACGGTATTCTTTGGGTTCTTGTCCGTCAAGGATTTCTTTTCCGCAGATGGCCAATGCCAACATTTCGTTTTCGCCCTTGAACACCTTCACGGGTGCAATCCAAGACACCTTTTCGGTTATTTGCTCCATCCAAGGCTTGCTATAAGCGATGCCACCCGTGAGCAGGATGGCATCCACTTTGCCATTTACCACGGCTGCCAGACGGCTTATTTCAAGAGCCACCTGATAGCAGAAAGCATCCACCAGTAACTTGCACCTGGCGTCGCCAGCCAATGCTTTCTTTTCCACCTCATAGGCATTGTTGGTGCCCAAGTAGGCCACAAAGCCACCTTCGGCAGTAATCATCTTCTTGACTTCCGCCTCGGAATATTTTCCACTGTAGCACACTTCTACTAGTTTGCTGCTGTTGATGCTGCCGCAACGCGTGGGGGTCATGGCGCCCAACCCGCACAAGGCGCGATTCACTTCCACGCAGCGTCCTTGCTTGTGTATGCCCACGCTCACGCCTCCGCCCATGTGGCAGATAATGAGGTTGAGGTCTTCATATTTTTTGTTCAGTTCGCGTGCATACAGTTTGGCGGTCATTTTTTGGTTCAGGCAGTGCCAAATGACACCTTCACGCTTGGGGTCGAGGTCGAAGACGGGATGTCCGCTCAACTTAGCAAAGTCGGGGCGTTCGTCCACAATGCCAGGGTCGGCGATGTATGCACAGGGCAAACCTAAGTCGGAAGCGATGCTGTCGCCGATGAGCGCCCCTAAGTTGCAGGCATGCTTGCCCTGGATGCCGGCTTGGCATTCGCGTTTCATGAGGTCGTTCACGCGGTAGGTACCGCTTTCGCACGGACGCGTAAGACCGCCGCGTCCCATCACGATGGCGATATCGCCAGTGTCAATACCATGCTGTTTGACTTCGACCATGATGGCTTCCTTGCGGAACTCAAACTGGTCTGCCACCTCCTTGTATTTGTGGATTTCCTCCAGGGGATGGCTGATGTTCTCGGTGAAAACTTCGTTTTCTCCCTCGTAGATAGCCACTTTGGTGGAGGTTGCACCTGGGTTGATAACTAACGTATATTTCCTTTTATCCATTGGTTTGTTTAATGATTAATATGTTTATATTCTTGATATAGACATGTTTTATACATTACTTGCATCTCACAAGCAATTTGCAAAGTTAAGAAAAAAAAATCAGATGTATAAAAAAAACATCCGGCAGCAACTCATTTTTAGCGGCCCCGTTCATTTGCTCATTTTGTATTCCAGCACCAAGTTGGCCATCACCATCCATGCGAAGTTGTTCTTCCAGCCCTCGCGGCGGTACTCCGCCCGAAGCGGCGCAAGTTGGTAGGCGCAGGCCATGCCCACCTCAAGCCATTTGACGCGCAGAATACGCTCTATGCCAACGGCGGGTTCCAGTAATCCTTTTGTGGGGGCATGGAGGGCGATGACGTTTTCGTCGGCAATCTGCTGCGTGGTGGCGGGCAGCACGGGCGTTTCGTTGCGCAGGCTGTAGACGAGCATGCCGTTGTGGTTGCTGCCGCGCAAGCCGCCTATCATGGCACTCATCTGAACGAAAGGCTGCGGGTTGCTGATTTTGCTCTTCCAAAGGGGGCGCCCCCATAGATAGTGCGCGCAACCCACAAGGTAGGCATTGGACCAAAAAGTGTTTGGGAACACGGTCATAAAACTGTTGCGGAAGAAATAATGGCTTCCCGCCGTGCCGCTCAGGTCGAAGTAGCGGCCAAACGGCGCCGTCTTTGTTGCTAAACCTCCTTGCAGAAATAAAGACAGGTCGTCTTCGCGGCTATTCTTCAGCGTTCTTTTTTCGGCATATTGCATAACGAGCGTGGCGTATGCCCTGGCCTTCATGTTGGGTTCGTTGCTGCGCACGTGGCCAAACAAAAAACGATAGGTGAGGCCCGACGCATATTTCACACTCACCAGCCCTTCGGTATACTTCAGACAAGGCATTCGTCCTTTCTCCCCACCAGGATAGAGCAGTCCGTTTTGGTCGAATCGATAATCTTCGCGACTGAGACGCAAGAGTATGCCGATGTCGTTGCCGCGATGGTGCAGCTGCTCTATGCCCATGCCAAGACGGTCCACACCAATATATCTGCTGCACACATAACTAGTATTGTTATAGGTTTGAATGATATTGTAACTTCCCAATTGGCGACTTCCTGCGCGGTCCAGGTCGTGGCTGAAACTTACTCCCATGCTGCGCAGCGGGAATTTGGCCATCGCAATGCCTACACTGGCACCTCCTTTGAAGGCCTTGTCAAAGGTGCCGTATGCCCCGTATGCCTTTAATCGAATGCCGTCTTGCTGGTCGCGCAAGCGGCTCACGTCGTAGCGGAATGGATAAGTGAATTGCAGGCCAAGCCCCCAGCGCGCCCCCTCGTATTGGTTGTAATTAAACAATTGGTTCAAATCTGCCCTTACGTCGGCAAGATATTTCCACGAATTAAGGCGCATCGTCACTTGCCCTTCGGCTACGTAAAAAAGGGATAACAGTAGCGTAACAATGCTGATATACTTTTGTTTAGTGAAAAAAATCCATTTTTGTTTCATTTTGCAAAGGTACGAAAAAATATTCCCGTGTCTGCTCTATTTTTACATTTTACAAAGGGAAATAATGAGACCGCAATATGCCATAGATAAGCCGTGTAAGTACATACTACCCATAAACTACCCATAAAGTACCCATTAACTACCCATAATTTATCGGTAGTTGAAGGGTAATTAATGGGTAGTTAATTGTGAGTAGTTGCTCACGTGGTCCAAAACAGGATAACAGAGTAATTCAAGTGCAGCCCACGCGACCATGCGACAAGGTTCAAGATGGTGGTAGTAGAACCATATAAGTATATCGGTAGCAGTTGTCTTGCCGCCCGTTTCCCTCCTGCAAGCAAGAAAGTATGAAAATAAATAATTCTTTCACTTTACAAAGAAAATATTTTGCAAAAGATGAGTTGACTTTACGTCCAAAGCTGGTTCTATGGTCCACGCATGCAACCCGCAGCCTATGAAACCATTGGTTTTGGAAATGCAGCACTCCTCCTCGGGAAACTGTGCCACATTCTTCCTGATATTCTGGATACTACACCTCAGAAAATTTCGGCAAGACAAGATATTAAGCATTCATTATTCCTTTCTTTTTTTCTGCCGTGAAGTTTTTTTTTTGTAAATTTGCAACATCTTTTTTTACCCCTATTCGGGAGTAAGGAAGAGAAAGAGAGTTCGTTAATGAAATATTTAATAACATATATGACCTACGATTTAATAGTTATTGGCAGCGGACCAGGCGGATATGTGGCCGCCGAGCGTGCCGCAAAGAACGGCTTGAAAGTCGCCATTGTGGAACGCGAAAGTTTGGGCGGCATTTGTCTCAATTGGGGCTGCATTCCCACCAAAGCGCTGCTGAAGAGCGCAGCTGTATATAACTACTTGCAACATGCTGCAGCCTATGGGGTGGTGGCGCAAGCGGTGGAAGCCGACCTCACGGCCATGGTGCAACGCAGCCGTACGGTGGCGCAAACCATGAGCAAAGGTGTGGATTTCTTGATGAAGCATGCCGGCGTGGACGTTATCATGGGCCATGGCCGCGTGAAGCCGAACCACATGGTGGAGGTGACCGACGCGGAGGGCAAGACCTCGGAATATGAGGCCGAGCATATTATTATTGCCACAGGGGCGCGAAGCCGCGAACTGCCAAACCTGCCACAAGACGGCAAGCACATCATCGGCTATCGCGAAGCGATGACGCTCCCCTTCAAGCCCAAAAGCATGGTGGTGGTGGGCAGCGGTGCCATAGGCAGCGAGTTTGCCTATTTCTACCAAAGCATTGGAGTGCAGGTGACCTTGGTGGAGTTTATGCCCGCCGTGGTGCCTAACGAAGACGAAGAAACCAGCAGCACTATTGCACGTAACTTCAAGAAAATGGGCATGAAAGTGATGACTGGTGCCAACGTGGAAAGGGTAGAGGTGGAAGGCGATGTGTGCCATGTACACATTAAGGACAAGAAAGGGGCGGAAGCGTTGGTGGACTGCGACGTGGTGCTCTCTTCCGTGGGGGTGGTGACGAACCTCGAAAATTTAGGGTTGGAGGAAACGGGAATCGCTGTGGAGCGCGGCAAGATTGTGGTGGACGACTACTACCAAACCCCCGTGCCAGGCTACTACGCCATTGGTGACGTAGTGCACGGCCCTGCTTTGGCACACGTGGCCAGCGCAGAAGCCATTTGCTGCGTGGACAAGATTTGCGGCGGCAACCCCGCCAAGATAGACTATGGCAACATTCCTGGCTGCACCTATGTGAACCCCGAGGTGGCCAGCGTGGGCATGAGCGAGAAAAAGGCGATGGAGACTGGATACGAGACGCGAGTAGGTAAGATGTTCTTCCGCGCCAGTGGAAAGGCCACGGCCATAGGCAACACGGAAGGATTTGTAAAAGTCATCATAGATAGGAAGAACGACCTCATCTTGGGAGCACATATGTGCGGCGAAGGCGTCACAGACATGATAGCGGAAATAGTAGTGGCGCGCCAAAACGGCCTTACGGCGCGACAGGTGTTGGACGGCGTACACCCCCATCCCACCATGAGCGAAGCGGTGGCAGATGCAATAAGGGCCGCCTATTGAACGTCCGTTCCATCCAAACTATGAATGAACAATGAGCAAGAAGATAAAAATTGAAAGTCCTAAATATTGGCTCCATCATCATTATTGGGCGAACGAAGAGTTGCGCGTGCCTGTTAGCCGACACTATTTCCTTTCTACCTTCGGCGTGAGGCAACGCCATGATGCCTCCTTTTCAGAAAGCGGCGATTACGTGTGTACTGGCGTTCCAGGAACGGGTTTTTTTGTGCGCAACACCGATAGCCATAGTTACCACAAATTTGTGCGCGCGCAAAAGGAGACCTATAAAAACGGTTTTTGGAAGATGCTGGCGGGGAAAGAACCCAGTTACAAGCGCGAACTGAAAAGGGTGAAGAAGGAACTGGCAAAAGAGACAGATACCCAGCGCATCCATCTGCTGGAACGCTACCAGAACTGCTTGGAAATAGGCAAACAAGCCGAACTGTTGCAACGACTGCAACAAGGGGTGAAAGACAAGGAAGGACACCGTTTAAGAAAGATTGCCACAGGTCTCATTACTCGCATGAAAGGTCAATTGGCCACGCTACAACACGACATGCTGGCGGCCGAAATAAAACCCCTTGAAAAGGCCAGCGAAGAGCAGCGTACCGCATGGAACGGTCTGCTGAAGGCCTTTGCCAGTTTGATGGAAAGCCGTCGCCTATTCAGCATAGAGAAAAATCCGAAAACGGGGCAACGCAGTTATGAGCAGGTGTTTGCCGATAAGGGCATTTTCCGCTTCATTTGGATGCAAGGCGACACACCCCTGATACGCGACGCAAAGGGATACACCTATTATTTCTATCCCCAAGGCATCATACGCGCCGCCTCAAACCTCCACTTCGACCTCTTCCATTACGGCACACTCTCCGTGAATTACCAACCCATTGACCTCAACACTTTAAGCGAGGGCAACGGAATGGTCTTTGACGAAAAGAATTTGCGCCACAGACGCAATACTGCCAAGGGCGCCGCAACAAGCACCCTTTATGGCATCAGCAGCAACGGAAAGATGGCACAAATATCCATCCCGGAAATGGATCTCGACATATTGTGCAGCAATCCCTTAAACGCGCAGAATTTTGTTGACGCGCTGGGAGAAGTGATGAAACAGGCAGACACAAATAAACTTGGTTGATAATTTTTATTGAGAAATGGCGTCGCAGCCACGTAATCCCCCGTGCACACGTCGTAAAAAAATGCTCATGGATTTTTTTAAGAAACTACTTGGCAAGAAAAAGGAAAAGCACACCTATAAATTCAACCCACACACACTGTCATACGAGAAAGTGGTTGTGGGCATTCGCGACTCGCTGAAGAAAGTATCCTTTACTGTAGCATTCGGCGTGGTGTTGGCGGTGGTAATCAATATCCTTGCCTTGCGCCTTTTCGACTCGCCACAAGAACGGCGTCTCAAGCGCGAGATAACGCAATACGAACGCCAAATGAAGCAACTAAACGGTCGCGTGGCGCGCGCGGAAAAGGTGTTGACCGATATCGAGCAACGAGATGACAATGTGTACCGCACCATCTTCGAAGCCGAACCTATTGATGACAACGTGCGGCACAGCGGCATAGGCGGAGTGGATCGCTACGAAGAGTTGGAGGGATATGACAACACAGAGTTGGTGAAAAACACCAGCCAACGAGTGGACGACTTGACGAAACGGCTCTATATTGAAAGCCGCTCGCTCGACGAAGTATACAACATGGCCGTGAATAAACAAAAGCATTTCGACGCCATGCCCGCCATCCTGCCAGTAGTCAAGGGACAGTGCCGCATAGCAAGCGGCTTCGGCAGCCGGTACCATCCCATACTGCATAGCCGCAGGAGGCACACGGGCGTGGACCTCTCTGCCAAAAAAGGCACCCCTGTCTATGCCACTGCCGACGGCACAGTGACCTCCACGGGACGCACAAAAGGCTTCAGCGGATATGGTATCCTTGTGGAAATCAACCATGGTTATGGTTTCCAAACCCTCTATGCTCACCTC
>JAXFQM010000017.1:0-3184 GCA_034178965.1 Bacteroidales bacterium | reverse complement strand
CATTGTACGCAGCCTTACGCTCATCGCTATGTGGTTCCCATTTGTCTATGCAATCCACCTTTAGTCCATGAAATTCCATCAGCATACCCATCCACTCACTGTCTCGCTTGGCCAAATAGTCGTTCACTGTCACCACATGCACCCCCTTGCCGGGCAACGCGTTGAGGTAAACGGGCAATGTGGCCACCAGCGTCTTGCCTTCGCCCGTAGCCATTTCGGCTATTTTTCCCTTGTGTTCCTTGCTCAATTTGTCGTTTGCGTCGCTGTAGTGGTGCCCCATGTCGTGTAACACCACGCCACCAATCAATTGAACATCGTAATGCACCATGTCCCACGTAACCAAGTTGCCACCAGCCATCCACTGGTGTTTGTAATAAGCCTTGTCTCCCCTGATGTTCACGCTGTCCAACCTGGCGCTCAACGCCTTGTCATGTTCCGTGGCGGTCACCTCCACCTCTTCGTTCTCCTTGAAGCGGCGCGCCGTCTCTTTCATCACGCTGAAAGCTTCAGGCAGTATGTTGTCCAACACTTTTTGTGTCTTGTCGTAACTTTGTTTCTCTAATTCATCTATTCGGCGGTATATCTCCTCTTTCTCACTCACAGGAATATCATACTCCTCTTCTATGCGTTGGCGCAAAGTGGCAAGTTCTTGCTCTTCTTCCTCTATCTCACTGCGTATCTTTTCCTTGAACTCCATCGTCTTTGCCCGCAACTCGTCATTAGTCAATTTTTCTATCAGAGGATAGACCTCCTTGATGGCATCCAAGTAGGGCTTCACTTCCTTCATATCTCGCGTCGGCTTGTCGCCAAACATTTTTTTTACGAAATCAAACATTATCTTATCTGTTTTTATATTTTAATTCTTAGCCAATTATAGTCCACACTCCCGTGCAAAACATTCTGCAAATATACGAAAAAAATACCACATGCATGAAAAAAATATTTCTACATGTCCTATTAATATATTTGCGTCTTTTTGCCCATCTCCACGAGACTGCTGCGCAAGCGCCAATAGTCCCCGCCACGGCCATTTCCTCTATGAGTCAGCCGTCGTCCCCAATGAAAGTTAGGCGCGTATCGTCTCCTTCCTATTATTTTGCCGACTTTCACACAGCGACGACGTAGGGAGGGAAGCGGGAGCATTGCGCAAGCACCGAGAAAGGAGGATGGCGGCACACACCTCCTGCTTACCTCCTACCGTGGTCGGAGATAAGCAGGAGGTGTGTGCCGCCTATGTGCCGTAATGCCGCTGGGGAACAGCATACGACGATGGCGAACGGCAGAATATATCCAGTCTCTCGCACAATAAAACGCGATATGCCCCGTTATTTTTAAACAACGATATTAGACACCAAACATTCACATTACACCTATGGCACGTGCTTCCTCAAAGGCTGAGTTGATACAATCGGCCAACGAACAATTCGATAAGATGTGGAATCTCATCGACAAAATGGGTATCGACATGCAACGGGCAACGTTTGCCAAAGAAATGGCAGCGGCGGGCAAAGAAGCACACTGGAACAGAGACAAGAACTTGCGCGACGTCCTTGTGCATCTGCACGAATGGCATCTGCTTTTGCGAAACTGGATAGTAGCCAATCGCAACGGTGAACGCCGGCCGTTTCTGCCCGAGCCCTACAACTGGAAGACTTACCCCCAGATGAATGTGGAATTTTGGAAGAAACACCAAGACACGCCGCTGGCCAACGCCATGGCCATGTTGAAAAAGAGCCACCAAGACACCATGGCCCTGATAATGGATTTTTCTAACGACGAACTCTTTTCAAAAGGTGCCTTTGATTGGACGGGAACCTCCACGCTCGGTGCCTACTGCATATCGGCCACCGCAAGCCACTATAACTGGGCGATGAAGAAAATTAAGTTGCACATAAAGTTGTCGGCCAAATAAGAAAGGGAAGGAACAAAAAGGAACTTGCAGACGAGATTGCTGTCTTTCTGAGCCTTTGGACTGCTTTGGAAATATCCTACAGGATAAGCGAATGCAAGAGAGTATTAGAAAAGAACGGGCAATCTCTGACTTGCGTCATCGTCTCTTTTTCGCATCATTCACACAACGGTATACAAGAAATTTTGAAAGGAGGCTGATGGGGATGCAACAATACCAATGGGAAAGCCTAACGTTAGGCTTTCCCATTAGTATTGCTATTTGTCTTTACCAACTTAGCCATGTGTGGAAGCATAGGGGGAGGCTGTATGTGCATCAAGACTCTCTATGGTTTGGCGCGTCACCCTATTTTCATGTCGCTCCCCTCAATCACCTCCGCATCTCCTGCTCCCTCGCAAAAAAACGGGGACTTTACTGATTGCCGTCCCTGTTCTTTTTTACGTCGCCTGACAGCTTTTAGCACGATGGCTTTACTTGAGATTCTTGAGGATGGCGAGGGTCAGGTTCCAAAACATCTCCACGGTTTTTATTTCCACACGTTCGTCGGGGCTGTGCACGCCTCGCATGGTGGGGCCATAGGAGATCATGTCCATACTGGGATACTTTTGGCCTATTAGGCCGCATTCCAAGCCTGCATGGATGGCACGCACCACAGGTTCCTTGCCATAGAGAGCCCTGTAGGTATCCACACCCACCTTAAGGATTCGGCTATCGGGATTGGGTGTCCATCCCGGATAGCCATCACTATGCTTTACTTTGGCGCCTGCCAGCAGGAAGGTCGCCTCTATCTTGGCAGCTGCGGCGCGCTTGGCGCTTTCCACACTGCTGCGCTGCGATGTGGAAATGTGAAAACTGCCGTCCTCCATTTTCACACTGGCCAGGTTCGTGCTGGTTTCCACAAAACCAGGTATCTCACGGCTCATGGCAAGCACGCCATGAGCACAGGCATAAAGTACATTAAGTAGTTTGCGTTGTGTCTCCTCGTCCACAAGTTGCGCGGGCATAGCGGCTTCTTTGAGTTCCACGTGCAAACTCGGTTCCGTGCTGCGGAACTCGAAACGAAGCTGTTCGGCCATTTCGCTGACAAGGAGCCTAAAATCGGCTTCATTACCTTCTGGTATAGTGAGCAAGGCGTGCGCTTCTCTTGCCAAAGCGTTGCGCAAGTTGCCGCCCTCGAAGACGGACAAGCGCGCTCCAACCTTGCGTGTGGCCTCCCATACCAAACGGTTGAGCATCTTCACGGCGTTGCCAAGACCCTTATTGATGTCGTCGCCG
>JAXFQM010000007.1:0-9973 GCA_034178965.1 Bacteroidales bacterium | reverse complement strand
CGTCCACGTCGACAAGGGCACCGTCACTGCAAACGTAGCCCTCAAAGACTCCTTGATAAACGGCATCCTCTGGGCTTCAGCCAACTTACGCGACAGCATAAAGGACTACGAAGTTAGCGCAAGCCTTCGCCATTTGGACCTCAAACGGCTGCGCCTTTGGCAACGCGATGGTGACACCACCGCGCAATTCAGCACACAACTGCAAGTGCATCTCACCGGAAACAACCTGGAAAGTTTGTATGGCACTGCCGTGATAGATAATACCAAACTTATCTTGAACAACGATCCCGTTGAAATAAGAAGTATGGCCCTGAACGTGCGCAACGCTTCCAATTATAAGAATATATCGTTGGTCAACGACATCGTGGACGCAAAAATAAACGGATATTTCAACTATAGGGACATCCCACTCGTAGTGCAGCGTTTTTGCCAGCAATATCTGCCACAATACTACGCCCCAAAAACAGTGCCCGACAGCGTCTTTCTTCCTTTGGACATGGACAACATCAACTTCGACGTCACTTGGCTGGACACCTTGGATGCCATTGCACCGCTAATGAAACAGGTGATGCTGGCTCCAGGAACAGAACTGCACGGCACCTACAACTATGCAGAACAATTGAAATTAGTGTTGCGCAGCGACAGTGTGGCAATATCATCGCTAACCCTCTACGACATTGGCGTGAACACATACCAAGTGGGAGACAAGTACAACCTGCATTTCTCAAGCCAGCGCATTGCCCATAATTCATCAAACTTGCAAGAAAACGTAGATGTCATCGCCACCACCTGCAACGAGGGAGTTAACCTGCATTGGACATGGGACAACATTTCCAAGAACGTAGCCGCCAAAAACAGCGGAGACATCACCTTGGAAATGCATAGCAGCGACACTACAAACACGCTCAACGTGGGACAAGGAACGGTAATCCTCGGCAAAAATGCATGGCTGTTGCAAAATTCTTCTCCCATCTTATTCAGCGACAGTGCCCTGCAAGTAAATAGCCTACTGTTTTATTGCGCGGACCAACGGCTGGAGTTCCGTGCGCAACGCAACAATGACTCTGCCAACTTTGCCTGCATCAACTTCACCAACTTCAAGTTGACTCAGCTCTCTTCGTTGCTGGCCACTACAGGCCTCACCATAGATGGTAAAATAAACGGCGACGTGAAAATGCTGGATTTGTCAAGCACGCCCCACCTTATTGCCGACTTGAAGATAGACAGTTCCGCTATTGGCGGCCAGCCTTTGGGCTTTGCTCGCATACGTTCCAACTGGGACCCTGCGCAAAAAAAAGTTGACGTTCTCCTTACAACCGCCTTGGACAGCAAAAACGGCACCATTGCCCCCATCACTGCCAGCGGGGCTTTTGACCTGACAAGAAATGACCAAATAGGACTTAATTTCGAGGTTCTATTTAACGAATTCAATCTTCATACGCTACAACCCCTGGCTAAAGACATTGCATCGGAATTGACGGGAACCTTAAGGGGGCTTTTCCGGTTGACCGGCACAACCAAGCAGCCTAAACTACAAGGCACTGCCTATATAGAAAACGGAGCGGCGAAATTAGCCATGACTGGCGTTAGGTATTCCTTCCACGACAGCATCGCCTTCAACGATTCGGAGATTGTCCTTTCCAATTTCGCGTTGCACGACCCCAATAATGGCACAGCCTTCGTGGATGGAAACATTAGGCATGACCACCTGCATCACCTGGCACTCAATCTTTCCCTACGGTCGGATAAGATACAACTGCTCTCAACTACCCCCAAAGACGGAAACTATTATGGCACTTTGAATGCAAAAATAGACGGACAAGCAACAGGTCCCCTTGACGACTTGGAGGTACACATCAAGGCCAGCACCCTCTCTGGCAGCCACCTCGTAGCCTTGATAGACCAACAGAAAAAGGTGGACGAGGCTGGCTACATTCAGTTTGTTCAACCCGCCAAACACACCTACATTGGACGCCGCGAGCGCACAACAGTAAGCAGCAACTTACAGCACCGTATTACTGTGGAGTTGGACATAACGCCGGACATGCGCCTTGCCTTCCCAATAGACTACTCACAACTAAACGCCAATGTGGAAGCCATTGGCTATGGCAAACTGGAATTGGCCCTAAACAGTGCCAGTCCGCTGTCGCTTATTGGTGACTATGTCTTCAACAACGGCACTATGGAGGTTGGCTTGCTTGGGCTACTTTCAAAAAAATTCGCCATAGAGGAGGGTAGCATGATTTCGTTCCCCGGCAACTTGGACGGCGCCTTGTTCGACATCACCGCCCTATACACACAACGCGTCAACCTCAGCACCTTGACAGGGCTGCTCTCCACAGACAACTCACAACAAATGGTAGAGGTCCAAAATGTGATTGCAGTGAGCGGGACCATAAAGGAACCCGCCATCAATTTCGACCTGCGCCTACCCAATGCAGACCAAAGCCTGCAAGAAGAAATATTTTCTTATATAGACCGCACCAGCGAGCACGACATGTTAAACCAAACCTTTTCGTTGCTGCTCATGAAGTCATTCTACAGCGCCAATGCTGGAGGACCGCAGTCCACCTCGGGAGGCAGCAGCTTGCTGGCTAATTCGCTGGGCAGCGTGGTGAGCGACATGGTGGAGTTTGCCGACATTAACTTTGACGTCACTTCCGGCACCGAACTCACCACAGACCAAGTGCTCATGAACGTAAACAAAAGTTGGGACAAGGTCTACTTCGAAAGCACCTTCGGCTTTGGAGGCGTGGCCCGCAACGTGCAGTCGCTAAATACTGGCAACAACCTCATCGGCGACATGCTGCTGGGATATAAGATCAACCCGCACTTCCACATGTACGTCTTTAACCGAAGCAACACTAACGACTATACCCGCAGCGATATCCCCTTTAAGCAAGGCGCCGGCGTGAAGTATTCACACGACTTTGACCGCTGGAAAGACCTCTTCAAGAAAAAATATCAAAAGAAAGAGGAAAAATGAAAGTGCTTGTCATTCGTTTCAGTTCAATCGGCGACATTGTCCTCACCACCCCTGTACTGCGTTGCCTGCATCAGCAAAAAGGTGCGGAGGTGCACTTCCTAACAAAGCCTACCTTTACCACCATATTGCAAAACAATCCCCACGTAACTCATGTAATATCACTACATAACGATATTAAAGACACCATCGCACTACTTACAAAAGAACATTACGACTTTGTAGTCGACTTGCAACGCAATCTCCGTTCACGCCGGATAACCCTTGCGTTGAGAACTCGCCACAAAGCGTTTCCCAAAGAAGACCTGCGCCGCATCCTCAGCGTGGTATTGAAAAAAGACTGCTGCACTGGCCGAAGCGTAGTGGAACGCTTTTTTGAAGCCGTGAAGCCCTTGGGGATTGAGGATGACAAAAAGGGGCTGGAATGCTTTTTTCCCGACGAGAAACCGCAGTTCGAGAACTATGTCGCATTGGTATGCGGCGCACAACACGCCACAAAACAAATCCCAGTCGAGAAACTGAAACTCATCTGCCAGCGCAGTCCTCGCACGATCGTTCTTCTGGGAGGAAAGGCCGAAGCGGAACAGTTGAAAGACGTTTCTTTCTCCGAAAATGCCGTAAACCTTTGTGGCAAAACTACCCTTGCTCAATCCGCCAACCTCATTCGCCACGCCGCCAACGTCGTCACCCCAGACACTGGCATGATGCACATCGCCGCTGCCTACCAGAAGGACATCATTGCCATTTGGGGCTGCACCACTCCGCAAATGGGTTTTTTTCCTTTCCGCACGCCTCACCACAACATGGAATGCACCTTGCGCTGCCGCCCATGCAGCCGCTTTGGTTTCAAACAATGTCCCAAAAAGCACTACAAATGTATGATGCAACAGGATTGGGAGCATATCATCAGCATTATCAATCATGAATATTAAGGGTCTCTCTTCATTTTGGATATTGGTTTCCATCATGTGTTGCGCTTGCGCACAACACAAAGCGCCGCACCTTGACCGCGACTCGGTCACGCTTGTTGATGCCCAGTGGCAGTCGGACAGCCTGAGAGAAGGCTTGGTGCTAAAAACACATCACTTTCGCAACAAGACCTATATGGCTTCCAATCAGTACATAGCATACCTTGAAGTGTCTAAAGCGGCGGCACAAAGCATCGCTTTCATACATAACGACTCTTTGACGACAACAAGCAAACAAGCCACACACGCGCACGCGCACGCCGCCATTAACGGCACCTATTTTGACATGGACAAAGGCAACCCTATCTGCTATTTGCGCATTAACGGCAAAGAAATCGGAGAAAACACCCCTGGCAAAGACACTATACACCGCAAATATTACCAATATGCCAGTCTCGTTCTTGACAGCAACAATCTACTCTCTTTCTGCATTCCCGACAGCGGCCGCTTTGCCGAAAGAGACTGGGATGAGCCTAACGTCATGACAGCTGGCCCCATGCTCATTATCAGCAATAAGATACTTCCTCAACGACAGGACCGCACCTTCGTCACCGTTCGTCACAACCGCACAGCCTTGGGCTGCCGTGCCGATGGCACCATCATCCTTTTCACCGTTGATGGACGAACAAAACAAAGCGAAGGCATGACGCTTCATGAAGTTGCCAAGACGCTACATTACCTAGGTTGTGTCAATGCCATCAACCTTGACGGAGGAGGCAGCACCACCCTTTGGACAAATAAGTACGGCATAGTGAACCACCCAAGCGACAACGGCCGTTTCGACAAGGCGGGAGAGCGCCCCGTTAGCAGTTGCATATTAATCAAATAACCTCCCTTCCGAAATCAAGCAATCTCCATGCCCGATCCCTCATTCCTCATCCTGAAGGCTGGCGCTGGCAGCGGAAAGACCTTCAATTTGGTTAAACATTATCTCTTGATGGCTTTCAACACCAAGAGCGACACCCTGCTACGACAACGTTTTCGTAGTATCCTTGCCATAACCTTCACAAACAAAGCCGCTGGCGAAATGCGTGACAGGATCTTAAAGGCATTGGTCTCCATTAGCAGCGGCCAAATGGACGACCTTGCGAACATGATTTGCAACGAGATGTCCATCACACCCGCCGAACTGCAACGGCGCGCAAAGATAGTATGCAGCGCCGTGCTCCACAACTACAGTGACCTTTCCATATGCACCATTGACAGTTTCATGGTCCGCGTGGTTCGCACTTTTGCTCACGACTTAAACTTAAGCAGCAACTTCGAGGTTGAACTGGACAACAAATACCTTGCGGGCTACATCGTGGACACAATGATGAACTTGGTGGGAACCCAAAACAATGAGGCTCTCACAAAAATAGTTTGCGCCTACGCCAAAGCACGCATGAACGAAGCCAAAAACAACAACGTCGTGGAACTGCTGAAGACAAGTGCGGAGCACTTGTTCAAGGAGAATTCACGCAAATACGTTGACCTGCTTTCAAACCATCAACCCGACGACTTCCTTATTTCCCGGGAAAACCTATGGCAAAGCAACGCACAATACGAAAACAACCTGAAAGCCTTGGCTGTCAAGGCCCTTTCCGCCGCTGACACACAAGCCCTTGAGGAAAAAGACTTCCCTGGCAAATCAAAAGGCATCTACCATTTTGTAGAGCAGATAGCCGCCACAGGGAAACCCCTCGCCAACAAGACGCTGAGCAACATCCTCGAGAGACAAAGCATCATCCCAAACAACGCAACCGATGCCACCTCTGCTGCCCTTTCGCCCGTGGACGGAGCCTTCATGGACGTGCTTAATTACATGAGAGATGGACAGGCTGACTACAACACGCGCTGCGCTCTCATCGGAAACACCTACAACGTGGCGCTGTTGGGAATCATGCGCAAGATAGAAACAGACTATTTCCGTGACAACGAAATCACCAATCTCACCGAGGTGAGCCACAAAGTAAGCGACGAAGTGAAGAACCAACCCGCCCCGTTCCTCTTCGAACGCTTGGGCGAAAGATACCACCACTTCCTCATCGACGAATTCCAAGACACTTCTAAAGAACAATGGCACAACCTGCTGCCACTGATAATTGGCGGCGTAAGCGAAAAGAAACGCAGTTTAGTGGTTGGCGACGCCAAGCAAGCCATCTACCGTTTTCGCCAAGGCGACGTGAAGCAGTTCATCGACCTGCCACATGTGGAACCCAACGGTGAACAGAACGTAGTACCCCACAGCAATTTGTTGGAGTTGCCTGGCATAAGTTTCCAAGAACCCTTGAGCGTGAATTATCGCTCAAGGGAGACCATTGTTGGCTTCAACAACAAATTCTTCTCTAAACTGGTAAAAAGGGACGAGTATGCCGCGAATGACCTGCTGCAACGCATATACATCGGCGAAAATACGGAGAAACCGTCCTTATGGCAGGAACACCGCAAAAAAGGAGGCTACGTGGAAGCCACTTTCTGCAAGCGAGAGGAAATGCTGTCGAAGGTGGCTGATATAGTACAAAACTTACACGATGGGCTTGGATATGCTTACGGCGACATCACCATTCTTGCCGACCGGAAAAACTTCTTGAGCGAGATTGCCACGAACTTCGGCGCAAAGGGTCTGCGCGTCGCCTCATCCGAAAGTACTTTGCTTGCTTCTTCCATTGCTGTGCGCCTTGTGCGTTGCCTTCTAAAGCAAATGCTCAACCCTTCCGACAAGGCAAACAACATGCTGGTTGACTACTACCGTTGCGCCATAGGCGCCCCTAAAGACATTGTGCCCCCTCTCCTTTATTCACTCAACCTATACGACCTTGTGGAAGAACTTCTGCGCCGCTATAACGTCCAAGCCATCGATTCTGCCATGTGCGCGTCTCTGCTTAACTACACGTCACACTATTGCACCACGCACACACAAAGCCTTGCCGAATTCGTGGATTATCTCGACGACAAATGGGATGACATGGCTACCAACGCCCCCTCCGACCCTGGTGCCGTCAAGTTGATGACCGTGCACAAATCGAAAGGCCTGCAGTGCCCTGCCATTATCTACTACCTCCCTTTGGCCACACCTCGCAGCAACCAACTGTGGGTGGACGTGGACGCCAAGTTTTCACTTATTGAGGTGGGCCTTGTCCAATTGAAGCAAGACGAGAATACCCGCTTCGACAAGATACGCACCAACGAGGCCAACGCCGTAGCAATAGACGAAATAAATCGCCGATACGTCGCCCTCACTCGTGCGGAAGAGGCATTATTCCTGCTTTGCGAAAGGCCAAGGAATGAAAGTAATCTGTCTTTCCAACAACAAGTACTTACTTTCATGCAAGAGGAAGCCACCGCAAGCAAGATGCCTGAAGAGACACCTGATAACGACCTATCGGCCTACTTCATGGGTGAATTGGCATTTCGCCACAAACCTGCGATGGAAAAAGAGGTGCTGCAAACCTCCTTTCAAGCCTTGTCTTTCCCCTCATGGAAAAAAAGGCTGCTTATTGCCAAGCAAAACAACGAACTGATAGACGGTGCGCACAGCCATCACATTCGCCGCGGCTTGCAAATCCACGCTATCCTGTCGGAGACACGTTCCCACAAAGACTTGGTAAGCGTGGTGAACCGCTACGCCATGGCCAACGATTTGCCCAACGATGACCGCAACGGCCTCTTAGAGCAACTCATGGCCACAGTTTCACATCCCGACTGCGAGCGTTTTTTCAACCCCGACAACACCGTCATCACAGAACTACCTCTAATGTTTGACGGGCACGAACTTCGCCCCGACCGGGTAGCCATCGCCAAAGAGGCCACCTATGTGGTGGACTTCAAGACAGGGGCTCCTTCCGCACTCTATGCCGACCAAGTAAAAAAATACTGCCATGCCATAGCCGAAATGGGATACCGAAATGTGTTGGGATACCTGCTTTACATCGGCGAAACCATCCATGTTGAACAAGTCTACTAACCTAATAATGAAATGAATATTGCTGGACATATCGTGGACGTAAAGAACGAACGTCTTTACGACGGAACCATCGAAATATCGAATGGCCGCATCTCCCATATCGAACCCTTGGAAAAAGCCTCACAGTCCCTCCCCTATTTAATGCCTGGGCTCATCGATGCACACGTTCACATAGAAAGCACCCTGCTTTTGCCCCACAACTATGCTCCTTTGGCGACAAGACACGGCGTCATTGGTGCCATTTGCGACCCACACGAGATTGCCAATGTGCTTGGCATTGAAGGGGTAGAATTCATGCTGAATGATGCCAAAGACGCTTTGTTCCACTTTTACTTTTGCGCTCCCAGTTGCGTTCCCGTCTCCTTTTTTGAAACGGCGGGAGCAAAGATAGATAGTTTGGGTGTGAAAAGCCTACTGGGTCGCGCAGAAATCGTGGGATTGGCAGAAATGATGAATTATGTAGGCGTGCTGAACAAGGAGCCTGATACAATGGCGAAAATAGCGGCCGCAAAAAGCGTGGGGAAAGCCATTGACGGCCATGCTCCCGGGCTGCGGGGAAACGATGCCAAGGCCTACATCGACGCTGGCATCACCACTGACCACGAATGCACTTCTTTTGAAGAGGCGGCGGAACGCTTGAAAATGGGCATGGATATACTGATACGGGAGGGTAGCGCAGCGAGAAACTTCGATGCCCTCCACAAACTCTTGGCGCAACATCGCAACGGACTAATGTTCTGCAGTGACGACATGTATCCCGATGAACTACAATCGGGATACATCGACGAAATGGTGATTCGCGCCTTGGCGAAAGGCATGCCCTTTTGGAACGTGCTGCACGCGGCGTGTGTGGAACCCGTAGAACATTACCATTTGCCTATAGGCTTGTTGCAAGAGGGCGATTCAGCCGACTTCATCGTGGTGGACAACTTCAGTAAGTTCCATGTGCTGCACTCCTTCATTAGAGGGGAGGACGCATTGGTCAAAGAAGAAAAGACTGCCGAAACGAAGACTTACCCCAACCTTTTTAATGCGCATCCCATCAAGGCGAAAGATATCGCCGTAGGCGCGCCCCGCACTCCTGGTACGCAAATGCGCGTGATGGTTGCCAAAGAAGGAGAACTCTTCACCAAAGAGGAACTTGTTGCCCCTTTTATTGAGGGTGAACACACCAAGGCCCATGTGCAGCGTGACCTCTTGAAACTCGTTGTCCTCAATCGCTACGAACCCGCCACAAAGCCTGCCATCGCCTTTGTGAAAGGCTTTGGCTTACGGCGCGGAGCACTAGCCTCATCGATTGCGCACGACAGCCACAACCTCATTGCCGTGGGCTGCTCCGATGAAGAAATAGTTCGCGCCCTCAACGAACTGATAAGGCTGAAAGGCGGTTTAGCAGCATGCGACGGAGACAAGGTGGAAACTCTCCCCTTTCCCGTTGCGGGCCTCATGTCCCCCCATTCCGCCGAGAAAGTGGCCAAAGCCTACAAAGGGCTTAAAATACAAGCCCGTTCCTTGGGGTGCACGTTCTCCGCCCCATTCATGACCTTGTCGTTCATGGCTTTGCCCGTCATTCCAGAACTGAAACTTACAGACAAAGGTCTCTTTGACGGCCGGAAGTTTGTATTCGTCGACCTATTTGCGGAATAGCGGCGCGAGGGCTTCTCCAAGACGGCACGGCACTGCCTTATTGCACCTTGCCACCAGCGCATGGCGCCAGGTTTGTTCATAATTAGCCTTTGACGTTATTCTACAACAGGTAAATTTGCCTGTATGGTTCTCTTCTACCGTTTTTTCGGATTACTTGGGAACAGTCTTGCAATATAACTGGACAACCCCGCTTGCTGCAAGTGGTGGCGTATGCTGCCTTGAAGTTCTTTCTTATAGAAAAAGAACAGGTCGTTTTGCTGCTTTTTCTCGTCCGGCCTAACAGCCACATATACGGGCCGCATGGTTTCGGGGTCTATGCCAGTATAGTACATTTCCGTGCTCAAGGTCATTGGCGTGGGCGTAAAATCCTGTATCTGCTCCAAGCGGTAGCCCAGTCTCTTCATTTCCAACGCCAAGTCTGCCATGTCC
>JAXFQM010000202.1:0-4182 GCA_034178965.1 Bacteroidales bacterium | reverse complement strand
AGTCTTCTTTGCTATGCACGCGGCATGTGATGTCCTTGGCCAAGGCCTTTTGCAGGAAGCGCATTTCGGGAGCCTCTTCGTGTTGCCGTTGTAGGGAGGCTATTTCGTCCGCCGTGAAGAGGGAGAAGATGCGGATGTATTTCGCCGTATCCTTGTCACTGCAGTTCAGCCAAAATTGGTAGAACTTGTATGGGCTGGTCTTTTTGGGGTCGAGCCAAATGTTGCCTCCTTCCGTCTTGCCAAATTTTGTGCCGTCGGCTTTGGTGATAAGTGGGCAGGTGAGCGCGAACGCTTCGCCGCCGTCCATGCGGCGAATAAGTTCCGTGCCAGTGGTAATGTTTCCCCATTGGTCGCTGCCACCCATTTGCAACTTGCAACCCTTGGTGCGGTGGAGCAGGAGGAAGTCGTATGCCTGCATCAACTGGTAACTAAATTCAGTGAAACTGAGACCTGTTTCGAGACGTTTTTGCACACTGTCCTTGGCCATCATGTAGTTTACTGTGATGTGCTTGCCAATGTCGCGGATGAAGTCAAGGAATAGATAATCTTTCATCCAGTCGTAGTTGTTTAGAATTTCCGCCCCGTTCACGGGATGGTCGAAGTCCAGAAATTTCTCCAGTTGACGCTTGATGCACTGCACGTTGTGCTGCACTTCTTCCACTGTTAGCAGTTTGCGTTCGGCGGCCTTGAAGGAGGGGTCTCCAATCATGCCCGTGGCGCCGCCCACCACGGCCAGTGGTTTGTGCCCAGCCAATTGCAGGTGCTTAAGCAGCATGATGCTTACAAGATGTCCTATGTGGAGAGAGTCGGCCGTGGGGTCGATGCCCACATATGCTGTCGTGACTTCTTTTTGAAGTTGCTCTTCGGTGCCAGGCATCATGTTGTGTATCATGCCGCGCCATTTTAGTTCCTTTACAAGGTTTTTGTCCATAGTGGCTATTATTAAAAAAAGAGGTACTACTTTGGCAGCGGTACCTCTTTATTTATATCAAATTATTTTTATCTAACAATCAGTTTAGAGGTAGCGGCTTTGTTGCCTACAATCACGTTGACCAAGTACATGCCGTGACCCAGATTGTTGCAGTTGAGCACATGGTTGTGGCTGCCTGCGCTCAAGTGTCCGAGGCTTTCGCTTATGACGCGGCGTCCGTTAATGTCGTAGACGTTCACGATGGCTTGCCCGTCATTAACAATGGTGATGTCGAGCGAGGCTTGGTCTACTGCGGGATTAGGATACACTTTCACGCTGTTGTTGCCGTGGTTCACGGTTGTGATGCCCACCCAATCGTTGCTGTCTACCACTTCGTTTACGGTGTCAGTAACATAGGTCATGTCCATGAAAATGCCGCGTCCGTAGGTGCCGAAATACATTGCAAAGGGGTATTTGGTTTTGGCGAAGACGTGCTTTTCAACGTTGATGCCGGCGTGGGTGGTTACGCTGGTTTTCTTCAGCGTGTTGGTCTGCTGCACCATGCTGGTGACAGGTACTCCGTTGAAAGCGCCGTAGGTGTTCCAGACGGGTGTGCCGTTGAAAGAGTTTTGTGATGCAACGAACACGCCTTTTTCGGTGCCGGCATAGACGGCTCCAGAGGTGTATTCTATCATGCCGCTGTAAACGGGGTCGGCCATACCGAAGCCTTCTGCGCTGTTGGCCACGTTTTTGGCGACGGCGGAATAATTGTCCTTAGTGGCGTCGTTGAAAATAATCATGTTGCTTTCCGTTGTGCTGGTGCCGCCGAAGGTAACGAGCAAGCGGTCTTGTCCGTTGCGCTTATCGATGGAAAGCGAGGTGATGGGGCGGTGGAAGCGGTATACGCTGCCATTAAATAAGGTGTCGAATTGTGTGATGCGCGTGGGGTTGTACAAGACGTTTTCGTTGTCAAAAATTAGGTCGGCATTCATGTTGGAGGGGTTGTTGACGTCGGCCTTGCTGATGCCACGTAGGCGATAGATGAAGTTGTCGTTGGTTTTGGGGTCTACAAGCGCTATGAAGAGACAGTCGGCATCTTGCGATACGGCGATGTTGGTGATGTTATATCCCCATTTGTTTTTGTAGACCAAGGCCCAAGCCATTCGTGTACTTTCGGCATAGGCAGTGTCGTACACTTTGCGGTAGTCGGTAGCTTGCGCGGTCATCAGCACCAAGTCGTTGCCCGTGAGATCTTCGCCCGTGATGAAAAGACGGTTGGCGATGGGGTTGTGCGTTTTGTGCGTCAATTGGTCCTTCACTTTGAAAGATTTGGTGAAAGTGTAGGGGAAAGGATAGTGGAAGTGTGCAATGGAGGGTACCATGTATATGTCGCCAGGCTTGATGACGAGGTTACCAGTAATTTGCATTTCCTTTCCATCGCGAATGATGGTGTTCATGGTGTCGATGGTGAAAGTGACGCTGTCGTTCCATGCAGTGTTGTTAGCGGTTTCCCAAAGAACCATTTTGGGTAACTCTCCAGCCTTGGCCAATTTGTCTCCGGTGAAGAAAGTGCGTATTGTCCAAGTCTGCGTGTTGGTGAAGTCGGAGTAATCGCTATATCCACGTCCGAAGTTGCCTCCGTTGGAGGAGATGAAGAGACCGCGGCGGCTGGTGGGTTTCACTTGTTGGAACATGGAGGCGGCTACGCTGCTGCCGCTTCCCATCCACAGCACGTTGCCAATGTGGTTCATCGAGGTGGTGTTGTCGTACCAGGTGTTGTTCACGGGGCCTTCGTGGTGTGCCATGCGAGACTCGATGAAAGGCGCGGCGTTGTTGTTGGCGCCGCTGATGATGGAACCGTCAGGGGCAACGGCAAGATGGTTTATTTGTGTGATGTTCAGTCCTTTGTTGAAGGAAACGAATGAGTTGAAGTCTTTGTTGGTGCGGTACACACCGCCGTCTGTGGTGATAAAGTAGTCCACGTTGTAGCCTTCGCCAGTAACGTATGGCACAATGGCATGTATGCCGCTATGCACGAACATACTGTTGGAATACACCATGGCCATGTAGTTGCCGCCATTGAGTTCGTCTTCGTTGAGAGATACTTTATTCCAAATGTAGTTGGAGCCTTCGACAAATCCTTCTCCCACCCACAGGGATGCGCCGCCTATGATGATGCGGCTATGGTTGTAGGGGTCTATGGCGAGGCTGAGGTTCATTTCGCCATTGTGGTTGGTGGTGAATGGGGTAACGGTGGCGGTGGTCAGCGCGGTCCAGTGTTGTTGGTCGTGTGTTAGGTATACGCCTTTCAGCATGCCTACGCTGTCGGCTACCAAGGCATAGAGAAATAGGCGGTTATTGGAAACGGCCGTGGCCAATTTTATGCGCTTGGCTTTTTCGCCGAAGGCTGCGTTGGAGGAGGAGATGTCCACTTCTTGGCTTTCGGTGTCGAGGGAACTCACTTTGTAGAGACGTTCTCCGGAGGTGAAGAAGCCAATGTTAAGGCCAGAAACCAATTCCACGTCCTGCACGGCACCGTTGTGCACCTGGGCGGGTTTGGTATTCAGTTCGCTGCCATTGCCGTTCAAATCTATCTTCCAGCGGTAAAGGCCTTCGGTGGTGGCTACGTAGAGAAACATTTTGCCGTTTCGTGCTACGGCTGCCAAACGGTTAACATAGCTGAACTCTGGGTTGGTGGCGGGATTGGTGACAGCGATGGGGGCATAGTGTCCCGTGGCGGGGTCGTACACGAAGAGCCCGCGCCCTTTCGGCGCCATGGGTTTTTGGTTGCTGGCATGTTCAAAGTTTCCTTCACCCGTAGCGATGTATATCTTATTGTCGGGGGCTAAAATCATGTCTGTGATGGGAAGGGTTACTTCTTTGCTGTTCTCGTAGTAGGGGATGTATTCCCAATTGCTCTTATTGGTTGCTTTGTATAGGCCGCCAGCAACGCCGCCTGTGTAGAGCGTCATGCTTTCACCTTGGCCAGTGGCTATCAAAGCGCGGGTACGGCCGCCGATATTGTCGGGACCAATTTCGACTAAGCGATCATTCTGGTAGTTTGCCTTCGTTTGGGCGTCTACAGCGCCGGCAGAAGTCGCAAAAACAGCCAGAATTAAGCCGAGAAGTACTTTTTTGCTTTTCATAAGATACTTATAATTAATTAGATATTTGATTTCAAATAGGAATATTTGAAAGGCAAAGTTACGAATAATTTTCGACATGCAACAGTTTTTGTGAAAAAAGTTTGTTTTTTTCCAGGCAGACATTAA